>JAQSDW010000202.1:0-91546 GCA_029946105.1 Reyranella sp. | reverse complement strand
GCCTGATAGACGGGGGCCTGATAGACGGGCGCCGGCATGACGACGACCGGTGGGCGCTGGTAGACGACGCGCTGCGGCACCTCGACGTAGCGCTCATGCACCACATGATATCGGTGTTCCGGATATCGGTGTTCCGGCACGTAGTGATGGCGATCGTGACCCCGGCCCCGGTCCGGTTCCCAGCGGTCGCCGTCGTCCGCCCGGGCACTGGCCGCCGCGGCGAGGATCATCGAGCCCGCGATCCCGGCCGACAGAAGAGTCCGTACATTCAGGCGAGTCATGACTGTCTCCCTTGGTAAGGTTTCCGTCGGGAGGGTTACGAGCGGGATTGTGGCCGCACGGTGCAGTCGTGGCGTGCGTCTCGAATTATTTCACGTCGGCAATTCCAATCATTCCGACCGCGCGGTGTCGGGTCTGTGTCTTCTTTTTGTGGAATGAACAATCGGCATGATCACAATTAGATCACAGGCAGAATCGAGGGATGCCGGTGGCCGGAAGTGCGTAGCGACTCACAAGACGGCGAATAATTTTCCGTCGACCTTACGCATTGAGGAAGCCATGTCCCATCTCCGAGCAATTCCCTATGCCGTGCTTACGATGAGTCTCCTCGCCGCCGGCGGCGCTTCCGCCCAATCGATGTGGAGCATCGACCAGCGCGAAGCCAGCCAGCAGCAGCGCATCGATGCTGGTCGTCGCGACGGTTCGCTCACGCGCAGCGAAGCCTACCGGCTCCAACAGGGTGAACAGCGTATCGACCGCTACGAGGCGCGCGCGCGCGCCGACGGCGTCGTAACCCCCGGCGAACGCCAGCGACTCGACGGCATGCTCGATCGCGAAAGCCGGTCCATCAACCGCGAGCGCAACGACGGTCAGCGCGCTGGCGGCCACGACAACGGCAACCACTATGGCTGGGATCGCGGTAACCACTACGGCTGGGATCGCGGCAATCAGTACGGCGATCGCGGTAACCACAACGGCTGGAATCAGGCCGACGCCGGCCGGAACGGCTGGAACCATGATCCGCGGAGCAACGACGGTCGCAACGATGGCAACCGGAACCACGGCAATCAGGGCAGCTGGAACCATAGCGGCCAGCCGCCGGCGCAAGGCACGACTCCGCCGACGCACACGGGTTGGAACGGCCAGGGCACCGGCCCGTCCAATGGCCAGCACAGCTGGACCCATCAGCCCGGTGCGAACGGCACGCCGACCGCACCGCCGGCAACGACTCCGGCTACCGGCCAGAACAATCGCCAGAACACTGGTTGGACTCACGGCGCCGCGAACACGGCCAGTGCTCAGCCAGCGCCCTCGTACACACGCGGCACCCAGGCGCGGGCTATGCCGATCTCCGCGCCGGCGACCCCTGCGGTCGCGCCGTCGCGCGCGCCGAGCAGCGGCGGCCGGACGAGCCGTCACTAGTCGGGCCTGAACAAACATCGCGACGGCCGGCGACCTGGTGACGGGTCGCCGGCCTTTCGACCTTATCGGCATGAACGCTACTGGCCGGCGGCGCGCTCCAGGCTCTTGATGGCAAGCGGCGCCTTGCCCGACTTCTCGGCGACTTCGAGATCCTGCGCCTCGATGATCGCCCGGGCAGGCATATCCTTTTCGAGGCCCTCGAGGGCGTCGAGCGGAACCCGGCGGTTAGAGCGCTGGCTGCCATCCTCATAGATCACGTTGAACAGGACGTATTCCGTCCGCTTTCCGGGCTTCTTGGCCATGAGGCCTCCGATCTGGGTCTGGGACGTCGATTGCGAGGCGCCCCATACGGCTTTCACGCCCGAAGCGCGAGGAGATTCGCCCGCAGCTGCGCCGAACGCCTTCCGTGGCAGCGTCGGCGGGAGCATCCGGTCGATCGTGGTGCGCCAGACATCCTGGCAGGCCTCCGGCGACAGGCCAAAGTGCTCGCGCATGAGGTCCCAGCTCTCGAAGCTGATCAGACTGACCATCGCCACCAGCAACTGGTCGCGCACCGGAGCCTCCAGCGTCGATAGTTCCGATGCGTACATCAGCTTCAATCGAGTCATGTTTCCATGACGCGCGAGGGCGATGCGAGGTTTGAGGTCGGCGACCTTGATCTGGATGCCAATGAGGATTCGCCAGAGGGGAAGCCACTTTTCGCAGGCATAAGCCCGGGTCTCGACATGGGACCTGATCCGGGTCGGACGATCGCCCTCGACATCGCGCGCCACCGCCTCGGCCTGACCCACGGCCAGCGCATAGTCCGCGGCCGCGAGACTGAGGGCGTCGAGATCGGAAAAGCGCTCGAAGATCGACCGTACCGAGTAGCCGGCCTTCTCGGCGATCTGACCGGCGGTCGGCATTCCCGGAGCCAGCCGCAAGAGGTCGAGATAGGCCTCGATGATCAGGTGTCGGGTCCGTTCGCTGCGCAGGCGTCGGCCGTCCACCTGCCGGCGCTTGCGGAGGGGATTGTTCAGCACGGGGTCATGCAGCGACACGAGAACAGCTCCCGAATTGCCGTCGCACGCGACGGCGTGAGGGTGGACGCGAAGCCGCCGGGAGTTACACATCGCGTCGACGCGATGGCCATCACCCGAAAGCGGCCGCCCAAACTTGGGTCAACTATAGCGGCGAAGCGTTGTTTTCCCTAGTTGCCGCATTGCGCCTGCGGGCGGCAGGCGACAGGTTATGGTCATGATCGATCGCCCGACAGCCGCCGGTCGTGCCGGCCGCGCCGCGCTTCTCGCGTTCGTCCTTGTCCTTGCTGCAGCCATCGGCGTGGCCGATGCCCAACCGCGGCGCCCTGCCGATGGCGACAAAGGGGGTGACAAGGGGAGCGACAAGCCGACCGACTGTGTCGCGACCCTGGGCGCCCTGCCCAAGGAGTGGCTGGGCGAGGCATTCGCCATCGACGGCATCACGTTGGGCGGCGCCGGGTTGAAGCCGCAGCTTCGGCTGTGGGGCGTCCAGGCCGGTGAGTTGCGGGACCGGCAGACCGGCCTGGAGGCGGTCGCGGGCATGCGGGCGCGCGCCGCGCTCGAGGACATGCTCGACAAGGCCGAGCACAAGGTAAAATGTCGGGCGGTACGCTGGGACCGCGACTGCCACGTCGTGGCGCAGTGCACCGTCGACGCCTCACCGGCGCCGCTCGATCTCGGTGGCTACATGATCGCAAGTGGCATGGCCTACAGCTTCCGCCTCGAAGAGGTGCTGCCGTGGGAGCCGCGTGCCAGCCAGCGCTATGCCGGCGCCGAGGCCGAGGCGCGCAAGGCCAAGCGCGGCTTGTGGCCGGTCTGGCTGGGCGAGAAGTAGAGCGGCCGAAGCGAGGCCGAGCCCCCGACCTAGCGCCCGATATCCAGGGCGACCCGTCGATCGCGAGCGATGGTCTCCAGGACGGCCGAAGGGCCCTCGATCTGCACCGGAATGTCGGCGAGGCGCGCCTGGGATTGCAGCAACTTGTCATCCCGCATACCGAGCAGGGCTGCCGTCAATCGGGTGGCCACGGCCGAAGCGGTCGCAGCCGGCGCGAAGACGCCATAACTGATCGTGTAGGCGAGCTTCGGATCGCCGACGAGTTCGGCGAGCGTAGGCACCTGGGGCAATTCAGGCGAACGCCGGGCGCCTGACGTCGCGATCACCCGAAGCTTGGTGGAGTCGCGCTTGTTGTGCAGCAGCGCCAGGCGCGTATCGACGGCCGCGAGTTCGGCGCGTCGCATCAGCAGCAGATCGACAGCGGCCTTCGTGCTCGCGGTCTCGACCGGATCGAACGACAGCTTCATCCGTTGCTCGACCAGTGCCAGCAGGAGGCCGACGGTGGAATCGAGACCGGTCGTCGCCGCCTTCAGCCGGCTCGTCCGCGCCACGGCGAGCAGCCCCGCCCAATCGGCGATGCTGGAATATTGATTCACCACGATGGCCGTCGAGAAACCGCGGGTGATCTTGGCGATCGGCATGAGCCGTGACAGGAGCGGATCCGCGGAGGTGTCCTGCAGGACCAGGTTCAGCACCTCGGCGATCAGCAGCGTCTTTCCATCGGGCTTCGAATCAATCACATGGCTGGCGGCCCGCCGGCCGCCGTCACCCAGTGCGTAGTCGAACTCGACCGGCTCATCGAGTGCCGCCGAAAGGCCGTCCTGGATGAGTTGGGCGCAAAGGTCGGTGGGATTGCCGACGCCATAGCCGCACATCAGGCGGACGGCCTCGGTAGCCGCCGCTTGCCGCGGCAGAAACCCTAGTCCGACGACGGCAACAGCCTTCAGAAGAACGTCGCGTCGTTGGAAGGTCATGAAGCAAGGATACAGGGCCGGCGTCCCGGCTCCTAGTGCGTCGTCCAGTGCGTCCTTCCAACGTCTGCACGTCGGCAGCAGGCAAGCGCCGGACCGCCCGCCTCGGCGTCAACGCGCGGTTCGCCTTTTCCGCGCGACCTTGCCGGACGCCCGCTTGCTGGTGGCCGTCGGCGGGACGGCGACGTCGCGCTGAAGATTGTCGTAGACCTCGTCCATGAGGCGATAGTCGATCGTGAGTTCCTCGCCGGCCGGAATGTCGCGCACGGCGAAATAGGTCACATCACCGTCGTCCGATCCCAGATTGGGATCGGCGGCATGGTTCATGTACCAGCCGGTCGAGATACGCAGGAAATCGAGCGGCACCCAATAGCCGCCGGTGCTGCGAATGCCGAATTTCTTGTACAGTGCCGCATGGCGCGAGATATCGACCTGCCGGGTCGAGACCCAACGACTGTCCTCGCCATCCCAGATACGGACGAGCTCTCCTTTTTTGATGCCCCGGTCGGCGAAACAGCCGATGCCGTGAACGCCGGAGGCGCCGAGATAGACGAATGCCTTGCTGGTCTTGCGCTTCATGAAAACTCTTACTCGTGATCACCGGTACCGTGCGGACCGCGTGATTACCCCGCCTCCTGCGTCTCTTCAATCGTGCCAATGTCACAGCCTGGGGGTGGCTGGTCCCGCCGCCAGAACAGCGCTAGGCTTTTCGACGTTCAAACGGGGAGAGATCTAAACCGAGCTCAAGCCAAGGCCGCGCGCGACAAGCCGCAGCACAAGCGGACAGCGTACCGGCCATCACAGGCATACGTCACTGGGAGGACGCACCATGAGAAGCCGAACCGATTGTTTCGCGTTGGCGTGTTTCGCGTTGGTAAGCGTGGTGGCATTGACGATGGTAACGGCGGGCGCCGCCTGGGCACAGAAGGCCGGTGGTATTCTCAAGATCCAGCACATGGATACTCCGCCCAGCGCCTCGATCCACGAAGAGGCGACCGTCTCGGTGGCCGTGCCTTTCATGGGTCTGTTCAACAACCTGGTCATGTTCGATCAGCACGTGGCCAAGAACAGCTTCGAATCGATCATCCCGGATCTCGCCCTGAGTTGGACGTGGGGCAGCGATGGCAAGACGCTTGCCTTCAAGCTGCGCCAGGGCGTGCGCTGGCATGACGGCAAGCCGTTCACGGCCAAGGATGTCGCCTGCACCTTCGATCTGCTGCTCAGCGCCGAGAACAAGCTCAGGCGCAATCCGCGTGGGGCCTGGTACGGCAATGTCGAGAAGGTGACGGCCGACGGCGATTTCGACACGACCTTCCACCTCAAGGCCCCGCAGCCCGCGCTGTTGGCACTGCTGGCCTCCGGCTATACGCCGATCTATCCCTGCCACATTCCCGTCGCCGACATGCGCCGCAAGCCGATCGGCACCGGCCCGTTCAAGTTCGTCGAACTCAAGATGAACGAGGGCATCAAGCTCACCAAGAACACCGACTACTGGAAACCGGGGCGGCCCTATCTCGACGGCATCGAATACACCATCATCGCCGACCGCTCGACGCGCATGCTGTCGTTCACCGCCGGCAAGTTCGACATGACCTTCCCAACCGACGTCACGGTCCCGCTCCTGAAGAATATCAAGAAGGACGCGCCGCAGGCGGAGTGCACCATGCGCGCCACCGGTGTCAGCACCAACCTGATCGTCAATCGCGAGGTGCCGCCGTTCGACAACCCGAAGATCCGCCGCGCCATGGCGCTGACGCTCGACCGGCAGGCCTTCATCGACATCCTGAGTGAAGGCCAGAGCACGATGGGCGGTGCCATGCTGGCACCGCCGGACGGTGTGTGGGGTCTGCCGCCGGAGAAACTGAAGACCATCATCGGCTACGGCGACGTCGCCAAGAGCCGCGAGGAAGCGCGCGAGCTGATGAAGCAGGCGGGCTACGGTCCCGACAAGCGGATGAAGTTGAAAGTCAGCACGCGCAATATCGCGACCTTCCGCGACCCGGCTGTGATCCTGCTCGACCAGCTCAAGCAGATCTATATCGACGCCGAGCTCGAGGTGATCGATACCAGCGTCTACTACAACCGTGTCTTCAAGAAGGATTACACGGTGGCGCTGAACCTCACGGGGTCGGCAGTCGACGATCCCGACGTCACCTTCTTCGAGGGCTATGCCTGCGGCTCGCTGCGTAACTACAACAACTACTGCAATCCCGAGATGACCAAGCTGTTCGAGGCGCAGTCGCGCGAGACCGACCAGAAGAAGCGCCGGGAGATGGTATGGGACATCGATGCCAAGCTGCAGGAGGACATCGCCCGACCGATCATCTCGAACGGAAAGGCAGCGGGCTGCTGGCAACCCTACGTCAAAGGCGTGACCTTGCACACCAACAGCATCTACAACGGCACGCGCTACGAGGACGTCTGGCTCGACCGCTAGGAACGCCGCCCATTCATGCGCCGGCACGCAGCAGAAGCTTGCCGGCGACGTGACGGCCTTCGAGCCGCCGGTGCATGTCGGCGGCCCCGGCCAACGGGAAGACACCCTCGATCGGGACCTTGAGCCAGCCCCCGAGGATGCCGTCCAGCACATGCTCGATGCCTGCGTTCCATTCAGGCGAGCTATGGTCAACGTGGCCGAGATGAAGCCGGGTGAAGGTCTGCGAGCGCGGAAGGATGCGCTCGCGGATGTTCTTGAATGGCTGGCCCTCGGCCTCGCCGATGCTGATGACGTGGCCGAGCTTCTTCACCACACCGAAGGTGCGGTCGAGCATGGTGGCGCCATAGGAATCGATGGCGAGATCGACACCCTTGCCCTTGGTGAAATCGAGTACCGCTACCTCGAAATCCTCTGCTCCCGTCTCGACGACCCGGGCGGCCCCATAGTCGAGCGCGCGCTTCTCCTTGCCCGGCGTGCCCGTGGTGCCGATGACCGTCGCACCGGCACGCACGGCAAGCTGGGTGCACATAAGACCGACGCCGCCGCCGATCGCGTTGACCAGCATGATATCGCCGGGACCGACTCCGCCGTAAATCGTCCAAAGCATGTGATAGGCCGTCAGCGCCTGAATCGGGAAGGCGGCGGCGATGTCGAGCCCGATGCCGTCCGGCAGCGGAATGAGGCCGGCCGCCGGCGCGAGGCATTTCTCGGCATAGGCACCGCCTTTCTCCGGAAAGGCGGCGACACGGTCGCCAACCTCGACGCCCGAGACGCCTGGCCCGAGCGCGGCGACCGTGCCGGAGACCTCGAACCCAAGCACCATCGGATAGGTCATAGCGTGGGGATATATGCCCAATCGAACCTGCGTATCGGCCCAGTTGCAGCCGGCGTAGGCCACGTCGAGCAATACCTCGCCCCGACCGGGGACCGGGTCGGGCAATTCGGCCAGGGAGAGCTGCTCGGGCCCACCCGTGGCATGGATGACGACGGCTTTCATGACTTACTCCCCAGCGATGGGACCCCCGCGAGGCCTTGCAACTTCAGCGCCAGAGGGGCGGCGGGAACGGCCGGACGATCGCGGCATCCGTCTATCCCGGCAGCGACTCGAGCCAGCGGCGCGCCAGCGCGGGTCCCCGGAAGACGCGCATCGGCCGGTCGGCGGCAGCGAGCATGCCCAGCACCTGCGCAACCAGCTCCGCCTTGTGGTCGGGCACGACGACGGCCAGCGCTCCCATGCGACCCTGCGCATGGATCGCGCGAAAACGCACACCCAGCATGAGCAACTCCTCCGACGTCATCGAGGTGTCGCCTCGGCTGCCGTCGAACAGTTTTCGGTAGATCATCGCCTCCTTGGCGATGATCTCATCGAGCAATGCATCCATTTCCCTGCGCGTGACCTCGCCGTCCGCCACGATGACGACCAATCGGGCCTCGGCATCAATTGTCCAGTCGAGCGACATACTGCAGGCGGAATCCTCAAGATGGGGGTGCAGGGTCTGTCTGGCACCGTGAGGGGAGCAGCGCCAGCGCCATCACGTCGCGTCATCCCGCCACTCCCCGCCACTCCATGGGCAGACTTCGCCGTCGGCGTTAGAGTAAAGACCCAACCGCGGAGACTGCCCGCCATGCTGACGTTCTATTTTGCCCCCGGCTCGAGTTCGATGGCGCCCCACATCGCCCTGCACGAAACAGGTGCATCCTTCGAGGGCAAACCACTGTCGCTGGCAAAGAAGGACACGCGGACGCCGGCGTTCCTGGCGATGAATCCTGCCGGCAAAGTGCCGGTGATGCTGGTGGACGGCCGCATCCTCACCGAGGTGGCCGGCATCCTGTTCTATCTCGCGCGATCGTATCCCGCTGCAGGCCTTCTGCCGCAAGGAGACATCGAAGCCGAGGCCCAGGTGATCTCCTGGATGTCCTACATTGCCTCGACGATTCACCCGGCGCGGCGCCAGGGGCTGGAGCATGCGCGCGAGGTCTATGCGGTTGCCGATGGCCGGTTGGGCAATAAGGACTGGGCCGTCGGGACACGCTGTTCGATTGCCGACATCCATCTGTTCCGCCTCTACTGGCGATTCCGCGGCTCGCTCACACCAGAGCCGGGCGAGTTTCCCAACCTCGAAGCGCACTACGCGCGCATGATGGCCCGGCCAGCCGTGCAGCGCACGATCGAGATCGAGACCAAGATCGGCTACGACCTGCCGGCGTAACCGACGGCTATTTGACGACCGGCTATTGGCCGTTCAGCACGCGCCACACTTTTTCGGGCGTGACCGGCATATCGATGTGGCTGACGCCGTGTTCGGCGAGCGCGTCGACCACGGCGTTCATCACCGAAGGTAGCGCGCCAGCGCAGCCGGCTTCGCCACAGCCCTTCACGCCGAGACGGTTGGTCTTGCAGGGCACCGAGTGGTTCTCGATCGAGAAGTCGGGGGCGTCGGTCGCGCGCGGCATGGCGTAGTCCATGAACGAACCGGCGACCGGCTGGCCCTGGCTGTCATAGACGGTTCGCTCCATCAGCGCCTGGCCGATGCCCTGGATGACGCCGCCATGTGCCTGCCCCGCCACCAGCATCGGATTGATGACCGTGCCGAAGTCGTTGACCATGAAGTAGCGCACCACCTCGATCGTGCCGGTATCGCGATCGATCTCGACTTCCGCCACGTGACAGCCGTTCGGGAACGAGAAAGGCGGGTTGTCGGAAATGTGGCTGACGTCGAGCGACTGCGGCACGTCGGGCGGAAGCTTGAGGCCAGCACGCAATTTGTCCGCCAGCTCGACGATCGAGACACTGCGGTCGGTGCCGGCAATGACGTAGCGGCCCTTGATGAACTCGATGTCGGCGGTCGCGGCCTCGAGCACATGGGCCGCAATATGCCGGCCCTGGTCGATCAGCTTGTCGCCCGCTTCGAGGAAGGCCTGGCTGCCAACGATTGCCGACTTCGAACCACCGGTACCGCCACCGACCTTGAGCTGGTCGGAATCGCCCTGCAGCAGGCGGAAGCGCTCGAAGGGGATGCCCGTCTGCTCGCTCAGCACCTGGGCGAAGGGCGTGGCGTGCCCCTGGCCATAGTCGAGCGTGCCGGAAAGCATGGTGATCGTGCCGTCTGCCTCGAAGCGGATGCCGCCGTATTCCTTGGCCGGTGGACCCGTGACCTCGAGATAGGATCCGATGCCGCGGCCGCGCAGCTTGTTGCGGGCCGCACTCTCCTGCTTGCGCTTGTCGAAGCCGTTCCAGTCGGCGGCCACCAGCGCCTTGTCGAGCACGGCGGTGAACTCGCCCGAATCGTAATTCATGCCTGACGGCGCCTTGTAGGGCATCTGCTCCGGCGCGATGTGGTTCAGTCGCCGGATCGCGACCCGGTCGATGTTCATCTCGCGCGCCGCGGTGTCGATCAGGCGCTCCATGTAGTAGTTGCCCTCGGGCCGGCCGGCTCCACGATAGGCCGCGACCGGCGTGGTGTTGGTGAACACCACCTTGGAGTTCACCTCCATCGCCGGCGTCTTGTAGACGTCGATGACGTTCTTCACCGCGTTGGTCGTGGCCGGCATCGGCGGATAAATGTAGGCGCCGGCGTTGCCGGTGCCGGAGAGTCGCACCGCCAGAAACCTGCCGTCCTTGCCGAGCGCCAGCTCGGCCACGCGCTGGTGATCGCGTCCGGCGTGATCGCTGAGAAAGCTCTCGGAGCGCTCGTCGGTCCACTTCACTGGCCGTCCGAGCTTCTTCGATGCCAACAACAACGGACCATATTCCGGATAGACCTGCGATTTCATGCCGAACGAGCCGCCGACGTTGCCGGTCAGCACACGCACCTTGTCGGGCGTCACCTGCAAGACGTCCTTCGCGAGGCCGCCGCGGATGCCCATGACGCCCTGGCAACCGACGTTGAGCGTCCAGCGCTCCGTCTTGGAATCGTAGGAGCCGATCGCCGAGCGCGGCTCCATGGCGTTCACGACGATGCGGTTCGAGTTGATCTCCAGCCGCGTCACATGGGCTGCGTCCGCAAACGCCTTCTTCACCGCTTCGGCATCGCCGTAGTGGAAGTCGAGCACGAGGTTGCCCGGCGCCTCGTCGTGGATCTGCGGCGCGCCGGGCTTCAGTGCATCGGCGGGATTGGTGACGGCCGGCAATTCCTCGATGTCGAGCCCGACCGCCTCGGCCGCGTCCTTGGCCTGCACCGCCGTCTCAGCGACCACGCAGGCCACTGCCTCGCCGACGTAGCGAACCTTGCCCTTGGCGAGCGACGGCCGCGGCGGCGTCTTCATGGGCGAACCGTCGCGGCCGGGAATGTTCATGCCGCACTTCAGCGGGCCGAAGCCCGCCGCCTCGAGATCGGCATGCGTCAGGATCGCCAGCACGCCCGGCATGGCGGTCGCTGACGTCGTGTCGATACCCTTGAGCACGCCGTGCGCCATCCTGCTGCGCACCATCACGGCATAGGCCTGGCCTGCCAGGTTGATGTCGTCCGTGTAGCGGCCCTGGCCGCGCAGGAGGGTCGGGTCCTCCTTGCGCGATACCGGTTGACCGACGCCGAACTTCATCAAGGCAAGACCGGTATCGTCGAAAGAATCCATGAAACTAACCTCGCAATATACAAACCATCGCGCCCCGAGGATCGCTCCTCGGGGCGCGGTCGTCTCGTCGTCGGCAGACCTACTTCAGCGGCGAGTAGTTCGTCGGCATCAGCAGGGTCGAATGCATCTCGGCCAGCAGCGCCGGGCCCTTGGCGAGATAGGCCTGCCATGCCGGATCCTTCATCGCCGCTCCGCGTGCTTCGAAGCGCTCCTGCAGGTTCTTGTAGCGCCAGAGATGAAGCCACTCGTTGGGCTGCGGGAACTCGCCGGTCCAGGCACCCCAGATCGGCGAATACTTGTCGCGCGCTTCCCGCACTTCCTTGAAGTTCTTGCCGTACTGCGCGGCGCCGCCCATCTGCGTTCGATAGATGCGCAGCTCGTAGATGTTGCCGGTGGTGCCGTCGTCCGGCCGAATATCGACCACGGCGTTCATCAGCCGCAGGTCCTGGCGCTCGATCAGCGGACGGATGACGGGAACATAACCTTCGGTCCAAGGCTTGTGCTTCATCAACTCGCCGCGCAGACGCGTGCGCTCTTCGTAGCTGTCGTACTTCCAGAGATGCCAGATCTGGTTCAGCGCGCCGAATTCGGCCGTCCAGTAGCCGTGATTGACGCCGTAGTTCTGGCCGCGAGCGGGCCGGCCGATCGTTTCGGCGGCCTTGAGATACTCCGGCATCTTGCCGGGCTTCAGGGTGTAGCAGCGAAGTTCATAGACCATGTCGTTTCCTCTCAGGGATGGGGATCAGGGATGCGGGTTCTTGGGCGGATGCGCGCGCACCGCCTCCTCGTTGATGTCGGCGCCCCAACCCGGCCGGGTGGGCACGATCAGCTCACCATTCTGGATGACCGGGGGATGCGTGACCAGATCGTCCTTCCACGGCACATCGTCGATATCGATTTCCATGATGCGGAAGTTGGGCATGGCAGCGCAAAGGTGTGCGCTCATCAGGGTCGACATGTGGCCGTAGAAATTGTGCGGCGCGCAGTTGATCTCGTAGGCCTCTGCCATGGTCGAGATCTTGAAGGACTCGGCCAGTCCGTTCCACGGCACGTCGATGATCGACACGTCGATCGAGCGGTTCTCGAAGAACGGCCGGAACTGGCGGCGGCCGAACAGCGATTCGCAGGAGGCGATGGGCATGGCGGCGCGGTCTCGGATCAGCCGCAGCCCTTCGGGATCATAGGAATCAATCTCCAGCCAGAAGAGATTGTACGGCTCGCAGACGCGCGCGACCTTGATGTAGCCTTCCGTCTTGAAGTTGAAATTGGTGTCGAGAAGGATGCCCATCTCGGGACCGGCGCCTTGGCGGAAAGCAGCCAACCCGTCGGAGATCGCGGCGAGTGTAGCGCCATCAGCGTTGAGCTCAGGCCCGCCGGCGGTCCGGCCAAATCCCGGCTGGTGCATGTTGGGCGGATCGAGATCGAAGCGGAAAATGTTGGTTTTTAGCGCCTTGAAGCCACGCTCCTTCACGTGCTTGCCGAGCTTCACCACATCGTCGAACGAGCGTACCGGCTCGACGCCCATCACCTCGGCGTTTCGGAAGCGGTAGCTGCCGCAATGCGACCAGTAGAGCGGCAGGCGGTCGCGCACCGGACCGCCGAACAGGGAGCAGACCGGAATGCCGAGCGCCTTCGCCTTGACGTCGAGAAGGGCATTCTCGATGGCCGCCATCGCCTGCTGGTTGATGCCGCCCGGCGCCTGGCGCGTGATGGCATAGAACGTCGTCATGATGCGCTCGATCGGCCGCGGATCCTGGCCGATGAGGCTTGCCGCCATGCGTCGGATCACGGCGGTGAGGCCGGCGCTGCCGTAGCCTTCGTTGTATTCCGACCAGCCGACCAGGCCGTCGTCGGTGGTGATCTTGAGAAAGGAGAAGTCGCGCCAGCCGGCGTCGCAATGCAAATCCTCGATTTTGGCGATTTTCATCGTGGTTCCTCCCCGGCTTGCCCCAGCATAGACTAGGCGGTAGCCACTGCGGGATGAATCAATGCCCCTATTCGGCAAAGGAATGCTGATCGTCTATTCCGAAGTGAAGGCGCGCGACGAGCGCGACTTCAACGAATGGTATAATCGCGAACACATCGACGAGCGGATCAACCTGCCGGGCTTCCACCGCGCCCGCCGGTACGTGGCCGTCAGCGGCTCTCCCAAATATCTCGCTACCTATGAATGCGACAACGTCGGCGATCTCGCGACGCCTGGCTACCTGCAGTTGCTGGCCAACCAGACGCCATGGACTCAGGCGGTGATGGCCAAATTCACCCAGTTTCGCCGGCTGACGCTCCGCACCCAGGTCGACCTCACTCACGGCGTCGGCGGCGCGGTCGCCAGCGTGCGGTTCATCCCCGACCCACGCGAACGCAAGCCGCTGGTCGCCTGGCTGCACGAGACGGTCCTGCCGCGCATTATCGCCCTGCCCGGCCTGGTGGGTGCGTTCGCGGCCGAAACCGACCTGGAAGTCACCAATGCCCCGCTGCAAGCAAAGAGCATGGACCACCCCAAGGCCGACGAGGCCGAATGGGTGGTGATGCTCGAGGGCGCCGACGCGGCCTCGCTGTCCGCCGCCGCGCGGGCCCATTTCAAGATGGCAGCCCTGAAGCCGTTCGGCGTCACGGTGGCGCCGACGATCGGCACCTATCGCCTGCTTTTCGGCAATCAGAGATGAGGCGCTGCGACGCGCCCTGATGACGGAACTTTGACCTTCCGTTGATCGGACCATCGCGTAGGTTGGCCCCGTGTCCACTCAACAAAAGATCTTCTGGCTGCGGCTCGCTACGCTGATCGGCCTCTGCCTGCCGGCGCTCGAGCTCGCGTGGCGCTGGTACGCCGACGAACTCGGGCCGCGCCCGGTCACCGTGGCGACGCACGCCACCGGCGATTGGGCTGTCATTTTCCTGCTGCTGTCGCTGGCAATGACGCCTCTTCGGGCGACGGTCGACTGGATGCCGCTGGCGCACATCCGCCGCCGCATCGGCGTCGCCGCGGCGCTCTATGCCGGCGCCCATCTCCTGATCTACGTGCTCGACCAGAAATGGAACCTGATCGTCGTCGCCACGGAGATCGCCAAGCGCTTCTACCTCACCATCGGCTTCGTGGCGCTGCTGGCGCTGGCGGCGCTCGCCATCACTTCGACCAACGGCTGGCAGAAGCGGCTCAAGCGCAACTGGAAACGGCTGCACTGGCTGATCTATCCGGCGGCGCTGCTGGCGATCGTGCACTTCTTCATCCAGTCCAAGATCAAGATCGGCGAGGCGGCTTTCGCCGCCGGTCTACTCGCCTGGCTGATGCTGTGGCGCGTGCTGCCACCCCGCCTGCGCGCGAGCTTCGTCGGCCTCGCGCTGCTGGCCGTCGGTGCCACGCTGGCCACCGTCGTCTTCGAGGCGGCATGGTACGGGCTGGTGAACGGCATCGATCCGCTGCGCGTGCTCGCCGCCAACATCGACCCCGACCTAGCGCCTCGTCCGGCGCAGAAGGTGCTGGCTGCATCGCTCATATTCATCGCGATCGTGGCGGCCCGGCGCGTCTTCATCGCGGCGAATAGGCTCTGGACGAAGCGCTATATCCAACGGACTATACCGACTTCCTGAGCGGAAGAAGGCATGACAGCGGAAGAGTGGACGGCGGTACGACTAAGTCTGCTCGTCGCGACCACGGCGACGGCGGCCAGCCTGCCGCTGGGCATTGCCGTCGCCTGGCTGCTGGCGCGCGGGCGGTTCTGGGGCAAGAGCCTGGTCGACACGCTGGTCCACCTGCCCCTCATCATGCCGCCCGTGGTGACGGGCTACCTGCTGCTGCTCACGTTCGGCCGCCGCACGCCGGTCGGCGCCTTCCTGGCCGATGAACTGGGCATCGTCTTCTCGTTCCGCTGGACCGGCGCGGCGCTCGCTTGCGCGGTCATGGGCTTCCCGCTGCTGGTGCGGGCCGTCCGGCTCTCGATCGAGGCCGTCGACGCCCGGCTCGAAGCGGCGGCCGGCACGCTGGGCGCCAATCCGTTGTGGGTGTTCGCCACCGTCACCCTGCCACTCAGCCTGCCCGGCGTGATCGCCGGTGCCATCCTGTGCTTCGCCAAGGCAATGGGCGAGTTCGGCGCCACTATCACCTTCGTGTCGAACATCCCGGGCGAGACGCAGACCCTGCCGTCGTTGATCTACACCCTGACCCAGGTTCCCGGCGGCGATGCCGGCGCGCTTCGCCTCACGCTGATATCGATCGCGCTGTCGATGCTGGCCTTGCTGGGGTCCGAGCTGCTCGCACGCCGGATCGGTGTCCGCCGGACGGCCGTCGCGTGAGCCTGGAAGTCGACGTCGATCACGTCCGCGAGCACTTCCGGCTCACGGCGCGCTTTTCGTCGGCTCCCGGCATCACGGCGCTGTTCGGTCGCTCGGGATCGGGCAAGTCGACGCTGGTCGATATCATCGGCGGGCTCGTGCGACCCACGCGCGGCCGGGTCGCAATCGACGGCCAGGTGCTGGTCGACACCGAACGGGGCCTCTTCGTGCCCAAGCACCGGCGCCGCGTCGGCTACGTCTTCCAGGACAGCCGGCTCTTTCCCCACCTCAGCGTCCGCAACAATCTTCTGTACGGCCGCTGGTTCACGCGGCCGGATGGCGGCGCGTCGGGCGATCTGGCCTCGGTGGTGAAACTGCTGGACATCGGACCCCTGCTCGACCGCCGGCCCGACTCCCTGTCGGGCGGCGAGAAGCAGCGGATCGCCATCGGCCGTGCGCTGCTCGCGCATCCGCGCCTGCTCCTGATGGACGAGCCGCTGGCCTCCCTCGACGAGGCACGGCGGGCGGAAATCCTGCCTTATATCGAGCGGCTGCGGGACGATGCCGGCGTCCCGGTGGTCTATGTCAGCCATTCCGTTGCCGAAGTGGCGCAGCTCGCCACCACCGTGGTGATCCTGACCGAGGGCAAGGTCACGGCCGTGGGGCCGGTGCTCGACATCCTGCCGCTGGCCGACGCGGGCGATGCCGGCGGCGTGCTCGACGCCACGGTGGCGCGCCATGACGAGGCCTTCCAGCTCACCGTCCTGGCGTCCGATGCGGGCGAACTGCAGGTGCCGCTGCTGGCCGCCCCGGTCGGTGCCCCGGTGCGCGCCTATATCCGCGCCCGCGACGTGATGATCTCGCTCAGGCCGCCCGAGGAGATCAGCGCGCTCAACGTGCTGGCCGGCCGCATCGCCTCGATCACGCCCAGCGCCAACGGCGCGCAGGCCGACGTGCGGCTCGACTGCAACGGCGCCATGCTGATGGCGCGCGTCACGGCCAAGTCGGTACAGCGCCTGGCACTGGCGGCCGGCCGGCCGGTGTTCGCCGTCATCAAGAGCGTCTCCTTCGAGCGCAGCTAGGCACCGATGATGACTGTATCGAGACGCTGGAGGCGATTTCCCGGCGTCGCCAAAGGGGCTAGGAGAGTAGCCCGCTCCCGACGAGGCCGCCCATGTCGCCCCTGATGCTGCCCTTCACGCCCCGCTTCATCACCCTGACGCTCGCCACGCTGGCGGCCGTGGCCTTCGGCATTGCCTGGGCGGCCGACCCCAGGTTCTCTTTTCTGGGGATCTGCTTCGGCATCGCCGTCGTGTTGACCGTCATCGGCATCTACGACCTCTTCCAGACGCGACACGCGGTGCTGCGCAACTATCCGATCGCGGCGCACCTGCGCTTCATCTTCGAGGCGATCCGGCCGGAGATGCGCCAGTACTTCTTCGAAGACGACAAGGACGGCATGCCGTTCAGCCGCGACCGGCGCGCCGTCGTCTATCAGCGCGCCAAGATGGTGCTCGACATGCGTCCCTTCGGCACCAACCACGACGTCTATGCCAACGGCTTCGAGTGGATGAGCCATTCGATCGCGCCAACGCCGGTCGCCGACGATCATTTCAGGATCACCGTCGGCGGTCCCGACTGCACCAAGCCCTACTCGGCCTCGGTCTTCAACATTTCGGCCATGAGCTTCGGGTCGCTCAGCGCCAACGCGATCCGCGCCCTCAACAACGGCGCCAGGATCGGCGGCTTCTATCACGACACCGGCGAAGGCGGTTACAGCCCCTATCATCGCGAGGGCGGTGGCGACATCGTCTGGGAGATCGGCTCGGGCTACTTCGGCGCGCGCAACCCCGACGGCACTTTCTCGCCCGAGAAGTTCGCCGCCGCTGCCGCCAACGAGCAGGTCAAGATGGTCGAGCTGAAGCTCAGCCAGGGCGCCAAGCCCGGCCATGGCGGCGTCCTGCCGGCGCCCAAGGTGAGCCCGGAGATCTCGCTGACCCGCGGCGTACCGCAGGGTGAGGACTGCATCTCGCCGTCGCATCACACCGCTTTCTCCACACCGGTCGAGATGATGCAGTTCATCGCCGAGATGCGCCGCCTGTCGGGCGGCAAGCCGGCCGGCTTCAAGCTCTGCATAGGCCACGAGTGGGAATTCCTCGCCATCTGCAAGGCGATGCTGGAGACCGGGATCTATCCCGACTTCATTGTCGTCGACGGCAAGGAAGGCGGCACCGGCGCCGCGCCGATGGAGTTCGTCGACCACGTCGGCAAGCCGATGCGCCAGGGTCTCTTCTTCGTGCACAATGCGCTGGTCGGCATCGGTGCGCGTCACCGCATCAAGATCGGTGCCGCCGGCAAGATCATCACCGCCTTCGACATCGTGCGCACGATGGCGCTGGGCGCGGACTGGTGCAACGCCGCCCGCGGCTTCATGTTCGCGGTCGGCTGCATACAGTCGCAGTCCTGCCATACCGACCGCTGCCCGACCGGCGTCGCCACCCAGGACCCGACCCGCCAGCGCGCGCTGGTCGTGCCCGACAAGATGCAGCGCGTGGTCAATTTCCACGACGCGACGCTGCGCGAGCTGGCCGAACTGACGGCGGCGGCGGGGCTCGACCACCCGGCCGACTTCAAGCCGATACACATCTCGCGCCGCATCTCGCCGAACGAGGTCGTCACCTACGCAGACGTCTACCCGGCGCTGGCCGAGGGAGAGTTGGTCGCGGGCACCGGCAACCAGCGCTGGCGCCAGCCCTGGGACATGGCCCAGGCCCATTCGTTCCGCGCCGTGGGCTAGAAACGGCCAAACCTGTTGCGCACCGGCTAATCTTGGCTCAGCAATTGGGCTCAGCCATCTGAACCAAGAAAAGCCGAGGAAATGCCATGACCGCTCCGTTCGACTTCGCGCCGCTGCTGGCGCCCGGCACGCCCGCGCCCGCCATCCCGTGGAAGGGCTTTCCCAAGTACAATTTCATCGGCGGCCACAACGACGCCAAGCATGTGCCTGTGGATGCCTTGATCGCGGCCGCGACGGCGGTCCTGAAGCGCGAGGGCGCGACGCTCGCCACCTATGGTCTGAACAGCGGCCCGCAGGGATACAGGCCGCTACGCGAGTTCCTGGCGAAGAAGCTCAAGGACCATGCCGGCATCGGCTGCTCGGCCGACGAGATCCTGGTCACTTCGGGTTCCATGCAGGGCCTCGACCTGGTGAACAGTCTGCTGCTCGCTCGCGGTGACACCGTGTTGGTCGAACAGGAGAGCTATGGCGGCGCGCTCACCAAACTCACCAAGCTCGGGATCAACACCATCGGCATCCCGCTCGACGAGGAAGGGCTGCGCCTCGACGTCGTCAAGCAGACGCTGGAGGACCTGAAGGGCAAGGGCATCAAGCCCAAGTACATCTACACCATCCCGACGATACAGAATCCGACCGGCGCCATCATGGGCGAGAAGCGCCGCGCCGAGCTCATCAAGCTCGCGGCCGAATATGGCGTCATGATCTTCGAGGACGAGTGCTACTCCGACTTGATCTGGAGCGGCGAGCGTCCGCGCTCGATCTATTCGATGGCCAACGGCGAAGGCGTGATCTTCGTCGGCTCCTTCTCCAAGTCGATCGCACCGGCGCTTCGCGTCGGCTATCTCGTCGCCAAGTGGGACATCATCGGTCGCATCCTCGGGCTGAAGCAGGACGCGGGTTCCGGCGCGCTCGAGCAGATGATCCTGGCCGAGTTCTGCACCCAGCATTTCGCCACCCATGTGCCCAAGCTCAACAAGACGCTGCATGCCAAGCTGCAGGTGCTGCGCGAGGCGCTGGCCGAACAGTTCGGCACCGCCGCCGAATTCGGCGATCCGCCGGGCGGCATCTATCTCTGGATCAAGCTGCCCGATGTCGTCGACACGCAGAAGCTCGCGCAGGCCGCACTCGCCGCCGGCGTGTCGCTCAATCCCGGGCCGGAATGGTCGACCAACAAGGCCTACGCCAAGAACCGGCTGCGGCTCTGCTTCGCCAACCCCGAGCCCGAGACGATCAAGCAGGGCGTCGCGGTGCTGGCCGAGGTCTGCCGACGCGAGTTCGGCGTCCCCCTGCGCAGCGCCAACGTCGACAAGGGCTAACGCACACGCAAGGGCTGCTTTTTGGCACACCTCGTTGTGCCACGATGTGTGCCACTCGTTGTGCCACGGACCCTGGTCAAGTCGTTGATCGCACGGAACAATCGGCGGATGACCGGGTGTGCCATCCAGAACGGCGACATTCGATCATGAGTGTCCGGCGACGGCAGTCGAAATGGGCACCCATGGACCACGAAAAACGCCCGCCGGATCTCTCCCGCGGGCGTCTCCCATCATGACAGAAATACCAGCATAAACCTGCTGAACCTGCAAACCTCTCAGGTCCCGACCATCACCATCCAATTGACGCCGAACTTGTCGCGGACCATGCCGAATTTGGGCGAGAAGAACGTCTTGGCGAGCGGCATGTTGACCTCGCCGCCCTCGCCCAGCCCGGCGAAGGTCTTGTCGGCCTCGGCCTCGTCCTTGACGCTCACCGCCAGCGAGAAGCCGTCGAACTTGGGCTTGCCCGTGCAATTGCCGTCCGACGCCAGGATCATGGTGTCGCCGATCTTGAAGGCGGCATGCATCACCTTGTCGTCCGCGCCCGGCGGTTCCATGCCGCCCTTGCCGCGGTCGGGATTCTCCTTGAAGCGCATCAGCATCTCGACCTTGGCGCCGGCCGCGGCCTTATAGAAATCCAGCGCCTCCTCGCAACGACCGTCGAAGAACAAGTAGGGTTGGATCTGCATCGCTCTCTCCTTGGTTAGTCGTCGATGGCTTCGAAGTGCCGCGGCCGGCCTAGGTCTTCGGGTTCAGCACCATCCAGTTGACGCCGAACTTGTCGGTCAGCATGCCGAAGCGCGTGGCGAAGAAGGTTTCGGCCATCGGCATGGTCGCCTGACCACCCTTGCCGAGCGCGGCGAAGAGCTTATCTGCCTCGCCATCGTTGGTGGCGTTGATCGTGAGCGTGACGCCCGAGAAGCTCGCGTTGCCGCCGCAGCGACCGTCCGACAGGAACACGTCTGAATCGCCGATCTTGATGCAGGAATGCATGACCTTCTCGCCCATACCGGGCGCCATCTGGGCCTGCGCCTCGGGCGGCGCGTCCTTGAAGTGCATGACGACCTTCACTTCGGCGCCGACGGCGCTCTTGTAGAAGTCGATGGCCTCCTGGGCTTTTCCTTCAAAAGACAGATAGGGCTGAATGTTCATCGTCGTTCTCCTTGTGCTGCTCAGGTTTCTTCAATGAAGTCCGCGAACCGTTCGAGGCCGCCGGACCAGCCGCCGCGATGGTCGTCGCGAGACGTTTCCGTTTCGAAGGCAGCGTGGCACAGCGTGAGCCGGGTCCGGCCGCCGCCGAGATCGGTGAAGTTGATCGACACCAGCGTCTCCGGATCGATGATGCCCGCGGCATTCTCGGTGATGTAGGTGAAGACCAGGCGCTCGGGAGCGGCGACCTCGCGATAGACACCGTGCTTCAGGATCACGTCGCCGCTGGGCGAACGCATGCGGCGGCGCCAGATGCCGCCCGGCCGCACGTCCATCTCGCACGACAGTGGCGTGAAATCCCGCGGCGCCCACCAGAGGGATGCCTGCTTGACGTCGATCCAGGCCGCGAACACGCGCTCACGCGGCGCCTTGAGCTCGCGCGTGAGGACGAGTTCCGATCCAGCCGGTTTCACCATGACGTTCATGGGTTCCGCGCGAACTCGGCGTCGACGACGATTTCGATGGCTTCGGAAAACATCGCCGGCAGGCCGAAGTCCTGCGGCTTGATCCAGGTGCTGGCATGAACACCGAGGCGCGGCTGCCCGCTGAAGCCCTTGCCGGCACCGACCAGCGTCACATCGAACGTGACGGGCGCGGTCTTGCCCATCAGCGTGAGATTGCCATCGACCTTGCCGCTGGTGGCATCGGACGGACGAAAGGCGGTCGAGACGAAAGTCACTTCGGGAAAACGAGGCGCGTTCAGGAACTGGTCGCCGGCAAGCTGGCTGGCGAAGCCTTTGACGTTCGAAGTGATCGATTCGGTCACCACCTTGGCCGACAGCGTCGACCGCGCGATGGCATCGGGATTCCACACCAGCGTGCCGCTCACGCGATCGAAGCGGAAGATGCTGTAGGAGTAACCAATGTGCGAGACGCGCGCCAGGACCGCCGAATGATCGGGATCGAGCGCGTAGGTTCCGGCGGTGGCGTGCGCAATGTTGCGCTCGCCACAGAACACACCGGGCGGCATGCCGGGCGGGCAAGTGCCCTGCGCCAGGCCACCCATGGCCGGAATCTGCGACAGGGCAATGCCCAGCAAAAGGACGCGCGCGATCGAGGGAATTGCGATCTTCATGGCGTACTCCGAAAGCGGTACTTATTTTTCAGCGACGGCCTTCAGGTTGGCGAGGCCCGCGGCGAAGTCGTTGCCGATCATGTTGTCCATGTTCATGAAAATGCCCATCACCTTCATCATGAAGGCGGCGGGTCCATACATCGCCCAAGTGACAACCGTGCTGTCACCCCCAGGACCCTTGGCCGGTTCCATGGTGAATTCGGCGGTGTTATGGCCCTCGAACGGCTTGAAGAAGTCGAGCTTGATGACGATCTTCGACGGCGACGTCGTATCGGTGATCTCCATCCGTCCCTTGCCGACATTCTTGTCGCCGTCCCACTCGTAGACGGCGTCCTTGCCGCTGGGCGCGCCGCCAAAAGTCCGCTTCATGCCCGGATCCTTCTTCTCGTACGGTGACCAGGCGGCCCAGGCGTGAAGATCGTTGATCAGGGCGAAGATCTTCTCGGGCGCCGCCTTGATGGTCGTGCTGCGCTGGACACGGAAAGTGTCGGGCCGGGTCGCGGCATAGATCAGGATGCCGACAACGACGATCGCGACGGCAACAGCGATGTAGGCGAGCGTTTTGAGCATCGTCCGGCCTTTCCGATAACACTTAACTCTTGAGTTAAGTGTTAGAAACTTCGCGGCGCCCTGTCAACCGCCCGCAAAACGACCTAAGAAATCCTCATGGTAGACATACGCACCGGCCGTCCGGCCACCCTCGCGCCGAACGGCATGGTGACTTCCCCTCATTCGCTGGCCTCGCAGGCCGGAGTCGACGTGCTGCGCGCCGGCGGTTCGGCCGTCGACGCCGCCGTCGCCACGAGCGCTGCCCTCTCGGTGCTTTATCCGCACATGACGGGCGTGGGCGGCGATGCCTTCTGGCTGATCCACGAGGCCAAGACCGGCGCCGTGCACTACATCGACGGCGGCGGTCGCGCCACTTCAGGCGGCACGATCGAGGCCTTCACGCGGCGCGGCCTCACCGAAGTGCCGTATAAGGGCGTGCTACCGGGAACACTAACCGTGCCCGGCGCCGTCGCAAGCTGGGGCGAAGCCCATGCCGCCTATGGACGTCTGCCGTTAAAGCGCTGTCTCGAAAGCGCCATCGGTTACGCCCGCAACGGCTTTCCGGTGACGGCGCGGCTCGCCTACTGGCGTGAACTCGCCAAGGACGAACTGGCCAAGAGTCCGGAGGCCGCGGCGATCTTCCTGAAGGAAGGCGCCCTCCTCACCAACCCTGATCTCGCGCGGACGCTCGAAGCGATCGCCAGCGACGGCTGGCACGGCTTCTACGACGGCGAAGTGGCGCGCGAGCTGGTGCGCTGGTCGGCGGCCAATGACGGCTTCTTCACGCCTGATGACCTCAAGGCACAGGTCGCGTGCCGGGGTGAACCGCTGAAGGGCAGCTATCGTGGCGTCACGATCTACGAAACGCCCGCACCGACGCAGGGCTTCGCCGTGCTGGAAATGCTGAACCTGCTCGAACCGCTGGAGATGCATAGAAAGCCGTTCCTCGGCCCCGACTACGTGCACTACATGGTGCAGGCCAAGCAGCTCGCCTATCACGACCGCGACCGCCATCTTGCCGATCCACGTTTTGCCGATGTGCCGATGGCGCGCCTGATCTCGAAGGAATACGCCGACGAGCGGCGCGCGTTGATGGATCCGGCCCGGGCCGTCCCGTGGGACCGCATCCCCTCCTACGGCAGCCTGGCCGGCGACACGGTCTACATCGCCGTGATCGACTCGGACGGCAACGCGGTCTCGCTGATCCACTCGCTCTATGGCGGCTTCGGTGCGGCGGTCGTGGCAGGCCGCACCGGCGTCGTGCTGCAGAATCGGTCGGCCTATTTCTCGCTCGATCCCGCGAGTCCCAACCGCGTCGAACCGGGCAAGACCCCGCTGCACACGCTGATCGCGTCCATGGCGTTTCGCGACGACAAGTTATGGGCCGTGGTCGGTTGTATGGGGGCCGACGGCCAACCGCAGATCCACCTGCAGACCTATCTCGCCATGATCGACCATGGTCGCGACATTCAGGAGGCGCTGGAAACGCCGCGCTTCCTGTCCGGCCGCTTTGCCATCGGCGAGCCGCGCGACACGCTGCACATCGAGGGGCGCTTTGCCCCCGAGACCGTGGCCGAACTGGAACGGCGCGGCCACCTGCTCAACCGCTGGGGCCCGTGGAACGAACTGGCGGGCCACGCTCACGGCATCACGGTCGATGCCGCAAGCGGCCTGCGCATCGGCGGCGCCGACCCGCGCAGCGACGGCGCCGCGATCGGGTATTAGGAGACCGCGAAGCCCTCGTAGTCGTTCTTCACGATCGTCTCGCAGGCGGCGATGTACGCTGGCAGGCCACCGATATAGGGCATGAACACGCGCGGCTTGCCGGGAATGTTGGCGCCCACGTACCAGGAGCTGCAGGTCGAGCGCAGCGTGATGTTGGCCGCGTCACCGACCTGGCCCACCCAGGCTTCCTGGGCCTGCTCGACCGGCTCGATCACAGCCACGCCCTTGGCACGCAACGCCTCCAGGCAATCGGCAATGAAATCGACATGCTGCTCGATCGAGGGAAGCATGTTGGTCAACACCGACGGGCTACCCGGCCCGGTGATGGTGAAGAAGTTGGGAAAGCCTACGACCGTGAGCCCGAGATAGGACTTGGGCCCCTCGCTCCATTTGTCCTTGAGAGCAACACCGCCACGGCCGCGGATATCGACCTTGAGCAACGCGCCGGTCATGGCGTCGAAGCCGGTGGCCAGCACCAGGCAGTCGAAGCTGTAGTCTTGGCCCTTGGCCCGCAGGCCAGCTGCCGTGACGCGCTCGATCGGCGCGTCGCTGATGTCGACCAGCGTGACGTTGGAACGGTTGAAGGTCTCCCAGTAGCCAGTGTCGACGCACAGCCGCTTGCAGCCGATGATGTTCCTGGGCGTAAGCGCCTCGGCGGTCTTCGGGTCCTTCACCACTTCACGGATCTTGGAGCGGACGAAATCGGCCGCGGTCTTGTTCGACTCGTCGTTCAGCAGAAGGTCGGAGAACGAGGCCATGAAGCCCAGGCCGCCATAGGCCCAGCGTTCCTCGAACAGGCGGCGGCGCTCGGCTTCGGGCGTCTCGATTGCCGACGCCATGTTGATCACGAAATCGATGCCGGCCGGCTTGGTCTTGGCGCGCTTGCGCATCTCGGGGTAGTGCGCCTTGACCTTGGCGACATAGGCCGGGTCGAGCGGCTTGTTGTGCGCCGGCACGGTGTAGTTGGCGGTGCGCTGGAACACCGTCAGGTGCTTGGCCTGCTGCGCCATGATGGGGATTGACTGGATGGCGGAGGAGCCGGTGCCGATCACGCCCACGGTCTTGCCGGTGAAGTCGACGCCCTCGTGCGGCCAGTTGCCGGTGTGATAGGTCGGGCCCTTGAAATCCGCGAGGCCCTCGATCCGGGGCGTGTTGGGCGAGGACAGGCAGCCCATGGCGGTGATGACGAAGCGCGCCGCCACTTTGTCTCCCTCCTTGGTCCCGACATTCTCAGTCTCGACGCGCCAGACGTTTGCCGCTTCGTCGAACACCGCGGCTGTGACCCGCGTCTCGAAGCGGATATCGCGCCTGAGGTCGAAGCGGTCGGCGACATGGTTGGCATAGCGCAAGATCTCGGGCTGGGTAGCGTAGCGCTCGGTCCATTCCCATTCCTGCTCCAGCTCGGCCGAGAACTGGTAGGAGTACTGCACGCTCTCGACGTCGCAGCGCGCGCCGGGATAGCGGTTCCAGTACCAGGTGCCGCCGACACCCTTGCCGGCCTCGATCACGCGTGCGGTAAAACCCTTGAGGCGCAGGCGATGCAGCATATACATGCCGCCAAAGCCCGCGCCGATGATCACTGCATCGAAATCGGTCGACATACGCCCTCCGGCAACAACATGAACCCGTGGCAATCCCCTGAGCAAACTTACTGCGACAGAGGGCGTGACCGCGCAAGCCTTCCTGTGCCACCTGTTCCAGACAGGAATTGAGGAGAGGAACGCGAACGATGGGCGATAGCGCCTACCCGGCAAGCTGGTATGCCGCCACGCGAGACGTGAGCGCCGACCGTCCGCCACTCGCCGCGCGGATCGAGGCCGATGTCGCGATCGTGGGCGGCGGCTTCGCCGGCCTGCACAGCGCGCGGCTGCTCGCCCTGCAAGGCAAGCGCGTGGCGCTCGTCGAACGCCACCGCATCGGCTGGGGCGCATCGGGCCGCAACGGCGGCTTCGTCGGAGCGGGTTTCGCCGAACGGTCAGGCGCGCTGATCGACCGGCTCGGCCTCGACCATACACGGCGACTTTATGCCCAATCGCAGCGCGGCGTCGCTATCGTGCGCGAAGCTATCGACGCGTTGGGCCGACCCGAGATTCGCATGGGAGCCGGCAAGCTCAGCCTCTCGCGCACCGACCAGGGCGCGGGCTTCGCCGATCGCACGCGCGCCCTGGCCGACAGGCTGGGCGCAGCGTTCGAGCCGTGGGAGACGGCCCGCGTGCGCACCCTGCTCGATACGCAGCGCTACCATCAGGCGATCCACGATCCGCTGTCGTTTCACATCCATCCCCTGAACTTCGCGCTGGCATTGGCCGCCGACATCGAAGCCTGCGGCGGCGCGATCCACGAAGCAACGGAAGCGACCGGACTGTCCCGTGAAGGCGGCACTTGGCGACTGCAGACGTCGCGCGGCGAGATCGCAGCCCCTCATGTCGTGCTGGCAGGCAATGCCGATCTCGGCCCAGTGCAGCCGCGGATTGCACGCGCCGTTCTGCCCGTCGCCACCTACGTGACTGTCACCGAGAATATCGGACCGCGACTGGCTGAAGCCATTCGCTGGTCCGGTGCGATCTCCGACACACGCCGCGCCGGCGATTATTACCGCGTGATCGACGGCGACCGGCTGCTGTGGGGCGGTCGCATCACCACCGACACGCGCGAGCCGCCCCGCCTGCGCGACATGATGCGCGGCGATATTCTTTCCGTCTATCCGCAGCTCGGCGACATCCGGATCGAGTACGCCTGGCCCGGCATCATGGGCTATGCGCCGCACAAGATGCCCCAGGTCGGCGAGATCGAACCCGGTCTCTGGGTATGTTCGGCTTTCGGCGGCCACGGACTTGCCCAGACCGCGGCGGGTGCCGATGCTGTCGCCGCCGGTATCCTGGGCGACGACTCGCTCTGGCGCCTGTTCGCCCCGTTCGGCACAAGCTGGGCCGGCGGGCCGTTCGGACGGACCGCCACCCAGCTCGCCTACTGGAGCCTTCAGGCGCACGACTGGTGGGACGAGAAACGGCAGGCGAAGAACGCGGAGACATTGCGGACATGACCATGTCGACGATCGGCGATTCACCCAGGCGACGCGAGGACGCGCGCTTCGTCACCGGCGGCGGCGCCTATCTCGACGACCTGCGGGTCGATCGCCTGGCGCATGCCGTCGTCCTGCGCACGCCGCATGCCCATGCGCTGATCACATCCATCGACACGACCGCGGCAGCGGGCGCCCCTGGCGTGCTCGCCGTCCTGACCGCGGCAGACGCCGACGCCGACGGGCTGAAGCCGCTCCGCCCCTACGTCGAGGCCAACCTCCAGACCGGCGAGCCGTTCGCCTTCGCGCCACAGCCGCTGCTTGCCGCCGGCACGGTCCGTTTCGCCGGCGAACCGGTGGCGCTGATCGTTGCGGAAACGCACGCCCAGGCGCTCGACGCCGCCGAGCTGGTGGCGGTCGAGTACGCGGCCCTGGCCGCCGTGACGACGGCAACAGCCGCCCGTGCGCCCGGCGCGCCGATTCTTTCGCAGGAAGTGCCGGGCAACGTCTGCCTCGACTGGCGGACCGGCGATGCCGCCGGCGCCGACAAGGCCTTCCAGCAGGCCGCGCACGTCGTTCGGCTTCAGCTCGACAACCATCGCATCGTCATGAATCCGATGGAGCCGCGTGGCGGCGTCGGGGCGTTCGACCCGGCGACCGGCCGCTACACGCTCCATGTCTCGAGCCAGAACATCCACAACAACCGCAATCATGTCGCCCGCGCGCTCGGCGTCGAGGCCAAGGACGTCCGCTTCGTAGCGCCCGATGTCGGCGGCGGCTTCGGCGCCAAGAACTTCGCCTATGCCGAACACGCGCTGATCCTGTGGGCGGCGAAGCGGACGGGCCGGCCGGTGAAATGGATCGCGAGCCGCAGCGAGGTGTTCCTGTCGGACCATGCCGCGCGCGACATGTGGGCCGAGGCCGCACTCGCCCTCGACGCCGCAGGAAAATTCCTGGGGCTGAAAGTCTCGAGCGTCGCCAATCTCGGCGCTTATATGGCGGGCGCCGGCGGCGGCGTGCCGACTTATCAGTATGTCCATCTGCAGGGCACGGTGTATCGCCTGCCCGCAATCTCGCTGCACATCGTGGCCGTGCTTACCAACACGGCGCCCATCGGCGTCACGCGTGGGCCGGGCTTCGCCGAAACCGTGAACATCCTGGAACGGCTGATCGACGCGGCGGCGCGCCAGGGCGGTTTTGACCGGGCCGGGCTTCGTCGCCTCAACATGGTGCCGGCCGAGGCGATGCCGATGACCAACGCCTTCGGCTTCCAGGTCGACAGCGGCACTTTCGCCGAGACGCTCGATCATGCGCTCGCCCGCGCCGATACGGGCGGCTTCGCCGAGCGGCGGCGGCAGAGCGAGGCGGCCGGGCGGCTGCGCGGCCTGGGCTTCGCCTATCACATCAAGGGCACGGGCGGCTCGCCGGACGAGAATGTCGACATACGTTTCGAGGCCGACGGCACGGTGTCGCTGATCACCGGCACGCAACACATCGGCCAGGGCCACGAGACGACCTTCCCGCAGATCCTCAGCACGCGCCTCGGCGTGCCCAACGAACGCATCCGGCTCTGCCAGGGCGACACCGACCTGATTGCCGCCGGCGGCGGCCACGGCAGTTCGCGCGCCACCTACATGGGCGGCACGGCGATGTGGCGGGCCTCGGACGAGATCATCGCCAAGGGCACGGCGCTCGCCGCCGACGCGCTGGAAGCCTCGGAAGCCGACATCCGCTTCGAGGACGGCCGCTTCGTGGTCTCCGGCACCGACCGCGCCATCGGCCTGCTCGAGGTCGCAGCTCTTGGCCGCGCCAAAGGCACGCCGCTCGATACGTTCCATGCCTGGACCCGCGAGCACATGACCTTTCCCAACGGCGCGCACGTCGTCGAGGTCGAGATCGACCGCGACACCGGACGCACGAGCCTGGCGCGCTACACCGCGGTCGACGACTACGGCGTCCTGGTCAATCCCATGATCGCCACCGGCCAGGCGCATGGCGCGATGGCGCAGGGCGTGGGCCAGGCCCTGCTCGAGCACGCGACCTACGATCCGCACTCCGGGCAGATGGTCGCCGGATCGTTCATGGACTACGCCCTGCCGCGCGCCGACGACCTGCCGTCGTTCGATCTCGGCTTCAACGCCTCGCCCTGCACGACCAATCCGCTGGGCGTCAAAGGCTGCGGCGAAGCCGGCGCCATCGCGGCCTTTCCCGCCATCGCCAACGCGATCCTCGATGCGCTGGCGCCGCTTGGCGTCACCGACTTCGACGGGCCGGCCAGTCCGGCGCACATCTGGCAAGCGATGCAGTCCGTCCGATGAAGCGCCATGCCCCGGCGACGGCCCGCAACCGCCAACCCATCCTCGACGTCCTGCGCCCACGCTTGCCGGACAAAGGCATCGTGCTCGAGGTCGCGAGCGGCTCGGGCGAGCACATCGTCCACTTTGCCGAAGCGTTGCCCGGGCTTATCTTCCAGCCGAGCGATCCCGGCGCCGAGGCGCGCGCCAGCATCGACGACTGGATACAGACGGAAGGTCTCGGCAATGTCCGGGCGGCGCTGGCCCTCGATGCCGCGGGCGACGTCTGGCCGATCGAGCGGGCGGACGCCGTGCTCTGCTGCAACATGATCCATATTGCACCGTGGGAGGCAGCAGTCGGGCTGATTTCCGGCGCGGCGCGCCTGCTGAGCGAGGGCGGAACGCTCTATCTTTACGGCCCCTACCGTCGGAACGGCCGGCACACGGCGCCCAGCAATGAGGCATTCGACGCCGACCTGCGGCGGCGCAATCCGGCCTGGGGCGTGCGCGACCTCGAGACCGTGACCGCACTCGCCACGGCCAAGGGCTTCGATCCGCCAGAGATCGTCGATATGCCGGCCAACAATCTGTCGCTGCTGTTCAAACGGACGTGAGGGCCTCCAAGGTGGCATTCCCCCGGGGGATGCGGTAACCCTGACGGCGTCGGACTGGACCCCTCCTGTGCCTCGACCAGAACCCCGGGGAGCGTTGTCGGAACCATGTTGAGTCTCAGCCTTAGGGGCTGGATCGCGCTGCCATTGCTGGCGGTGTCCCTGTCCGCGTGCAAGCCCGAAAACAAGTTCATGCCGCCGCCGCCGGCCGAGATCAGCGTCGCCGTGCCGCTGCAGCGTGAGGTGGCGCCGTTCGAGGTTCTGACCGGCAACACGGTGGCGTTCGCGACCGTCGACCTCGTCGCCCGCGTCGAGGGCTTCCTCACCGAGATCAAATACGTCGATGGCGCCGTGGTGAAGAAGGGCGACACTTTGTTCGTGATCGAGCAGACGATGTACAAGGCCAAGGTCAAGGAGGCCGAAGCCGGCGTCGCCTCGGCCAAGGCGTTGCTGGTGCAGGCGGAAGCCGAATTCACCCGCCAGGAGACGCTGCTGCGGCAGAACGTGTCGTCACAGGCGACCTACGACACCGCCAAGGCCAAGCGGGACAGCGCCCGCGCCAACGTCGAGAGCAACGAAGGCAACCTCACCGTCGCCCAGACCAACCTGGGCTACACGACGGTGCTGGCGCCGTTCGACGGCATTGTTTCCAAGCATCTGATCACGATCGGCGAGCTGGTCGGCAACGGCGTCGCCACCAAGCTGGCAACCATCGTGCAGCTCGATCCGATGTACGTCGAATTCAACATGAGCGAACAGGACGTGCTGCAGATCCGCGAGAACCTCAAGCAGCGCCGCCTCGACGTCGAGGAACTCAGCAAGATCCCGCTCAGCATCGGCCTGATGAACGAGGATGGCTTCCCCCACGACGGCTTTCTCAACTACGTCTCGCCGGAAATCGACGCCACGACAGGCACGATCCTGGTACGCGGCCTGTTCGCCAACCCGACACGGGCCCTGATCCCCGGCTTCTTCGTGCGCGTGAAGGTGCCGAAGGGCCTCGGTCCCGCGGCCTCCCTGGTGGTGCCCAACCGGGTGATCTCGGAGGACCAGGCCGGCAAGTACCTGCTGATCGTCAACAAGAACAACGTCGTCGAGCAGGTGCGCGTAACCACGGGCCAGCTGCTTGTCGGCGGCCTGCGGGTAATCGCGACCGGCCTCAAGGCCGACGACCAGGTCGTGCTCAGCACCAACAGCCGCGCCATCCCGGGCGGCAAGGTGGTGCCCAAGCTGACCACGATCCCCGTGCCCGCCGCCGACGGTTCGACCAAGTAACCGGGCCGGAAGCGCAGCGATGATTTCGGAATTCTTCATCAATCGGCCGGTTCTGGCCAACGTCCTTGCCATCGTCATCGTGCTGATCGGCGGCGTTGCGCTGTTTACTCTGCCGGTCTCGCAATATCCCAACATCGTGCCGCCGACGGTGCAGGTCACCACGACCTACCCCGGCGCCAGCGCCCAGGTTGTCGTCGACAACGTCGCCCTGCCGGTCGAACTGCAGGTCAACGGCGTCGAGAAGATGATCTACATGCAGTCCTACAGCACGGACGCCGGCACCTACACGCTGACGGTGACGTTCGAGATCGGCACCGATCTCAACTTCGCCCAGGTGCTGGTGCAGAACAAGGTGAGTGCCGCGCTGGCGTCGCTGCCCGCGTCGGTCCAGGCACAGGGCCTGATCGTCGAGAAGAAATCGACGTCGATCCTGCAGATCATATCGCTGACGTCGCCGGACGAACGCTACGACAGTCTCTTCCTGAGCAACTACGCCACCATCAATCTGGTCAACGAGCTGTCGCGGCTGCCGGGCGTCGGCAACGTCAATGTGCTCGGCGTCGGCCAGTACTCAATGCGTGTATGGCTCGACCCGGAGAAGCTCTACACATTCGGCCTCACGCCCTCCGATGTCAGCCGCGTCATCCAGCAGCAAAGCCAGGATGTGAGCGCCGGCCAGGTCGGCATGCCACCGGCGCCCAAGGGACTGGACTTCCAGTACACGATCGACGTCCTCGGCCGGCTGAGCACACCCGAGGAGTTCGGCAACATCATCGTCAAGGCCGCCCAAGGCAACGGCGGGCGGATCGTCCGGATAAAGGACATCGGTCGCGTCGAGCTGGGCGCCCAGACCTACGCGCAGACCTCCCAGATCAACGGCAAGCCCAACTCCGGTATCGCCATCTACCAGCTGCCCGATGCCAACGCCCTCGACGTCGCCAACTCGGTCAAGGCCAAGATGGTGCAACTGGCCAAGGATTTCCCGCCGGGCCTCGTCTACGACGTACCGTTCGACACCACCCGCTTCGTCAAGGCGTCGATCAACGAGGTCTTCAGGACCTTGATCGAGGCCGGCATCCTGGTCCTGATCGTGATCGTGATCTTCCTGCAGGATTGGCGCGCGATGCTGGTGCCGGCAACGACGATCCCGGTGACGATCATCGGCGCCTTCGCCGCCATGGCTGCACTCGGCTTCACCATCAACACGACGACGATGTTCGGCATCGTGCTGGCGATCGGCATCGTCGTCGACGACGCCATCGTGATCGTGGAAGGCGTCGCCCGCCACATCGAGCGCGGCATGTCGAGCCACGACGCCGCGATCAAGGCGATGAACGAGCTGTTCGGCCCGGTCATCGGCATCACGCTGGTGCTCATGTCGGTGTTCATTCCGGCCGCCTTCGTGCCGGGCCTGACCGGCAAGATGTTCGCCCAGTTCGCCCTGGTCATTGCCGCGACGGCGCTGATCAGCGCCATAAACGCCGCCACGCTGAAGCCGACCCAGTGCGCACTCTGGCTGCGGCCGTCGGTGCCGCCGGAAAAGCGCAACGTCTTCTTCCGCGGCTTCAACAAGGTCTACAACAAGCTCGAGGACGCCTACGCCGGCGTGATCGGCGCCATGGTCCGGCGCAGCGGCCTGATGGTCTGCCTCGCCCTGGTGCTGGCCGTCATCGGCGGCTGGGGCGTCGCCCGTCTCCCCACGGCCTTCATTCCCAACGAGGACCAGGGCTATCTGATGATCGGCGTGCAACTGCCGGACGGCGCCTCGCTCGAGCGCACCGGCGCGACGCTCGACCAGGTGAGCAAGATCGCCATGGCCATGCCGGGCGTCGAGAACGTGGTGGCGCTCGGCGGCATGTCGGTGCTCGACAGCAATTCGGCGCTGGCGAACGCTGCCGTCTCCTACGTCATCCTGAAGGACTGGAACGTGCGCTTGAAGGCCGAGGGCCAGGATCTTCGATCGATCGTGGTCGGCCTCATGAAAGAGTTGCAGGTCCTGCAGGACGGCCGGGCCTTCGTCATCGTCCCGCCCGCCATCCAGGGTATCGGCAACGCCGGCGGCTTCCAGATGCAGGTCGAGCAGAGGGACGGCAGCTTCGACTACGGCAAGTTGCAGCGCGTAACCGATGCCGTGATCGAGCAGGCCGGGACACAGTCCGCGCTCACCAACCTCGTGACCTCGTTCCGGGCCACCGCACCGCACATCCGCGTCGAGGTCGATCGCGTCAAGGCGGAGTCGCTCAAGGTCCCGGTCGGCGAGGTATTCACGACGCTCTCGTCCTACATGGGCTCGGGCTACGTGAACCGCTTCAACAAGTTCGGCCTCAGCCTGCAGGTCTACATCCAGGCCGATTCGCAGTACCGCACGCGGCCCGAGGATATCCTGAGGCTCCAGGTGAAGAACCTCGACGGGCAGATGGTGCCGATCGGCGCCATCGCCGAGCTGCGTGAGGCCCGGGGTTCGCCGCTGATCAGCCTCTACAATCTCTATCCGTCGGCCGCGATCGTGGGGTCGCCTGCAACCGGCTTCAGTTCGGGCGAGGGCATCTCGCTGATGGACGAGGTCGCCAACGCGATCCTGCCGCCTGGGACGGGCTACGAATGGACCGCCATGGCCTACCAGGAGAACGTCGTCGGCAACCAGCTTCTCTACGTGTTCGCCCTGGCCATCCTGCTTGTCTATCTCTGCCTCGCCGGCCAGTACGAGAGCTGGATCGCCCCGCTTGCCGTGATCCTGGCCGTGCCGCTGGCGCTGAGCGGCCCGGCCATCGCGCTGTCCGCTGTCGGTCTCGCCAACAACATCTACACCCAGATCGGCCTGATGCTGCTGATCGCGCTCGGCGCCAAGAACGCCATCCTGATCGTCGAAGTCGCGCGCGATGCCCGCAATGTCGAAGGCAAGGAGATCGTCGAGGCGGCCATCGAGGCGGCCCGTACCCGCTTCCGCCCCATCCTGATGACCTCCTTCGCCTTCATCCTGGGCGTCGTGCCGCTGGTGACGGCGACGGGCGCGGGTGCCAATTCGCGCATCTCCCTTGGCCTCTGCGTGTTCAGCGGCATGATCGCCTCGACCTGCCTCGCCGTGCTGTTCGTGCCGTCGTTCTTCACGCTGCTGCAGCGCTTCGAGGAACGCGGGACGCCGGCCGCCGCCCCCAAGGCCCCGCCGGCCGAGGTCGCCCCAGCTTCTCAGTGATCGCCGGAGAGTACGTGAAATTGCGCAAGGTCCTGATTTTCGCGGCGCTGTCATTCGGCGTCCTCCTTCTTGGCGCCTGCTCGATTCCGGAGCGCGGCCCCGGCGTGCCGCAAGCCGACACGGCCCGCGCCCTGCCGCTCGGCATTGCCAACGCCCGCTTCTTCGCCGATGGCGATCCGGGCGCCATGATCGAGGAAGGCACGCGCGCCTTCGAGCGCGAGCTGGCGACGTTGCGCGCCGAGGGCAAATCGACGACGCGCCTGCCGCCCGTCTATTACCTGGCTGTCTCCGGCGGCGGCGATAACGGTGCCTTCGGCGCCGGCCTGATGCCCGGCTGGACCGCGCTCGGCACGCGGCCGGAATTCAAGATGGTGACGGGCGTCAGCACCGGCGCGCTGATCGCGCCCTTCGCCTTCCTCGGGCCCGACTACGACGACGCCCTGCGCGACGTCTACACGAACATGACGCCCGACAAGGTCTTCCGGGCGCGCGGCCTCGCCGCGGCGCTGTTCGACGACGCCATGGCCGACACCGGCCCGCTTTCCCAGGTGATTTCGACCTATGCCGACCAGAAGATGCTCGACGCCATCGCGCGCGAATACCAGCAGGGCCGCCTGCTGCTGATCGGCACCACCCATCTCGACGCCCAGCGGCCGGTCATCTGGAACATCGGCGCCATCGCCGCCAGCGGCCATCCGGGCGCGCTCGACCTGTTCCGCAAGATCCTGCGCGCGTCGGCCGCGATCCCCGGCCTCTTCCAGCCGGTCCTGTTCGACGTCGAGGTCGACGGCAAGAAGTACCAGGAGATGCATGTCGACGGCGGCGCGATCGCCCAGCTCTTCCTCTACCCGCCATCGCTCAACATCGGCACGGCTGCCATCCGCCGCGAGCGACACGCCTACATCATCCGCAATGCGCGGCTCGATCCCGACTATGCCGCGAGCGAGCGGCGGACCATCTCGATCGCAGGGCGCGCCATCAACACCATGCTGGCGGCAAGCGGCCAGAACGACGTGTTGCGGACCTACTTCGTCACCCAGCGCGACGGCGTCGACTACAACCTCGCCTATATCGGCGCCGACTTCAGCGCCCCCAAGGCCGGCGAGTTCGACCAGAGTTATATGCGGGCGCTCTACGCCTACGGCTTCCAGGAAGGCAAGGACGGCCGCGCCTGGCACAAGGTCCCGCCGGGGCTGCGGCCGGTCACGGCCGGCGCTCGCTAGCGACCGCCGCCCGCCCGGTGTCACACCGGAGTGTCACACCAAGTTGTGACATTTTCTGTGACAGGGGCGTGTGACATCGGAACATCGACCTGCGGTCCGCCCTGACAGTCTTGGGGGCGCAGCAGACCGTCTAAACCCCTATTGGGACACGTTTTCTCGCGCCTTCGGTCCACCCTGCCACTGGACGGTCTCCAGCGAGGGCAGCCATTCGTTGCTACGCACGGCACATGACCGCGGGACGGCCCCTCCTCCTCGATTGGAGTGTAGCCGGCGAATGCGCCGGCCGGGGCATGGTCTAAGGTTCGGGCCAGCGCAGACCGGGTCCCCGGAAAGCGCTGGCTATGGTTTGGTCGCCAAAAAGGCCGCTCCGGGTCTCTGAACCGGGCGGCCCTGCAGTAGATGCACGTCGTGGCGACAATAGCAGAAATATAGCACATATCCTGCGGAGTCTGCAACTTTTTCTACAGGCTTTTAGATGCTTGCAATGCCTGCATCGCGAGGAGCGTGCGTCCCCGGCCATCCCGGTCCAAAATCCAACCACAGGAGGGCGATACGTGACCTGGCGAAACGGCCTGCTTCAGCTCTGGCTCATCGGAACTGCCGCATGGCTGATGGGCTGGGCATTCTTCATCCACCTCACCTGTCATTCCTTGCCCAATGGAACGCTGATGTGCGGGGCCAGGCCCGATGGGTGGTTCGCCCATTTGGGCGCGTTCGCGACATGGACGTATTTCAAGCTCTTCGTTCTTGGCATCTCGGTGCCGGTCGGTATCCTCGTCCTGGGAGCAGCCACGGTCTGGCTGAGGCGGGCCTTCAAGTCGCAGAGGTTGAACTGAGCATGAATTCACGAAGGTCCTTCATTGCCGCCTCGGTCCTGTTGCTCCCGCTGGCCGGCCAGGCCCAGCAAGCCGGCGCCGGGTTCGTCGGAGAATGGCAGGGCGACGTGCCCGGCGTCGGCGGCGCTCGCCTGATCATCACGGGCGTGCGCCAGACCGGTCAGGTCGACGGAAGAATGGAATTCGCCCTGCAATCGTTCGTTTCCGCGTTCGGAGACAGGGCCGATACAGGCAAGAACACCAACTACGGATTGATTACCGGCTCCACCCTCACCATCGACGCGGCGCTGGGCGGCAAATATGCGCTTCAGCGCACGGGCGACCAACTGACCGGCACCTACACGCGTGGCACGACCTACAACGTCGCGGTGAGCTTCAAGAAAGCCTGAGGCCTGGAAGGCCCACCGGGCCAGTTCAGCTCCAGCTCAAGGTCACGCCGACATCGCCCGGCATGCCGCCCGGATAGTCCACGATCTCGTAGCGGAGATGATAGCCCAGCGGCTTCAGCCGGCGCTCCCAGAACGCGTAGAGTTCCTTCGGACGGCCGGTAAGCGTCTTTTCCCAGCCGGCTTCGGCCTGGTTGATGGCGCGGCCGCTGTCCGAGCACAGATGGTTGGGAAAGCGCATGACCTGCACCGAGGTGCGGCCGTCCTCGACAGCGCGGGCAACGATGAACCCGGCCTTCTCGACAACCTCGTCATCGGAGAGGCCTGAGGGACTGAGGAGCTTCGCCAGCAGCGCCTCCTTCTCCGCCTCCGCGGCCGCATGGATGCGAGCCGCCGCGGACGCCTTGGCGCCCTCGATCTCGGCGATCTTCATCTGCAGATCTTTCGCACTCGGCAGCTTTGCCATGTCGCTTCTCCGTTCGTCCCTGATCGGTTTCAGTACTTCTGCTCGACGAAGCGCCGCCCCTGCAGGGAGGCGTGGTCGTCGTACTTTTTGCCTTCCTTGCGGGCCGGCAGCTTCACCTTCTCCCGTTTGATCTTCTTGTACGGAAGCCGCGAGAGGATGTGGGTAATGATGTTGAGACGCGCGCGCTTCTTGTCGTTGGAATCGACGATGTGCCACGGCGCGTGCTCGCTGTCGGTGCGCTCCAGCATGAGATCGCGCGCCTTGGAAAAGGCATACCAGCGCTTGTAGGATTCGACATCCATCGGGCTCAGTTTCCATTGCCGCAATGGATCCTCGATGCGAGCCTGGAAGCGCTTCTCCTGCTCTTCCTGCCCGACCTCGAGCCAGATCTTGATCAGGCGTATGCCGCCATCGACGACGAACTTTTCGACCGGCGGGCAGAGCTTGAGAAAATTCTCGTGCTGCTCGGGCGTACAGAAGCCCATGACATGCTCGACGCCGGCCCGATTGTACCAGCTGCGATCGAAGATCACCATTTCGCCACCCGCCGGGAAATGCTCGACGTAACGCTGCATGTACATTTCGCTCTTTTGGCGATCCGATGGCGCCGGCAGCGCCACGACACGAAAGACGCGCGGACTGACGCGCGCGGTGATCGCCTTGATGGTACCGCCCTTGCCCGCCGCATCGCGTCCTTCCAGAACGACGATGACGCGTTCGCCGGTGGCCTTCAGCCAGTCCTGCAGGTAGCACAGCTCGGTCTGGAGCTTCTTCAGCTCCTTCTCGTAGGGCTTGCGCTCGAGCTTCCCCTTGTCCGCGGCCATTTCGGCCTCCTGTTTCCATCGCGCTGCCGCGCCGCCGCAGACGCCTTTGGGGAGAATATCCATTTTTTCGAGCGGCAGTGCTTGATTCTTGTCAACGTGGCGGCTCCCGTGCTTGCTAGCGAAGGGTGCCCCGCAAGAGTGGCGGGGACGAGGGAGAGTGATGAGCTGGCACCTACGATACCGCCTGTGGGAGTTCCTGCGCTCCTCGTTCTGGTTCTATCCCTCCTTTGCCATCCTGCTGGCGTGGTTCTTCGGCAAGCTGATCCTTTGGTACGTGCCCGACCCCGACTGGCCGCGTTACGACCTGAGCGACATCGATGGCCTGCGGGCGCTGATGGGGCTCTTCTCCTCGTCGATGCTCACCTTCATCGTCTATGCGGTCTCGGCCCTGTTGCTCGCCGTGCAGCTCGCCAGCGGACAGACCACGCCGCGCCTCATCCGCCTCACCTTTGGTCGCTGGCAGATGAAGTTCGCCACCAGCGCCTTCGTTTTCGCCTTCGGCATCACGTTGGTGGCCCTGGCCAACACGAACGACGAGTCTCGCCACGCCCTGATCATCGTGCTGGCGGTTGCCGGCAACGTTGCCTCCATCCCGATCTTCTTCTGGTTCGTCCAGGAGGTCGGCCTCGGCCTCCGCCCCATCGCCGTGCTGCAGCACATCTTCAGCGAAGCGAAAGATGCGATGGACAGCGTCTACGTGGGCGCCTTCGATCCGACCCGACCGGAAGCGAACGAAGTCGACGAACTCGCCGGCAGGGAAAGTCGCGTCGTGCACCGCGTCGGACTGTCGGGCACCTTCCTCGCCTTCGGCAGCCGGGACCTGGCGGCACTGGCGACGAAGACGGGCTGCATCATCGAGCTGATCCCGCAGGTTGGCGACTTCGTCTCGAGCGACGATGCGCTGGCGCGCATCTACCCGCCGGATGCCGCCATCGACGAAGCGGCGATAAACGCGCTCGTGGTCTTCGGTCCGGAACGCACGATGCGCCAGGATCCGATGTTCGGCTTCCGCATCATGGTGGATATAGCCTCCCGCGCGCTGTCGCCGGCCGTCAACGATCCGACGACGGCGGTCGTGGCGATCGACCAGATTCATCGGCTGTTGCGCTATGCCGGCAACAAGGCCCTGGGCGGCGGCCACGTCCGCGATCTGGCCGGCAATCTTCGCCTGGTGTTTCCGACTCCCGATTGGGCTGACATCGTGGCCCTCGCGGTGACGGAGGTACGCCAGTACGGCGCCTCCAGCACCCAGGTCGCGCGCCGGCTGCGGGCGATGCTCGAACACCTGGTCGATCGTTTGCCGCAGCAGCGCGCGGCAGCCCTTGAACGCGAACTCGAACTTCTGGCGCGCAGCGTGGAGCATTGCTTCGCCGAAGCCGAGGATCGCCGCCGGGCCAACATCGCCGACTTCCAGGGCCTTGGGGGCTCGTCGCTGAGGACGGATCTCTAGCAGGAATGGCGTCCCCGAGAGGAACCCATAAGTCCCCATTAACCCCCTCGGGAGCCCATGACTCCCTCAGTCTGGGCTCGTGGAACCGTCATCCGGCCGCGCCGCAGAATCCTCTCCAGCGCCTGAATGCCCTCCTCGTACCGGCCGTTCTGGCAATCCATCATCGCCAGCTCGACTTGCGCCTTCTGGCCAGTGTGAATGAGGGTCAAGACTGGCTCGTAGCGCACCCAAAGCATTTGGAGCTGCACGCAGCGCGCCATCAACTGCGGTGACGCGGGAGGTGCCGATGTACAGGCTGCCGCACCTATGACGAGCGCAGCTGTGGCCGCGAGCCGCAATGCCGGACAAACAACCGGGGACATTTCACGCTCCTTTGCGGCCTCAGCTCAGTAGACCGTGGGCGCCGAGCACGCCGGCCGCCGCGACCGTCGTGCCCACCAGCAACAGAAGCACGTGGGCCCGTTGAAGGTGCCGAAGAGTGCCCACCGGATCGGCCGCCGCGCGGCGTTGGAACCAGCCGCGCAGCAGCAGCGGCTCGACAATGAAAAGGATCGTCATGAACAGCAGCCAGACGAGCGCCATGGCCGCCAGCCACCAGCCTGCTGGCTCGATGAACCGGTTCCAGGCGTCCAGGCGCCACGCCATGTAGGCGCCGCTGAGGCCCGCGACGGGCACCGAGATCTTCACCTGGGTGGAAAAGCGATGTTCGATCGCCTCGAAAAGCGCCACGCGGCGCGACGGCACCTCGAAGGCCGCGATAGCCGGCAGGATCACCGCCGAGACGAAGGCCACGCCGCCGATCCAGTGGATCACCGCCAGGACATGTATCGCCCGCGCCATGGTGAGATCGTCCATCTCATGCCGTCCCGCTACGCCTAGGCGCGGCGCGATACGTCCGCGCTTGCGGCATCTCGCGCACCAGACGTCGCCGGCAGGCCCCGCGCCTCGAGCCACGCAGCGATCGCCGCCGGTTCGGCCGGCAGTTCGACCGCGAGCGGGCCGGCGAAAGCACGCCAGCGATCGAGATTGCGTGCCGGAACGCCGACCAGGACCGGAATGCCGAGGTCGACGGCTTCGGCGATCGCGCCGCGCAGGCCGCCGCCGTCAGCTTCGATCTTGCCGAACTTGTTGACCACCAGGAGCCGCGGCTCCTCGCTGTAGAGGCTGAAGGCGACGGCCTCGGCCAAGTCGGTCAGGAGACTGACGTCGAGCCGGCAGCCGCGGGCCTCGCTGCCGCGATGCTCGGCAATGGCCGTGACTTCGCCGCTCGAGAGATCCTGCAGGATCATGTCACAGGGATGCCGACCCGGCAGATCGGTCGACTCGAGCTGCAGCGCGCCCGCCAGGGCAACGCCACGCTCGCGCAACGGCTCGATGGCCCGGGCAATCGCGCGATCGGGATAGATGCCGTCGGCATAGACCAGTGCAGCGATGAGAATATCGGACATGGTTCAACTCCCCTTGCAGGTGCATTGGCCGCCGCAACCCTCGTCCGTGCCTTCGGCATCGTGGCGCAGCGACCATTCGAGCATGTGTTTCAGGCAGGCCGTGCCGGCATCGTCGGCACGCTCGAGCGCCGTCATGAGGGCGAGCCAATCTTCATCCGAGGCGAGTTGCGCGAAGCGACGCGAGGCTCCGGCGGCGTATTCCCCGATACCTTCTCCAAACGGCCGGCCGGCCTTCTCGACCTCGACCATCAGATTGAGATCTTCGAGTGCGACCAACGTCTCGGCGGCAAATGCCTCGTCGCCCAGACGTTCGAGAACCTGACCCAGCACCATCACCGCCTCCTACTGGACGAGCGGACCGCGCGCGGCGGCAAGGTCGATACCGGTCACCTGGGCGCGGCCGGCCAGGATCGACACGTACTGTTGCTGGGCGCGACGGCGGACCGCTTCGTCGAGGTAGTCGGCAATGCGATCCCGGACGAGATCGAACGGCAGTCGCTCGCCGTCGACACGGCGGTCGAGCCGCACGACGTGCAGGCCATAGCGGGTTTCAACGGGCTCGGGATGCACGGAACCCGGAACCATAGCGCGCAAGGCCGTCTCGAACTCGGGAACGGTCTGGCCGGTGCTGACCTGGCCGAGATTGCCGCCCTGCCGGGCAGAGGTGCAGGTCGAGTGGGCGGCGGCCGCGGCCGCGAAGCCCGCCGGGTCCTGCGTCAGTTCGACGATCAGCGCCGTTGCCTCCGCGCGGGCCCTGTCGCGGGCCTCCATGTCGTCTGGTGCTGCCACGAACAGGATGTGGGCGGCTTCGAACAGGTCGGGCGAGCGGAAGCGGCGGATATTGGCGTCGTAGTAGCGACGGCACGCGTCTTCGTCGGCGCTGGGCACCGCGACTTCGCGCTCGATCAGGGCACGCAATCGCGCTTCCTGAGGTGTCTCGCGGCGTCCCTCGCCGTCGTCGAGCGGCTCCGCCTCGATCGCCAGTCGCTCGACTTCCTGCGACAGCAGTTCGCGGATCGCCAGCGCCCGTGCCGCCAGCATCCAGGCCTGGTCGGGATCGGTGGCCTGGTGATGCTGGGTCTCGCGCGAGATTTCCGCACTCGGGATGACCACGCCGTTGACGCTGACCGGTTCGGGCCGGGTAAAGCGACGGCGGGCCGGGCGCGGCGCGGTGGCAGGCTGAGGGGTGCTCATGGCGTTCACTCCGCCGGCTGACGAGAGGCCGGCAACGGCCGGCGGCGGCGCACGACCTGGTAGCCGCGACGACCCAGGTACCAGACCGGCGCCGACCAGATGTGCACCAGGCGGCTGAACGGGAAGACCACGAACAAGGTCATGCCCAGTACGAGGTGCGTGAGGTAAGGCCAGGCGAGGCCTTGCAGAGTCTTCGGATCGACCGGATGCAGGATCACGATGCCCTGCGCCCAATGCGACAGAATCAGCATCACCGACCCATCCGAATGGGCGAAGGAGAACGGCAGCGTGGCGAGGCCGAGGCAGAGCTGAAGCCAGAGGATCGCCAGGATCGCGATGTCCATCACCGAGCTGTTGGCGCGGATGCGGACATCGAACAGTCGGCGGTGCAGCAACATCGTGAGGCCGACGAAGCAGATGACGCCCGCGATGCCGCCGGCAGCAACCGCGATCAGCTGCTTCTGCTCGACGGTGATGACGAGCGTGTAGAGCCAGGTCGGCGTCAGCAGACCGACGGTGTGGCCCAGCAGCAGGAACAGGATGCCGACATGAAACAGGTTGGAACCCCAGCGAAGCTGGCGCTTGCGCAGGAGCTGGCTGGAGCTGGCGCGCCAGGTGTATTGCTCGCGATCGAAGCGGACCAGGCTGCCGAGCAGGAAGATCGCCAGGCAGATGTAGGGATACCAGACGAACAGGAGATGGAAGACATAGTCCTTCATGACGAGGCTCCCGGGTTGGACGGCATGGGGCGGTGCCCGGCTGATCGTCCGTGCGCGAGCGGCGGCGCAACGCCGTCGGCCGGCCGCATGGCGGCGCGCAGTCGGGTGGAAAGCCCCTCGACGCCACAGGCGCCCTTGGCGTCGGCCGAACCGGGGCCGAAGGTCACTTCCTCCTCTTCCCAGGCCGCATCCAGCGCCTCGAGATCGTCGGGTTCGGGATCGGGCTCGGCGCGCAGCACCGCGAGGGCCTTCTCGTCGAGCTTGGCTTTCGAGAGGGCCAGCAGCGCCGACATCACGGCGGCGTAGAGCGAACTCCGCTTGACCAGACGCTCCTTCAGGGCCGCGATCACGTTGGCCGGCTGGCCGATCAGCTCGATCGCCGCCTGAGGCGGGCGCGTCGACGCATACTCCAGGAACAGCGGCAGGAAATCCGGCAGTTCGGTCGCCGTCGGCGTATAGCCGCTTTCCTCATAAAGCTTGAGCAGATCGACCATGGCCTGACCGCGGTCACGGCTCTCGCCATGGACATGCTCGAAGAGATGCAGCGACAGCGACCGCGTGCGGTCGAACAGCAGACCGTAGCGCTCCTGCAGGTCGTAGAGATCACCGCCGGCGAAGTCGTCGATCAGCCGGTGCAGTTGGCCGCGTTCGGCGGCCGGCAGGACCGAGTCACCGTCGATGACCTGGCGGATTTCGCCGGCCGCCGCGATGAGGTCGGCGGTCGGGTAGGAAAGCAGTGCGGCCAAGGCCCTGAGAGTCTTCATCACACGACCTCCATCGGGCTCTTGGATCGCAGCTTGCCGCCGGAGAAGAGATTGCCGCCGCTGTCGCCGGACGAGCAGCCGTTGCCGAAGCTGAAGCCGCAGGCGCCGCGGAGCTGGTAGGCGTCCTCGGCGGTCTCGCGATGGGCGGTCGGGATCACGAAGCGATCCTCGTAATTGGCGATCGCCATGATCTGGTACATGTCCTCGATCTGCTGAGGGCTGAGCCCGACGCGCGCCGCGACGGCACCATCGATCACGCCGTCGACCGTCTTGGCACGCATGTAGGCGCGCATGGCGAGCATGCGCTCCAGGCCGCGCGCCACCGGCCCGTCGTCACCCGCGGTCAGCAGGTTGGCGAGATAGCGCAACGGAATACGCAGCGAGCGGACGTCGGGCATGCCGCCGTCGATGCCCATCTTGCCGGCCTCGGCCGCCGCCTGGATCGGCGACAGCGGCGGCACGTACCAGACCATCGGCAGCGTGCGGTACTCGGGATGCAGCGGGAAGGCGACCTTCCATTCCATGGCCATCTTCCACACCGGCGAGCGACGCGCGGCCTCCAGCCAGGCATCGGGAACACCGTCGCGCCGCGCCTGGGCGATGACACTCTCGTCGTTGGGATCGAGGAAGATGCCCATCTGCGCGTCATAGAGCTTCTTGTCGTCGGCGACGCTGGCCGCCTGCTCGATGCGGTCGGCATCGTAGAGCATGACGCCGAGGTAGCGGATGCGGCCGACGCAGGTCTCGGAGCAGACCGTCGGCTGCCCAGCTTCGATACGTGGGTAGCAGAAGGTGCACTTCTCCGACTTGCCCGACGACCAGTTGAAATAGATCTTCTTGTAGGGACAGCCGGACACGCACATGCGCCAGCCACGGCACTTGTCCTGGTCAATCAGGACGATGCCGTCCTCCTCGCGCTTGTAGATGGCGCCGGACGGACAGGCCGCGACACAGGCAGGGTTCAGGCAATGCTCGCACAGCCGTGGCAAGTACATCATGAAGGTGTTCTCGAACTGGCCGTACATCTCCTTCTGTATGCCTTCGAAATTGGCGTCGGCCGAACGCTTGGCGAACTCGCCGCCCAGGATCTCCTCCCAGTTGGGGCCCCACTCGATCTTCTCCATGCGCTTGCCGGTGATCAGCGAGCGCGGCCGCGCCGTCGGGAAGGCTTCCAGCTCGGGTGCCTTCTGCAGGTGCTCGTAGTCGAAGGTGAAGGGCTCGTAGTAGTCGTCTATCTCCGGCAGATCAGGGTTGGCGAAGATGTTGGCGAGGATTCGCCACTTGGAGCCGATCTTGGGCTGGATCTTGCCGTTACGCTTGCGTGTCCAGCCCCCCTTCCAGCGCGTCTGATTCTCCCAGTCCTTGGGATAGCCGATGCCGGGCTTGGTCTCGACATTGTTGAACCACGCGTATTCCATGCCTTCGCGATTGGTCCAAACGTTCTTGCAGGTGACGGAACAGGTGTGACAGCCGATGCACTTGTCGAGGTTCAGCACCATCCCGATTTGAGCGCGGATCTTCATGATACTTCTCCCCTTCACTCGGCGGCGCGCAGGACGGGAACAGCGTCCTTGTGCGGGCGTTCGAGCCAGTCGACCTTGGCGAGCTTGCGCAGCACCACGAACTCGTCGCGGTTGGTGCCGATAGTGCCGTAGTAGTTGAAACCGTAGGCAAGCTGGGCATAGCCGCCGATCATGTGCGTGGGCTTCATCACCACGCGCGTGACCGAGTTGTGGATGCCACCGCGGTTGCCGGTCATTTCCGACCCGGGCACGTTCACGATCTTCTCCTGCGCGTGATACATGAAGAGCGTGCCCTCTTTCATGCGCTGGGAGACGACGGCGCGTGCGACCAGCGCGCCGTTCACGTTGTAGGCCTCGACCCAGTCGTTATCGACGATGCCTACTTTTGCTGCGTCGACCTCGCTCAGCCAGACAATGGGACCGCCGCGCGACAGGGTCAGCATCATCAGGTTGTCGGTGTAGGTGGAGTGAATGCCCCACTTCTGATGCGGCGTGATGAAGTTCAGCACGATCTGCTTCTCGCCGTTTGGCCGGCTGTCGATCACCGGCTTGATGGCGCGAAGATCGAGCGGCGGACGGTAGACACACAGGCCCTCGCCGAACGCCAGCATCCAGAGGTGATCCTGGTAGAGCTGCTGGCGCCCGGTCAGGGTGCGCCACGGGATCAGTTCGTGGACATTGGTGTAGCCCGCGTTGTAGCAGACCTTGTCGCTCTCCAGCCCCGACCAGGTCGGCGCGGAGATGATCTTGCGCGGTTGCGCCACGACATCGCGGAAGCGGATCTTCTCGTCTTCCTTGGGCAGCGCGAGATGGGTGTGGTCGAGGCCGGTCATCTTGGACAGCGCCGCCCACGACCGCACGGCGACCTCGCCGTTGGTCTCGGGCGCCAGCATCAACAGGGTTTCGGCGGCATCGATGTCGCTCTCGATCCTCGCTAGCCCCTTGGTCGGCCCCTCGGCCGTGACGACGCCGTTCAGCTTCTTCAGAAGCTCGACCTCATGCCCTGTGGGCCAGGCGATGCCTTTGACGCCGTTGCCGATCCTCTCCATCAACGGTCCGAGCGACGTGAAACGCTTGTAGACGTTGGGATAGTCGCGTTCGACGACAGTAATGGCCGGCATGGTCTTGCCGGGGATCGGTTCGACCTCGCCACGCTTCCAGTCCTTGACGTCGAATGGCTGCGCCATCTCGCCCGGGCTGTCGTGCATGATCGGCGTCAGCACGACATCCTTCTCGACGCCCAGGACTTCGGGTGCGACGCGCGAAAACGCCTTGGCGATCGACTTGTAGATCTCCCAATCGCTGCGCGATTCCCAGACAGGATCCACCGCGGCCGTCAGCGGATGGATGAAAGGGTGCATGTCGGAGGTGTTGAGATCGTTCTTCTCGTACCAAGTGGCGGTCGGAAGGACGATGTCGGAGTAGACACAGGTCGTGGACATGCGGAAGTCGAGCGTCACCAGCAGGTCGAGCTTTCCCTGCGGTGCCTCCTCGTGCCACACGGCCTCCGCCGGTTTCGCCTTGCCCTCCTGCCCGAGGTCCTTGCCCATGACGCCATGCGTCGTGCCGAGCAGGTGCTTCAGAAGATATTCGTGCCCTTTACCCGAGGAGCCGAGAAGATTGGAGCGCCACACGAACATGTTGCGCGGCCAGTTCTTCGGATCGTCGGGATCCTCGCAGGAGAGCTTAAGCTCACCGCTCTTGAGCTTCTGCACGACGTAGTCCTTGGCCTCCATGCCGGCGCCGGCGGCATCGCGCGCCACCTGCAGCGGGTTGGTCTCGAGCTGCGGCGCGGACGGCAACCAGCCCATGCGCTCGGCCCGGATGTTGTAGTCGATGATCGCGCCGTCCCATTTTCCCGGAGGCGCGGTCGGCGAGACGATGTCGCCGACGTTGATCGTTTCGTAGCGCCATTGGTCGCTGTGCGCGTAGAACGACGACGTCGAGTTCTGCTGCCGCGGCGGACGGCCCCAATCGAGGGCAAAGGCGAGCGGCAACCAACCCGACTGCGGCCGGAGCTTCTCCTGGCCCACGTAGTGCGCCCAGCCGCCGCCGGACTGGCCGACGCAGCCGCACATCGCCAGCATGTTGATCACGCCGCGATAGTTCATGTCGGCGTGGTACCAATGGTTCATCGCCGCGCCGATGATGATCATCGACCGGCCGTTGGTCTTCTCGGCGTTGGTCGCGAACTCGCGCGCCACCTGGATGATCTTGTCCCTGGAGACGCCGGTGATCTTCTCGGCCCACGCCGGCGTATAGGGGACGTCATCGTCGAGCGACTTGGCCACATTGGGCCCGCCCAACCCGGCATCGACGCCATAGTTGGCGACGAACAGGTCATGGACCGAGGCGACGAAGGTCTCGCCGTCGACGAGTTTCAGCGACTTCACCGGCACGCGCCGCTTGAGCACGCCGTCATGATCGGTCGAGACGAAATGCTCGTGCTTGATGTTGCCGAAATAGGGGAAGCCGACCTCGACCACCTCGTCCCGGACATCGGCGAGAGAGAGCCGCAGCGCGACGTCCTTGCCCGAGGACTCCTTGTTCTCGAGATTCCACTTGCCGCTCTCGCCCCAGCGGAAGCCGATCGAGCCGCGCGGCGCCACGACGTCGCCCGAGATTTCGTCGAAGGCAACGGTCTTCCACTCGGGATTGTTCGATTCGCCCAGCGACGCGTCGAAGTCCGACGCGCGGACGAAGCGGTCCGGCACGTACATGCCGTCGCGCTTGGCGAGCCTCACCAGCATCGGCATGTCGGTGTACTGGCGCACATAATCACGGAAGTACTTGGCCTGCCGATCGACGTGATATTCCTTCAGGATGACGTGGCCCATCGCCATGGCCAGCGCCGAGTCGGTGCCCTGCTTCACCGACAGCCAGATGTCGCCGAACTTCGACGCCTCCGAATAGTCGGGGCAGATCACGGCGCTCTTCATGCCGCGATAGCGGGCCTCGGTGTAAAAGTGGGCGTCGGGCGTGCGCGTTTGCGGCACATTCGAGCCCCACAGGATCACGAAGCCGGCGTTATACCAGTCGGCCGACTCAGGAACGTCGGTCTGCTCACCCCAGGTCTGCGGCGAGGCCGGCGGCAGGTCGCAATACCAGTCGTAGAACGACATGCAGACGCCGCCGATCAGCGACAGATAGCGCGAGCCCGCGGCGTAGGAGACCATCGACATGGCGGGAATCGGCGAGAAGCCGAAGATCCGGTCAGGCCCATGCGTCTTTGCGGTATATGCGTTGGCCGCCGCCACGATCTCGGTCGCCTCGTCCCAACCGACACGGACGAAGCCGCCGTGCCCGCGCTTGCTGGTGTAGGCCTTGCGCTTCTCCGGGTTCTCGACGATCGACGCCCAGGCGGCGACCGGCGTCAGGGTGGTGCGCGCCTCGCGCCACAGCCGCAGCAGGCGCGAGCGGGCAAGCGGATACTTCACGCGATTGCCGGAATAAAGGTACCAGCTGTAGCTCGCGCCGCGCGAGCAGCCGCGCGGCTCATGGTTCGGCAGCTCGGGACGCGTCCGCGGATAGTCGGTCTGCTGGGTCTCCCAGGTGACGATCCCGCCCTTGACGTAGATCTTCCACGAGCACGAGCCCGTACAGTTGGCACCGTGCGTCGAGCGCACGATCTTGTCGTGCTGCCAGCGCTTCCGGTAGGCGTCCTCCCAACCGCGGCTCTCCTCAGTGGTGATGCCGTGGCCGTCGGCGAACGGCTCCCTGACCTTCTTGAAGAACGTCAACCGATCGAGGAAATGCGACATGATGGTATCCTTCAGCGAGCAGGACTGATTGATGGTGCGGAGACAGACGCACGGCCGCGTTCGATGTCGAACAGCAGGCCACCCCTGCGGGTGTAGAAGAACCAGGTGATGGCGATGCAGCTCAGGTAGAAAGCGAGGAACCCGTAGAGCGCGAGCGATGCGCCACCAGTCATGGCGATCGAGGAGCCGAAACTCTTGGGAATGAAGAACGCGCCATAGGCCGCGATGGCCGACGTGAAGCCGATGATCGCCGCCGACTCCTTGTCGGACTGCATGCGCCTCGTGTCCGCCGATGCCCCGGGCATCAGCCGGTCCATGTCCTTGCGCATGATCGCGGGGATCATCTGGAAGGTCGAAGCGTTGCCCACACCGCTGGCCAGGAACAGCAGCAGGAACATCGCGAAGAAGCCGGCGAAGTTCTTCTCTTCCAGGAAGTGCACGACACCCAGGGCGCCCAAAGCCATGACGACGAACACCCAGAAGGTGACGCGGCCGCCGCCCCAGCGATCGGCAATCCAGCCGGTGAGGGAACGCGACAAGGCACCGAGCAACGGCCCCAGGAACGCGTACTGGAGCGCATTGATCTCGGGAAACTGCGTCTTGGCGAGTAGCGGGAAGCCCGCCGAGTAGCCGATGAAGGACCCGAAGGTGCCGGTGTAGAGCCAGCACATGATCCAATTGTGCCGGCGCTGGAAGATCACTGACTGCTCGGCGAACGAGGCCTTGGCCGAGGCGATGTCGTTCATGCCGAACCAGGCGGCGAAAGCCGAGATCGCGATGAACGGCACCCAGATGAAGCCCGCATTCTGCAGCCACATCTTGCCGCCGCCGGCATCCTTCACGACCTGCGGATCGCCCCCCAGCCAGCCGAACACCCCGGCGGTGATGACCATCGGCACGACGAACTGCACGACACTAACACCGAGATTCCCGAGGCCGGCGTTCAGCGCCAGGGCATTGCCCTTCTCCGCCTTGGGGAAGAAGAAGGAGATGTTGGACATCGACGAGGCGAAGTTGCCGCCGCCGAAGCCGCACAGCAGCGCCAGGAACAGGAAGATCCAGTAGGGCGTCGCGGGGTTCTGCACCGCGTAGCCGATGCCAACCGCCGGGATCATCAGCGACCAGGTCGCCAGCGTCGTCCACAACCGTCCGCCGAAGATGGGCACGGTGAAGGAGTAGAAGATCCGCAGCGTGGCACCGGTAACGCCCGGCAACGATGCCAGCCAGAAGAGCTGGTCGGTCGTATAGCGGAAGCCGATCGAGGGCAGCTTGGCGACCACGACCGACCACACCATCCAGACGGCGAACGAGAGCAGCAGGGCCGGAATGGAGATCGCGAGATTGCGCGCGGCGATCTTGCGGCCCGTCTGCTCCCAGAACGTCTTGTCTTCCGGGCGCCAATCCTCGAGGACCTTGCCGGAGAGCTTGCCGACATGCTCCGGCCCGTGGATTTCCTGCATTTCGGGCAGTTCGGGTAGCCTGGCCAACGCCTCTCCGGCCACGTTGCGCTCCATGGTGCGGATCGACACATGCATCCACACCAGCGAGATGGCGGCGACGAGGAACATGAGCATGAAGCAGCTCGTCCAGATACCGGTCAGGTCGTTCAGGGCGCCGAAGGCAATCGGCAGCACGAAGCCGCCCAACCCACCGACCAGGCCGACGACGCCGCCCACGGCGCCGACATGCTTGGGGTAGTAGACCGGGATGTGCTTGTAGACCGCGGCCTTGCCCAAGCTCATGAAGAAGCCGAGCACGAAGGCCACGACGGTGAAGGGAACCAGTCCCATCTCCAGCGTGAAGGCGATCGGTCCGGTGATGCCCTTCACGACATACTGCGTCGGCGGATAGGACATCACGAAGCAGGCTGCGACCGAGACGCCGAACGTCCAATACATCACACGCCGGGCACCGACCTTGTCCGACAGGATGCCGCCGTAGATGCGAAACAGGCTGGCCGGCACCGAGTAGGCGGCACCGATCATGCCCGCTGTCGTGATGTCCAGACCGTAGACGCCGATCAGATAACGCGGCAGCCACAGTGCCAGCGCCACGAAACCGCCGAAGACGAAGAAATAGTAGAGGGCGAAGCGCCACACCTGGATGTTGCGCAGCGGCTCGAGCATGGCCGACATCGGTTCGGGCTTGGCGCCCGACTTGCGCCGCGCCGCGAGCTCGGGGTCGTCCTTGGTGGTGAACCAGAACAGCACCGCGATGGCGACCAGCGCCAAAGCCCACACATCGGCAACAGCTTTCCAGCCGTAGGCCACCATGACGAAGGGCGCCACGAACTTGGTCACTGCGGCCCCGACGTTGCCGGCGCCGAAGATGCCAAGCGCCGTGCCCTGCTTGCCCGGCCCGTACCAGCGGGAAACATAGGAGATGCCGACCGCGAACGAGCCGCCGGCGATGCCGACGCCGAGCGCGGCCAGGAGGAACGTCGGATAGTCGTAGGCGAAAGTGAGCAGCCAGGTCGCCACTGCCGCGGCGATCATCACGCCGACGTAGACGACGCGGCCGCCGTACTGGTCGGCCCATATGCCGAGAATGAGGCGGATCAGTGAGCCGGTCAGGATCGGCGTTCCCACCAGCAGACCGAACTGCGTGTCGGTGAGTCCGAGGTCCTTCTTGATCTGGATGCCGATGATGGAAAAGATCGTCCACACGGCAAAGCAGACCGTGAATGCGAGGGTGCTCATGCCGAGCGCTATGCTCCGTCCTTCTGGAGTCCTCTCTTGGACAATCGTCGGTCGCTGCATCGGACGCTCCCTCGTTGTGCCGCTCGCTGGCACAGATGGAACATCGGAGCAGCCCGCATCGGATTACTTGACGTGAATCAAGCCCGACGCCGGCACCAAGAATCTTCGGCTGTTTGTTCTCTTTTGCGAATGGTATCCGTTACCATTTGGTAAGATTTCGCGGATCCGCGATTGCGCCATATCAACGAGCTTTGCCTTTGAATGGCGCATCGATGTTTGAAGCGAGAAGGTAAAGCTAGTTATGCGCACAACCGACATGCCGCTGATCCGTCGCTCACGATTGTTCGCCCAAGTTGGCGAGCCCGACCTTGCGGCTATGCTGACGGCTTGCTTCGTCCAAACATTGCCTGAGGGCGCAATCCTCTGCCGACAGGGTGAAAAAGCGGAGTTCCTCCATATTGTTCTGTCTGGTCGCGTCGGATTGTTCGGTTCGGCCGGCCAAGAAGAGACGTTGGTGGAGTTTTTTGGACCTGGCGACGCATTCATCGTGCCGGCAGTGGTACTGGATGCGCCCTACTTGCTGACCGCGCGATTGCTCGACGAGGGGCGCATTTTGATGTGGCCGGCCGCGGCGTTCCGCGCCCAGGTGCGGGCCACGGGGTCATTGGCATACGGAGCGGTGCTGCTGCTGTCCGGCTACTGGCGTACTCTAATTGGACAGATCAAGGATCTGAAGCTGCTCTCGGCAATCGAGAGGCTTTCGGCCTTCCTCCTCGCTTTAGCGCCGCGCGAGACCGGCCCCATCAGCGTAACCCTCCCCGGCGGTCGGCGCCTTGTTGCAGGTCGGCTCGGCATCACGCCCCAAAGCCTGTCTCGCGCCTTCGCCGCGCTACGTCCTCTCGGCGTTAGTGGTGGAAGCCGCCAGGTGACAATCGTAGATCCGACACGTCTGCGTGAATTCGCAGGTGCCCGCGCCTTGCGCGCCACCTAGGGCAGTCGAGGACAGTTTGTGCCAAATCAAGACCGGCTATCGTCTGCGCAGCAATGATGCCGACCATGGCCGCAATTCCCCGTCTCAAACCCTATGCCGGTCCCATTCTGCTGTCCTACGGCTTCCGCCCCTTCTTTCTGCTGGGCTCGATCTGGGCCGGCATCGAGGTTCTCGCGTGGCTGCCGATGTTCTACGGCGAGTTGTCGGTCGCTACCGCCTTCGCGCCGCGCGACTGGCATGTCCACGAGCTACTGTTCGGCTATGTGCCGGCTATTGTCGCGGGCTTCCTGCTGACGGCTATCCCCAACTGGACCGGGCGCCTTCCACTTCAGGGATTGCCGTTGGCGGGCCTGGTGCTGGTCTGGCTCGCGGGCCGCTATGCCGTCACCCTGTCCGCCAATATCGGCTGGCTCGGATCGGCCCTGGTAGATTGCGCCTTCCTGGTACTCATGGCCGCCGCGGTTGCTCGTGAGATAGTCGCCGGCCGGAACTGGCGCAATCTCAAGATCGTGGCACTGCTCTGTTTGCTGGCCGCGGGTAACCTCGGTTTCCACCTCGAGGCACATTTTGAAGGTCTCGCTGTCTACTCGACGCGGTTAGGCATCGGCGCCGTCTTGGTGCTGATCATGGTGATCGGAGGCCGTATCATTCCCAGCTTCACGCGGAACTGGCTGATGCGGCGCGTATCCGGTCGCCTGCCCACGCCGTTCGACGACTTCGATCTCTTCTGCCTGGCGCTGAGTGGTGCCGGCCTCGCGCTTTGGGTCGTCGTACCCGAAGGGCTTCTCACAGGCGTGGCACTATCCGCGGCGGCCGCGCTCAATTTCGTGCGACTCGGTCGTTGGGCAGGCTATCGCACCTTCTCTGATCGTCTCGTGCTGGTCCTGCACCTTGGCTATGCCTTTGTACCGCTCGGCTTTTTGCTGGGCGGACTGTCCGCTTTCGGCCTCGTGGCGCCTAGTGCCGGTATCCATGCCTGGGCAGCAGGCGCGATCGGCCTGATGACGCTCGCTGTCATGAGCCGAGCCAGCCTCGGCCACGCTGGCCGAGCACTTGTCGCCTCGCCTCTCCTGCAGGCGGTCTATGCATCGGCAGCAATCGCGGCGCTCGCTCGCATTTGCGCCGTGCTGGAGCCAGACTGGAGCGAAGGGCTTCTGTACGTTGCGGCCATTGCCTGGTCCGCAGCATTCCTGGGCTTTGCGCTTCACTTCGCGCCGATCCTTTGTTTGAAGCCGCCGACGGCGATCCCTGCACCACGGTAGATCCCAGCAGACGGCGTCAAATCTTCGTCGTGTCCGCAGGCACGCAAAGGGCTATTGATCCAAGGAACATCCAATATTTGGTTGATGTGCCGCAGGCGTCGCTATCCTGAAGAGCAGTCGCTTTTCACCTGAGTTTCTTGGCGAACTCATCGCGCAGCTCTTCAGTATCAACCAACACGTGGCGCAATCAATGGCGCAATTCTTTGCTATTAATGCTCGCCCTCGCCAATGACTGTTCTAGCCTTTTGCCAGCACTGTCCTCAAAGCCCGCACCGGATCGGCGCTTGGGGCGCGAGCGAAGCTCTGGCAGGCCCGTGACGCTCGTGGCGGTTTGGAGGCAGCCCTTGGGCGGCTTCCGGCACTGGTTCAGTCTGGAGCCATACAGCCGGACAACCCGACCCTTTGTGACCGCCTGGTGGCGCTGCGGATGCAGAAGGCCGAGTTAGACCGGGATATTGAGCGTCTACAGCTCAGCGTCCAGACAGGGCAGGCCACGATCACCCCCAGACAAACGGAGGGCGCTCTCGATGGCAATGCAGATGTGCTTGGCCGAAGGGCCGCCTGCGCTGCGTCAGCTACATGCGGTTGATCCTCGATTCCGTGACCGTGGACCACCACACCGTGCACCTGGAAGGCCCGCCCGTCATCCTGGGCAAACTCACACAAACCGGCCCGTCAAAGTCTTTGCCGGAAGTTCTCTCCTTTGCCCAGGAGTGGCGTCCCCGAGAGGATTCGAACCTCCGACCTCCGGTTTAGGAAACCGCTGCTCTATCCGGCTGAGCTACGGGGACGTGGAGGCGGATATAGCATTCGATCCATATGACGTCTGCACCCTTTGAAAGTGAGCCGAGCAAGGGACTTTGCTCGCGTCTGTTCATGGGATGCGCCAGTGCCCACTTGAATGCCGGCGATCACAGCACCGAGACGGCGCGCAACTGTGACCAGGCTGTGACCACGCCGAGGGCCGGACGGTCCCGCTTGCGCGGCGGCCGTGCAGACGCAACAAGACGTGAGAATGCGCGGAACCGCACCCTTGCTGTGACGTTTTCGTGGTCAGTCTGTGGCCCGAAAGCCGCCACATAGTGGCTCTAGCGTTTTCGGAACGCACTTGCGGAAACGGAATGAAGATCAGGGACCTGATGAAGCAGACCGTGGGGCTGGGACTGCTGCTCTTGTCGGGATGCGAAGTTGCTCGCAGTGCGCGTGACGATTTCGCCCGGCTGACATCGCCCCAACCCGCACCGGCGCAGGCGCGCAAGGTGTCCCAAACGCCGGTTCAAGCGAGCCCCAAAGGGGGAGGCAAGCCGGTGTCGTCGTCCACGCCCTCCGAACCTTCGGTCACAGGCGGCGGTGCCGCCTCGCAGGCCAGCACCGCGCCAAGGGACACGCCCGCCATCGAACTGGTCGGCGCCAGCGAGGGCCAGCTTCGGGCGATGCTGGGCGCGCCTGCGCAGGAGGAGAACCATCCCCCGGGAAAACGTTGGTCTTGGCGTGATGGAAGATGCACGCTGGATGTCCAGCTCTATCCGGACGTCCAGACGAAGCAGTTTGGCACTCTAGCGTACAAGGTGAAGAGCGATGACAACACCGATGAAGGACAACGTCTCTGCCTGGCCCAGCTCCAAACCCGGCTTCAGACCCGACGAAAGCAACGTCGGGGAGCGGCGCGTTCGCCTCGCCTTCGTCGAGGACGACGATGACTATCGCGAAGCTGTAACGGGCGAACTGGGCGACCACGGCTTCGCCGTCGAAAGCTTCTGCGACGGGCCGGCACTTCTCGGAGCCCTCGCGGCCGGCGCCGAAGCCGACATCATCCTGCTCGACTGGAACCTGCCCGGCATGTCGGGGATAGACCTGTTGCCGAAGCTTCGCCGGAACGGCGTATCCCTGCCCGTCGTCTTCCTCACCGGGCGTTCGCAGCCGGTCTACGAGAAGCTCGCCTTCGACCGCGGCGCGGTGGACTTCGTCGACAAGACCCGCGGCGTTCCGATCCTGGTGCAGCGGCTGCGTCTGATTGCCGGGTCGGCCAAGAAGCCCAGCGAGCCGGAATTCGCGGGCAACTTCCATCGCGGCCGCCTGATGCTGAAGCCGGGCGTCAGCCGCGCTTTCTGGGACGATTCGGACATCAATCTCACCATCACCGAATTCAAGATCGTCCACCTTCTGGCGTCCAGCGTCGGAAAGTACGTGACGTACCGCGCCGTCTACGACTGCATGCACTATGTTGGATTCATCGCTGGGAGCGGCGAAAATGGCTATCGAACGAACGTCCGCTCCTGCATCAAACGAATTCGAAACAAATTCCGTGCGATCGATCCGGACTTCGCCGAAATCGAAAACTACCAGTCCTTCGGCTACCGCTGGGGCAAAGAGTAGTCCCGGCAGGTGGAGCGGCGTGTGGGGCCACCGGCTTCGTCGTCTTGCCGCATCGCTGACGCTCAAGCTGGTCGCCCTGATCGGCATCTTCGTGGCGCTGCCGGTGGCGCTGTACTTTCAGTTCGAGAGCGCCGACCGGCAGATGCGCGAGCTGGTGACGCGCGCCATCCAGGATCGCAGCGGCCTGATTGCCGATGCCCTGAGACCGGCGCTGAAGGACGCCGATACGGCGTCGCCCCTTGCGCTGAACGAAGAGCTGGCGAAATACAGCAGCCACGGCACCGTGCTGAAGTTGATGTTCCAGCCAGCCGCCGACCGCGATGCCGGCCGCTTCTATTTCGTGGCTTCCGCCCCGCAGGTTCGCCCCGACGCGATGACGGCCGAACTGGATGAGCTCGGCCACCGCGGCATACTGCAGCGCCTCTCCCAGGCCTGCATCTGGGATGCCACCGACGAGATCCGATATCGCCAGGCCGACGGCAGCGTCGAGCTCCTGACCTCGATCATTCCCATCCGCACCCGCAGCGGCTGCTGGGTGTTGACCTCGACCCACGCCACATCGGAATTCCTCAACACGTCGATCGGCCGGCCGTACTGGGAAACACGGGAGATCCGCCTCGCGGCCGTCATCTATCTCGTCGTCGCCATGTTGGCGTTGCTGGTGGCCGTCAGCATCCGGCTGAGCCTTCACCGGTTCCGAACGGTGGCCAACGAGATCAGCCAGGGCCGCATCGGCGATCATGCCTTCGCGCGCCGCAACGTCGTGCCCGAACTGTCGCCCGTGGCGGCCGATCTCGACAAGCTGGTGCACGACCTGCAGCGCGTTTCACAGCAGATCCGGCAGTCCGCCGAGGACAATGCGCATTCCTTCAAGACTCCCCTCGCCGCCATCCGGTCGGCGCTCGAGCCGGTGCGTCGCGCGGTGCCGGGTAACGATGCGCGGGCGCGGCGCGCCATCGAGATCGTCGATTCCTCGCTGGCGCGGCTGCTTGCCCTCGTGAACGCCGCGCAAAGCCACGACATCAGCACCGCCGAAATGCTCGAAACGCCGCGCGTGCCGACCGACGTCGGGCAGACGATCGGCGAGGCGGTTCATCACCTGCGCGAAGTTCTGGCAAATCGCGACATCGATCTGATCCGCCGGCTCGACGAGGGCGTCATGGTGCGCGCCGGCCGGGGCATGCTCGAGCTCGTGGTTCAAAACGTCCTGGAGAATGCCATCAGCTTCTCGCCGCCGGGCAGCTCAGTCATGGTGACGCTGACGGCCAGCGACGACACCGTCGAACTGCAGATCGACGACGAGGGACCGGGGATAGAGCCCGGCACGATCGACCATGTCTTCGAGCGCTACTTCTCCTCGCGGCCGGGTGGCACCGAAAGCAGCACCGAGGTTGCCGGACATGCCGGACTCGGCCTCTGGATCGTGCGACGCAACGTCGAGGCCCTGGGCGGCCAGGTGAGTGCTGCCAACCGGACCGGCCGCGGCCTCTCGGTCGTCATCGTCCTGCCGCGCAACACCGCCTGATCGCCGCCGGCTTCGCCCTGATTTCTTGCCAGTCGAACAGGCCCATACTACGGTCGCCCGCACTAGATATCGTCGGTGATGCGAGGAGTGGCGAATGATCCGGTGCGTGCGCATTTGGACCGGCGAAGACCAGAATTCGCACTTCGAAGAGGGCTGGATCGCACTGGAATCGGGCGCCCACGGTGACCTCCTGAGCAGCAAGCTTGCGGTGTCGCACGCCTCGTTCCAGGAGACCGCGTCGGGCGGCACGCTGGCCTGGCATACCGCCCCGGTCCGCCAGCTCGTCATCACCTTGAGCGGAACCCTCGATTTCCAGACGCGCGGCGGACAGCATTTCACGCTGAAGCCTGGTGACATCCTGCTGGCCGAGGACACCGCCGGCGGCGGCCACACCTGGAAGCTGGTCGACGACCAGCCGTGGCGCCGCGTCTATGTCGTCCTGGGACACGACGACCCCGTACCGTTCAAGCGCACCACTTAAGCCTTCGAGGGAAATCGCATGAGCGAGAGCAACGTCGTTACCGATGCCGATGTCGTCCTGGTGGGCGCCGGCATCATGAGCACGACCCTCGCCGTGTTCCTGAAGGAGCTGCAGCCCCACCTCAAGATCGAGATCGTCGAACGCCTGCCGGGCGAGGCACAGGAGAGCTCCGGCGCCTGGAACAATGCCGGCACCGGCCACGCCGCCAATTGCGAGCTGAACTACACGCCGATGCGCGCCGACGGCAGCATCGACATCGCCAAGGCGCTCGAGGTCAATGTCGAATTCGACATGTCGCGCCAGTTCTGGTCCTACCTGATCAAGAAGGGCGCCATCGCCTCGCCCGACAACTTCATCCATCCCGTGCCGCACATGAGCTTCGTGATCGGCGCCGATCGCCAGGCCTTCCTCAAGAAGCGCCATGCCGCGATGAGTGCCCATCACTGCTACCGCGGCATGGAATATTCCGAGGATCACAAGAAGATCGCCGAATGGGCGCCGCTGCTCATGGAGGGGCGCGATCCCGGCCAGCCGGTCGCCGCCACCCGCATCGTGAGCGGCGCCGACGTGAACTACGGCGCGCTCACCTCCGACCTGCTCGCCTATCTCAAGCGCATGGACGGCTTTGCCGTCCACTTCTCGCAGAACGTGACCGACCTGCGCCGTCGCCCGGGCGGCGGCTGGGCACTCGACGTCAAAAACAAGAAGACGGGCGAGAAGCGGACGATCGGCGCGAAGTACGTCTTCCTCGGCGCCGGCGGCGGCGCCCTGCCGCTCCTGCAGAAGTCCGGCATTCCCGAGGCCAAGGGCTTCGCCGGCTTCCCCGTGAGCGGCATCTGGTTGCGCTGCGGCAAGACCGAAGTGGTCGAACGCCACACCGCCAAGGTCTATGGCATGGCGGCGCAAGGCTCGCCGCCGATGTCGGTCCCGCATCTCGACACGCGCATCATCGACGGCAAGCGCTGGCTGCTGTTCGGCCCCTACGCCGGCTTCTCGACCAAGTTCCTCAAGCACGGCTCGCTGTTCGACCTGCCGATGTCGGTGCGGCCCGACAATCTCCTGCCGCTCCTGGCCGTGGGACGGGACAACTTCCCGCTGGAAGAATACCTGGTCGGCCAGGTGCTGCAGAGCAACAGCCACCGCTTCAAGGCCCTGCGCGACTTCTATCCGACGGTGAAAACGTCCGACTGGGAATTCGACGTCGCAGGCCAAAGGGTGCAGATCATCCGCAAGGACCAGGCCCACACCGGCAAGCTCGAGTTCGGCACCGAGATCGTGCACTCGGCCGATTCCTCGATCGTGGCCCTGCTCGGCGCGTCGCCCGGCGCCTCCACGGCGGTCTGGATCATGGTCCACATGCTGGAGAACTGCTTCCACGAGCAGCTCGTGGGCCACTGGGTGCCCAAGCTGAAGGAGATGATCCCCTCCTACGGCCACGACCTCAAGACCGACGCCGCGCTCACCGAACGGGTCCGCCGCGACACCGCGGAAGTCCTGGGACTGCACACGGTTTGAGCGCCGAAAGCCAGGGTCGCTACTCCGTCGCGACGTAGGGCCGGACCATCTTCTTCGGATCGACGACCTTGTCGAACTCGGCCTCGGTCACGAAGCCGAGCTTCAGTGCCGCCGCCTTCAGGGTGAGGTCGTTGTCCATCGCGTAGTGGGCGATCTTCGAGGACTTGTCATAGCCGATCACCGGCGCCAGCGCCGTCACCAGCATCAGCGACCGGTCGACGTACTCCTTGATCTTCTTCAGGTTGGGCTTGGTGCCCTCGACCAGGAACTTGCGGAAGTTGGTGCAGCCGTCGGTCATCAGCGTGATCGAGTGCGTGATGTTGTAGATCATCAGCGGCTTGTAGACGTTCATCTCGAGATAGCCGCCGGCGCCGCCCATGCCGACCGCCACGTCGTTGGCCATCACCTGCACCGCCAGCATGGTGAGCGCCTCGCACTGCGTCGGATTGACCTTGCCCGGCATGATCGAAGACCCGGGTTCGTTCTCCGGGATTTCGAGTTCGGCGAAGCCGGCGCGCGGGCCGCACGACATCAGGCGAATATCGTTGGCGATCTTGTAGAGCGAGACGGCCAGCGTCCGCAGCGTGCCCGAGAGCTGGACCAGCGCGTCGTGCGAACCCTGCACGGTGAACTTGTTGGGCGCCGACACGAACGGCAGCGCGGTGAGCTTGGCGATCTCCGCCGCCGCCGCCAGATCGAAGCCGGGAGCGGCGTTGATGCCGGTGCCGACCGCGGTGCCGCCGAGCGCCAGGCGATAGACGCCCTTCAGGCAATCCTGCAGCCGCTCGAGGTCGTCGGCCAGCATGCCGGCATAGCCCGACCATTCCTGGCCGAGCGTGATCGGCGTCGCATCCTGCATGTGGGTACGGCCGATCTTGACGATATCGTCCCATTCCTTGGCCTTGGCCGCGATCGAATCATGCAGCGCCTGAACCGAGGGGATCAGCCGTCCGGTCACGTTGACCGCCGCGGCGATGTACATCACCGACGGGAAGGTGTCGTTGGACGACTGGGACATGTTGACGTGGTCGTTGGGATGAACCGGCTTCTTGCTGCCGAGCGGCGTGCCGGCGATCTGGCAGCAGCGGTTCGAAATCACTTCGTTCACGTTCATGTTGAACTGGGTGCCGCTGCCGGTCATCCAGACGTGCAGCGGGAACATGTCGTGGTGCTGGCCGGCCAGGATCTCGTCGCAGACCTGCACGATCAACTTGTGCGCCAAATCGTCGAGTCGCTTGCCGTCGTGGTTGGCGTTGGCCGCCGCCTTCTTCAGCGTGGCGTAACCGGTGACCATCTCGCGCGGGATCAGGTCCTTGCCGATGCTGAAATGTTCGAGCGAGCGCTGGGTCTGGGCGCCCCACAGCTTGTCGGCGGGAACGCTCACCTCACCCAGGCTGTCGGTTTCCTTGCGAACGTCTGCCACGCGACACCTCTTCCGTTACAGGCCGGCACAGTAGCACGGCCCTGGAGTCTTTCCGGCTGAAATGAACGCACTCCCGACTGCCCAGGAAACGGTGTCATCCCGAACCCAGTGAGGGACCTTTGCCGGACAGCTTCTAAAAGGTCCCTCACTGCGTTCGGGATGACAATGCGTGTGGATACGCGCTTGTGATTCAATTTCAGCCGTCCGCGCCTAGTCGACCGCGCCCTTGCTGCGCAAAGACTTGATCGCGCCGTGGTGCTTCTTGTCGTCGACGCGGCGGCGCTTGGCGGCCTTGCTGACCCGCGTCTTCTTGCGTGGCGTGGGCGGCCGGGCGGCTTCCCGGACCAGGGCGACCAGCCGGTCCAGTGCCTCCTCACGATTGCGCTTCTGGCTGCGCTGTCCCTGGGCCATCAGCACCAGAACGCCGTCGCGCGTGAGCCGCCGCCCGGCAAGGCCCTCCAGCCTGTGACGCACGTCGTCCGTCAGCGAGGGCGAATGGCGGACGTCAAAGCGGAGCTGGACCGCGGTCGACGTCGTGTTGACGTGCTGGCCACCGGGACCGGTGGCGCGCACGAAACTCTCCTCGATCTCCGCCGGATCGAGAGTCAGCGCGCCCGTAACCCAGATCGGCGCGGCTTTGGCCGCGGCCACTACTTGGGCCCGCGTGTTTCCTGGTAACGCACCTCGATGCGGTCCCAGATCTGGGCCTCCAGCGACACGCCGTCGAAGCGGTTGATCTGCTGCAGGCCTGTCGGCGAGGTGACGTTGATCTCCGTGAGGTAGCCGCCGATCACGTCGATACCGACGAAGATCAGGCCGCGCCGGGCGAGTTCGGGCCCGATGATCTCGCACAGCTCGATCTCGCGCTTGGTGAGGCTGGCCTTAACCGCCACGCCGCCGACATGCATGTTGGAGCGCGCCTCGCCCTCGGCCGGCACGCGGTCGATCGCGCCCACTGCCTTGCCGTCGATCAGGATGATGCGCTTGTCGCCCTGGCGCACCTCGGGGAGATAGCGCTGGGCGATCACCGGTTCGCGGCTGCGCTGCGAGAACATCTCCAGCAGCGAATTGAAGTTCTCGTCGTCGGGCCGCACCCGGAACACGCCGGCACCGCCATTGCCGAACAGCGGCTTCAGGATGATGTCCTTGTGCTCGTCGCGGAACGCCTTGAGCGCACGCGCGTCGGCGGTGATCAGCGTCGGCGGCATCACATTGTCGAAATGGGTGACGAACAGCTTCTCCGGCGCGTTGCGCACGCTGGCCGGATCGTTGACCACCAGCGTCTTCGGATGGATGTGCTCCAGCACGTGCGTCGTCGTGATGTAGGACATGTCGAACGGCGGATCCTGGCGCAGCAGCACGACATCGATCTTGGACAGGTCGATCATCTCGGCCGCGCCCAGGGTGAAGTGGTTGCCCTTCTCGCGCCGCAGCTTCATCGGCTGGGCCCGCGCCAGCACCTTGCGGTCGCGGAAGATCAGGTCGGGCGGCGTGTAGTGCCACAGCGCATAGCCGCGCCGTTCGGCCTCGAGGCCGAGGACAAACGTCGAGTCGCCGTCGATGTCGATGCTCGACACATGGTCCATCTGGATGGCGACGCTGAGGGTCATGGAAAGTCCTGGAATTGAGAAATGACGTGGAAAGAAGCGGGGATCAGTTAAGCCCGCGGCGCAGTTCCTGCAACAGGGCTGACGCACGCTGGCGGAGTTCGGCATCGCCCCGGCCGCCGTCGACCTCGAGAAACCGCTGAAAGGCGGCAATCGCGGCCCGACGCTTGTCGAGCCGCATATTGAGCTGCCCGGCCTCGAACAGCAGTTCCGGCCGATCGGGCGCGATCGCCAGCATGCGGTCGAGCGATTGCCCGGCGCCGGTCCATTCCTCCCGCTTGGCGAGCCGGAGGCGAACGTTGTTCTCGAGCCGCAGCAGAACCTCGCGATCGGTCACCGGATCGAAATGCGCGGGGCGAAGCTCCGCCGTCGGCCCCAGGACCTGACGCAGGAGATCGCGCAGGTCGGCGGCATCGCGCACGCAACCGTCATGGAAGGGATCGATGACGTGCCGGGCTCCGTCGATTTCGACGCGGATGAGGAAATGACCGGGAAACGCCAGGCCTTCGGCCGTCCAGCCCTGCGCCCGGGCCACATGGAGATAGAGGATCGAGAGCGCGACCGGCAGCCCCTGGCGCCGCTCGATCACCCGCGCAAGATCGGCGTTCTGCAGATCGTCGTAGGTCTCGCTGTCGCCGCGGTAGGCGTAGGACTGGGCCAGCACCTCGGCCAGCGATTCGGGCGTGGCGCCGCGCCGGCGGACCAGGTCGGCCAGGTCGGCGGACATCGCCGCCACATGCAGACGATAAGGCGCCAGATCGACGCTGTCGTCGCCGCGCAGCGCGCTCAACGCCAGGGCCGCTTCCAGGAGATCGAGGTGCTCCCCGTTGCCGGCGCAAAGATCGCGCAGGCGGGCGAGCCGCTTGCTGGTTTCCAACTCGACGCTCGACACGATCGTTACTCCGGGGCCCGCCAGACATCGGCCAGGTGCGTTGGCCATACTTGCCGCCAAAAGGAGCCGCTCACCAGCACCGCGTCGAAGCGCACCGAGCAGACGGCATGGTGCGGATGACGCGCCACGAACAGGCTGGCGGCGCGCGAGACGCGGCCGAACTGGCGGCCGCCCAGCGCATCGGCCGCCGTTGCGGCATTGGCACGGGCCTTGACCTCGACGAACGCCAGCAGGTTGCCGCGCCGGGCCACGATGTCGATCTCGCCCAGCTTGGTCTTGTAGCGCCGGGCGAGAATCGAATAGCCGGCCAGGCGCAGGCGCAGGACCGCGCGCCATTCGGCGGCATGACCCAGGCGATGCGCCCTCTGCCGGGACGCGATGGTCATGACGAGCTCTCGGTCAAGACGAGCCCTCGCGCTTCAGTTCGAGGGCGCGGGCATAGACATCGCGGCGCTTGAGGCCAAAACGCGCCGCCACTTCGGAGGCCGCATCCTTGATCGACGCGCCCGCCATCGCCGTACGCAATGCCCCGTCGAGCACCGCGCCGTCGGGCGCTCCGGCCTCGCCGGGCGGGGCGATCACGATCACGATCTCGCCCTTCACATCGGGGTGCGCCGCATAGTAGGCCGCAAGCTCAGGAAGCGGCGCGCGTCGGACTTCCTCGAAGAGCTTGGTGAGTTCGCGCGCCACGGCGGCGGCGCGGTCGCCCAGAAGATCGGCAAGGTCGACGAGCGAGGCGGCGAGCCGGTGCGGCGCCTCGAAGAACACCAGGGTCGCCGGCATGCCGGCCGCCGCTCCGATGGCGCGGCGGCGATCGCCTTCCTTGGCCGGCAGGAAGCCGCCGAAATAAAAGCGGTCGGTCGGCAGGCCCGATAGTGCCAGCGCCATCGGCACCGCCGAGGGGCCGGGCGCCGACGTCACGGCATGGCCGCCGGCAATTGCCGCCTGGACGAGGCGATAGCCGGGATCGGAGATCAGGGGCATGCCGGCGTCGGACACCAGGGCCACCCGCTTGCCCGCGGCAAGGGCACGCACGATGCGCGGTTCGGAGAGGTCCTGCGTGGCGTCGCTGTAGGCGACGGTGGGGACCGAAATGCCATAGTGGCTGGCCAGCTTGGCGAACACGCGGGTGTCCTCACAGGCAACGAGATCGACGCCACGCAACACGTCGAGGGCGCGCAAAGTTATATCGCCAAGATTACCGATGGGTGTGGCAACAATGTGCAGCCCGGGCGCCAGCGGTGGTTTACGCCGGCCGTCCTCCCCGCTAGCTTGGCCCGCACTATCCCGTGACTGCTCGCTCACACTCATTTCGATCCGTTTGCCGGAGTTTCGCGCCGATGCGCATGTCCTATGTCGCGCTCGTGGCCACCCTCTTCCTCGCGGGCGCCTGCAGCGATGCGCCCCAGACTAGCACGCCGGCCAAGCCCGCCACGACTCCGGCGAAGCAGGCCGCGTCGTCGGTGACGGCGTCGGGCAAGACCCGCATCGCGCTGTTGCTGCCGCTGTCCGGCGGGAACGCCGCGCTCGGCCAGTCCCTGCAGCAGGCGGCCGAAATGGCCCTGTTCGACACCGGCGCCAAGGAGCTCGCCCTCTCGACCTTCGATAGCGGCACGACAGCGGAAGCCGCGGTCGAGGCTTATCGTCAGGCCCGCACCGCCGGCGTCGCGCTCGTGCTCGGTCCCCTGTTCGGCACGTCGGCCACCGCGCTCGCGCCGCTGGTCGCGCAGGGTGGGAACCAGGGGGGCGGCGCCAATGTCGTCTCCTTCTCCAACGATGAATCGGCCGCCTCGCGCGGCGTCTGGGTCATGGGCATCGCCGCCCCGCCGCAGGTCCGCCGGGTCGTCGACCACGCCATCGACGCCGGCATCAAGCGCTTCGCCACCTTCGCGCCGCGCACCCCCTATGGCGAGCAGATGGCGCGCACGCTGGAAAGCCATGTCGCCGTGCGCGGCGGCACCGTGGTCGCGGCCGAACTCTACGACGCCAACAGCAACGATCTCATGATCTCGGCCAAGCGGCTCGCCAGCGAGACCCAGGCCAGGGCCGGGAGTGGCGGCGACGGCAAGCTCGCCGTGCTGGTGCCGGTGGCGCCACCGCGCCTGTCGTCCGTCCTCTCCGCGCTCACGGCGGCCGGCCTCGACACGGCCTCGGTGCAATTCATCGGCACCGGCGTCTGGGACGTGCCCGGCATCGGCGCCGACACGATGCTACGCGGCGCCTGGTATGCCGCCCCCGATCCGGCCCGGCGCGCCGACTTCGAGCGCCGGTTCGTGTCGACCTACGGACGCCCGCCGCACCGCCTGGCCACGCTCGCCTACGACGGCGTGGCGCTGGCGGGCCACCTGGCGCGCCTGAAGCCGGGCGGCGATTTCTCGGCCGAGGCGATCACCAATCCCAACGGCTGGTCGGGCGTCGACGGCATCTTCCGCTTCCTGCCCGACGGCCGCTCGGAACGGGCGCTGGCCGTCATCGAGGTCCAGGGCGACCGCAACGTGGTGATCAGCCCCGCGCCCGGCACTTTCACGGCGAGCCCCGTAAACTAGTGGCGGCGCTCCCGAAGGCCATCCTGTTCGATCTCGACGACACGCTGATCCGCGCCTACGCCCAGCCGGAAGAGGCATGGACGCGCCTGCTCAACGTCTTCGCAGCGCACCTGGACGCCCATGATGTCCAGGCCATCGAGCGCGTGCGCACGACGGTGATGGAGGAAGCCCGCGCCTTCTGGAGCGACCGCGCGGAAGCGGCCAAGTGGCGGCTGGATATCCCCGGCGCCCGCCGGCTCGCCGTCCGCCGCGGCCTGGAAAAGCTCGGCCGCCCCGACGACGCGCTGGCCGACCGCATCGCCGATGCCTTCACCGAACTGCGCCGCAACGAATACCGGCTCTATCCCGACGCCCATGCCACCGTCGATGCGCTGCGCGACGCCGGCGTGCGCCTGGCGCTGGTGACCAACGGCGCCTCGGAAACCCAGCGCGCCAAGATCGAGCGCTTCGAGCTCGCGCACCGCTTCCACCACATCCAGATCGAGGGCGAGTTCGGCCAGGGCAAGCCCGAGCTCGCCGTCTACCGCCACGCGCTCGAGCGGCTGGGCGTGGGCCCCGGCGAGGCCTGGATGGTGGGCGACAACTACGAATGGGAGGTCGTGGCCCCGCAGCAGCTCGGCATGTGCGGCATCTGGTACGACCCGTTCGGCGCCGGCGTGCCGGCACATGCCACCGCCCAGCCCACGCGCATCATCAAAAGGCTGGGCGAACTGGTCGAGGAACCCCCGACGTCTTCCTGAGCTTCCCGCACGCCGGAAAGCCAATGTTTGTGGGCAGATCGGCCCGCACAGGCGCACACCAACGTGTGACAAATGTTGTGCGCGCGGTTGTGACAGACTTCGCGCCGAGCCCGGTTTCACGGGCTTTTTTCGACTTCCACTTCTTCTTGCGTGTCACAGCCCGGATGCGCCCGTGACTCGGGCGTCTCTAAATGTCTGTTCCGGCGTCGTTTTCAGGCGCGCGGTTGGGACGGGCTCGGTTTGGGACTTCACAGGGCAGCGTGACTGCTCCCTGTGGGGGCTTCGCCCTCACGCTCAATTGCGTCGTACCCGCGGCGTGCGCGGGCGGGTCATGCCTTGGGACTTGCCTGACGCGGTCCCCGCGCCAGCCTACCAAAATTCCTAGCATTTTCCTGCTGAACCTGCAACTTCAAATGCGCATGGCTGACAGGACGGAGGCGCAGGGCAGCGAGTCACACCAGCTCAAGCCGCAGTTTCCGCCCCACCGCGCGGGCGGCGCGGGTGAGCGTGCCCAGGGTCACCGACTCGTTGTCCGGATCGAGCACGCGATCGAGCTGGGCCCGGCTCGTCTGCATGCGTCTTGCCAGCATGGTCTTGGTGAGGTGCTTCTCGCGCATCAAGGCATCGAGCTGGCGGGCGATCACGCGCTTGAGGACGCGCGCCGCCGCCGCCTCGTAGAGGCCATCCTCCTTCAGGAAATCGTCCAGGGACGATCCGATGCGGCCCTTCTTTTTCATGGAAAGTTTCTTCGGGTGGTTCATTAGTTGTTGCGAATGTACCAATATTGGTACGCTGCGGCAACTCCGAGCGCCTTTGGGTGTTCTTGGCCGCGGAGAAGACACTGCTCAGCCGTCGAGCCATCCCCTGGTCGTGAGGGCGTCGAGCGCGATCCCGATCTGCCCGGCGGAAAACTGCCGTTTGCGGTCGCCCCAAGCGTAGGTCGCAGCAATCACGTCTTCCCTGGCGCGACCGGCGCCGTGGCGGACGACCCAATGAACCGTCGAGAGAAGTTCGAGACCGAAGGGCGTCTCGAAGCCGCGAACGGTGCCGGCGACCCGCTCGAAGCGCGCCTGCGTGTCGGGATGGGCTTTCAGGAACGCAGCGGCGTCCTCGGTCGCTCCCGGCACGAGTTCGAGCTGCTTGTCCGGGGCATCCCCGCCATCGGCATTGCCCGACACGAGATGCCCTTCGATGGTCCGCAGGACATGCCGAAGGTTCTCGGCATAAGGCCCATAGGTCGCCTTCTGGAACCCCAGGTTCAGGGGCTCGCCCGCCTCCTGCATGAAATAAATCAACTTGTGAACTTCCAGCAGCGTCACGAACGGGTCCATCAATCCGCCGAGATAGCGGCCCATCAAGCCGACCAGCGCCGCGCGTCCCCCGGTCATGGCCGGCACGTCGAGCGACACGGTCATCGGCCGCTTCTCCTGACGGCCGTTCGGCTCGTAGACGATAACGCGCGTTGTCTCGAGGTCGCCCAGCGCCTTGACGATGCGTCGCCGCACGTCGGACCAGTCCAGGCCACCAAGACCGCTACCCAGCGGTGGAATGGCGATCGAACCGATTCTCCGAGTCTCGATCTCGCGGACAAGCGCCTTCAGGCCCGCTTCGATATCCTCCATGCGGCTCTTGCCGCGCCAATGCCGCTTGGTGGGAAAGTTCACAACCCATTTCGGGTTGGTCAGTCCACCCGTCTCGAAGACGAACATATGGCCGGGTTGCACCTCGCCGCGGTTGCAGGCTGCTTCGCAGGCCTTGAAGTTCATCGGGAAGGCATTCTTGAATTGGAGAGCGATCCCGCGCCCCATGATGCCGACGCAATTCACGGTGTTGACCAAGGCCTCGGCATCCTCGCCGAGAATGTCGCCTGTCTTGAACTCGATCACACCATCCCCTCAGTAGTACCAATCTCGCCTGATCTCGACCTTCGGCTTGTGATCGGCAGACTTCAGCACTGCTTGCACTTGAGCGTACATCGCCTGCGACTGCACGCCTACCGTAGTCGGCTGCCTTCATGAACCAACCGGCGACGTAGTCGAGAGACTTCCACGCTGGAGTTCGACTATCGAAGATCGCTTTTAGATCTTCCTTCTGGTCATCCTTTTGCCACTTGCTGCCCAAATACGGTGGGTTTCCGCAAATATACGTCTCCCCTCCCTCATTCTCGAAGTCGATCTGCGCCTGATCGAGCGGCGTGTGAAATAAATCTTCAGCTTGGTGCTTCACGCCAGTTCCGGTGGGTGGACAGATGCTCAGCCAGTCGAGCCGCAGCGCATTACCGCAGGTGATCCAATTCTGCGCGTCCAGTGGCAAGAACTCAGCCAATGCGTTCTTCTGTCCGCGATAGAGTACGTCGCACTGATACTCCGCGATGATGAGTGCCAGGCGTGCGATCTCGGCTGGGAAGTTGCGCAGCTCGATTCCCCGAAAGTTGGTGAGCGGGATGTCGCTGCGTCGGTCCGGCTCAGCATGCGTTGCCCCCTCACTATCGTGAGGCGGGATACTAGAGTGGCGCGTTACCGGGCGGGAAGCACCAATGCCGGGCCGGACGCGGCCTTCGGCCCACCCAAGCCGGCGCAGACGCGCGAGAGATGGCTAGGATTCGAGGACCGGTCGAGCGATAATGCGTTTCCCCGAGGAGAATTCATCATGTTGCTGACGGCCGTCCTTATTCCGGCGCCGGAAGGCGGATACACCGCCGCCAATCCCGAGACCGGCACGACCTCGCAAGGCGAGACGATCGAGGAGGCCGTGGCCAACCTGCGGGAAGCCACAGCGCTCTACCTGGAAGAGTTTCCCCTGCCCTCCGCCACCGGCCGGTCGTTCATCACGACCTTCGAGGTCGCCGTGAATGCCTAACCTGCCGCGCGTTTCAGGGCGCGATGCCATTCGTACCCTGGAAAAGCTCGGCTTCGTGGTCAAGCGGCAGCGCGGCAGCCACGTCGTTCTCCGGCGGGGATCGGTCGGCTGTGTCGTCCCCGATCACAAGGAACTGAAGACCGGCACTCTCGCGGGCGTCCTGAAGCAGGCCGGCGTTTCCGTCGAGGAGTTTCTCGCCGCGTCGAAGTGAGTGCTGTCGGCCTCGGCGGCGCTCCTCCGTTCCGCGTCATGGCCTACGCCGCGCGCTTGAGCGTCCGTTTGTGCACGGTGACGACCTTGAGTCCGGCGCTGCGGGCTTCGGCTTCGGCCAGATCGCGAGCGCCCTGTCGCTCGGGGTCACCTTCCCCTTCAACCCGATGGTCGGCATCCCGCTCTACATCGCGCTCGCGCAGATGCTTTCCCGGTGAAAGGCGCGATGAAGGGCGCGACGGGACTCAGGCGTTGCGAAGGGTTCGCGGCGTTTCCAGGTGAAAGTCACTCTCATCGCCCGCGTCGCCGCAACTAACCGAATGGCGTTTCGTTACGAGTTGTCCCAGCTTCGCCATGATGCCGGCGTCTGATGGGCACAGGCAGGAGGCCTTTCATGAAAACGATATCGACCATTCTTGCGGCCGCTCTCATCGCGGCGCTGGCGAGCCCCGCGCTCGGACAGGGCCACGGCAAAGGACAAGGCCAGGGACAAGGTCAGGGACAAGGTCAGGGTCAGGGCCAGAGCCAGGGCCAGGGACAAAGCGAAGGTAAAGGTCAGGGCCAGGCTCAGGGACAGGGTCAGGGTCAGGGCCAGAGTCAGGGCCAAGGACAGGGACAGGGCCAGGGACAAAGCGAGGGTAAAGGTCAGGGCCAGGGGAACTCACAGGCCGCCGGACCGAAGCCGGGCGGTGCGGCGCCGGGCAACGTCGTCATCGCCGATCACGATCGCAACGCGGTCCAGAGCTACTATCGAACCGAATACGCGGGCGGCAATTGTCCGCCGGGACTCGCCAAGAAGAACAATGGCTGCCTGCCGCCCGGCCAGGCCAAGAAGATGTGGGCGATGGGCCAGCCGCTGGCCTCGGGCATCGTCTTCTATCCGCTGCCCGGCGTTCTGCTGACGCAACTCTCGCCGCCGCCGTCAGGCTATCAGTATGTGCGCGTCGACAACGACGTGCTGATGATGGCCATCGGCACGCGGATGATCGTCGGTGCCCTGGCGGACCTCGGAAGCTTCTGACGCAAGAGGGCGGGGTTCTTCCTGAAGAACGCGATGGTGCGGTCCCCGGCGATCCCGGCCGGGGGCCGGCCACGACGACCTGCAACCTCCGCGGGTTTCCGGATTTCGGCTGAAACCGCGTTTCGGCGCCGTTCATCGAAGACGAGACTCGGCCGTGCCTTGGGCCTACACTGCCCGCGTCGGTTGCCCTGCCACCCTCGGAGAGGGGGCGCTTTGCCTCATACCATCCGCTTCAACAAGGACCTCGGCGTCATCGTGCTGCGCGCCAAGCACAGCATGGACGTCGTCGAGCTCGAAGCGGCCTTCACCGAACTCGTGCGGCTGGAGGGGTTCAAGGAGGGGTTGAGCCTCATCGTCGATTTCAGGGGCAGCACCACTCCCCTCACCACCGTCGAGCTGCGCCAGCTCGCCACCTACGCCGGACAGACGGATGCCCAATGGGGCGACACCAAATGGTCGTTCCTCGCCTCGGCGGACGTGACCTACGGGCTCAGCCGCATGTTCATGGCGCTCACCAGCAAGCATCAGGTCGAGACCCATGTCTTTCGCAACGTCAAGGAGGCCGACGGCTGGCTGGGTCTCGGTGTCGATATGGACGAAATCCTGGTGCGCACGCCCGACGGGACTGTCGAGGTCTTGACCTAGCGTGCCCGGGGGCCGCGGACCCCGGCGTCGAGCACCCGGCGTACGAATTGCGCCAGGTCGTGCTTGCGGAAGGGCTTGGCCAACAGTTCCACGTGATCCGGGGTCCCGACGGCCTCGGTGCCCTCCGCGTAGCCCGACATCAAGGCGACGGCGGTCCCCGGCCAGCGGCGCGCCGCCGCTTCGGCCAGCGCCTTGCCGTTCAGCGGCCCGGGCATGACCACGTCGGTCAGCATCAGGTCGAAGGGCCTGGTTGCGGCTTCCAGAGCCGCGATGGCGGCGGTGCCATCGGCCGCCTCGGTGACGTCGTAGCCCAGGCTCGCCAGTTGCTCCGCCACCTGGAGGCGCACCTGCAATTCATCCTCGACGAGGAGGAGACGCTCGCTCCCCCCCGGCATCTTGGGCGCCGGCAGAGCCTGCACGACCTCCGCCTGCCGATCGCTGCGGGGCAGGTACAGGCTGATGGTGGTACCGCGGCCGACTTCGCTGTCGATCCCGACGGTGCCGCCGGATTGCCTGATGAATCCGTAGACCATGCTGAGGCCGAGCCCGCTTCCCTTGCCCACGTCCTTGGTGGTGAAGAACGGCTCGAACACCTTGGCCAGGACGTCCGGCGGCATGCCGGTGCCGGTATCGGCGACGCTCAGCCTTACATAGTCCCGCGCTTCGGCATCAGGGATTCTGGCGAGGGCGCGCGCATTCCAGGCGACGTTTTCGGAGCGGATCAGCAGCTTGCCGCCGTCGGGCGTCGCGTCGCGGGCGTTGACGCAGAGGTTGATCAGGGCGGTCTCGAGCTGGGCGCGGTCGATGTCGACCATCCACAGATCGTCGGCCAGGTCGACGACCAGTTCGAGATTCGCCCCCAGCGTGCGGCGCAGCAGCTTGCCGGTCGACACCACCAGCTCGTTGAGATCGGTCGGCTTGGGATTGAGCGCCTGCTTGCGCGAGAAGGCCAGCAGCTGGCCCGTCAGCTCGGACGCCCTCAGCACCGCCTTGGCGATCTGCTCGAGGCGGGCCTTCACCCGGGGCTCGAGGCCCACCTCCTCCTGAACCTCGTCGGCGTTGGCGAGGATGACGGTCAGCAGGTTGTTGAAATCGTGTGCAATGCCGCCCGTGAGCTGGCCGACGACCTCCATCTTCTGCGCCTGGCGCAGCTGGTCCTCCGTCGCCTCGCGCACCTCCTCGAGGCGGAGTCGTTCGCTGATGTCGGCGACGATCGTGAGCGCGGCCGATCTGCCCTGATAGTCGATGAAGCGCACCGCCATGTCGACGAAGACGGTCGTGCCGTCGCACTTGCGGTGCCGTATGCCGGTAAAGTGGCGCGTGACGTCCGCCGAGTAGCCGGCGCGGCGGGCGGGCAGCGCCGCGCGGTCCTCCGGCAGGTAGAAATCGTCGGCCGTCATGCCGAGCATCTGGTCCCGCGTGCCGCCATAGAGATTCACAGCCGCTGCGTTCACCGCCAGCAGGCGAAGCGAGTCGCGGTCCGAGACGATCACGGCATAGGGGGCGGCTTCGAACAGGGTGCGATAACGCTCCTGCGACTGGCGCAACTCCTCCAGGCCGACCTGACGCGCGCGCTCGGCCCGCACCTGCTCGGTCACGTTGCGGGTGATGACGAGCGTCGCCCGGACGTCGCCGAACCGGATCGGACGCGCCTGCATCTCGACGTCGATGATCGTGCCGTCCTTCGTATGGTGCCTGTGCCCGCTGACGGACCGGGCCCGATCGACTTCGCTGCCCGGCCGCACGGCCGGCCGCTGATGATGGACATCCTCCGGCAGGTAGAGGTCGTCGGCGCGCATCGACAGGGCCTCGGCCCGCGACCAGCCGTACTGCTGAAGCGCCGCATCGTTCACGGCGAGGAAGCGGCGGGTGTCGCGGTCGATCACGGCCATCGGATAGGCGTTGGCGTCGAACAACGTCTGATAGCGATCCCGTTCGGCGTGGCGCGCATTCCATTCGACGACCAGCCAGACCGCGAGTGCGCCCAGGGTCGCCAGTGAAACCGCCCAGCCGGCGGCGGCGAGCCGGGCAATGTGCCGCCACGGGGCGAGCGCCTGGTCCAGCGCCTGGGTGACGGAAATGATGAAGCCGGGAAAGGCGGCGAGACGGCGGTAGGCGAGCAGACGGCGCTCGCCATCGACGTTGCTGACGATTGCGAAGGTGCCTTCGATGCTCCCGGCGTTCGTTCGCCGCATGAGTTCCGGGCTGAATGTCGCGGCGCCCATGGCTTTCTCGACGAAGGGGCTGCGCATGACCATTGCGCCGCCGGCGGTCCACAGCGCCGTGGCCTGACCCTTGATCGTCTTTTCCACCGTCCACACCCGATCGAAGAAGAGCGGATTGACGGACGCCACGATGACGCCGGCGAATTCACCGCCGGCCCCGCGCAGGCCGAGCGTCACGGGGAGAATCCATTCCTGCGTCGTGCGGGCGCGGATCGGCACCCCGATCTGGAACCGCGCGCGCGGCTTGTCCCGGCTTTCGACGAAGTACGCGCGATCGGACAGCTCCATGCCGGGGATGGCGCTCTCGCTGCTGAAGACGGCGCGGCCCCGGGCGTCGAGGACCGTGATCGACCTCAGGAACGGCCGGCTGGCGATCAGCCGGCGCAGGTCGTCCTGCACGTCGTTCGTGCCGTCAACGCCCGAATGCGGCATGGCAACGAGAGCCGCCTCGACCGTCTCCAATGCCTCTTCGACGTTCTGGAAAGTGCGCGTGGTCTGTTCGTCGCTGAGCTGGGCAAAGGCGGTCAGGACGTTGTAGCTGGCGGCGATCGTGTCGGACCGCAATTGCAGCAGGATGACGGCGACCACGGCTGCGCTCACGAGGCCATAAGCCGCCAGCATCAGCACGATGCCGGTGCCGAATGAAACATATCGGCTCCATGCCGAGCCCCATGTCGAGCGCCATGTCCCCCGATCGCCGGTCAAGGCCATGGACTGCACCGATTGTCGGCGGACGGGTTGATTACCATTGCATCGACGATCCTGGCCTCCGAGCCCTGCCCCCGCGGGAAATCGCTGTCGCCCTGCGCCTGCCGCTTGTCGCGCCGTACGCGACGTGCGCCCAGCTAGCCCGACAGCGCCTCGCCGACACGCTTGGCGAGTTCCTGCTTGCGATAGGGCTTCGCTAGCACCCGGACATTCGCGTCGATGGTGCGGTTCTGCACCAACGCTCCCTGGAAGTAGCCGGAGGTGAACAGGACCTTCAGGCCAGGCCGAAGGGAGCGGGCCTCCGTGGCCAACTGGCTGCCATTCATGCCACCGGGCATGACGACGTCGGTGAACAGGAGGTCTATGTCGGCGACGCGGGCCAGGATTTCGAGGGCCTCCGCCCCATTGGCGGCCGCGATCACCTGGTAGCCGAGGCTCGTGAGCTGAAGCCCGAGGGCCTCGAGGATCTCGGCATTGTCGTCGACCATCAGGATTTTCTTCGGACCGGCCAGGGAAACCACGTTGCTCGGGGCAGACTGCGCAAGAGCTACCGCAGCCCGCGGCAGGTTCATTGCATCCCGCGTCAGGGCATCCCGCGTCAGGGCATCCCGCGTCAGGCTGCCGAAACCGAGGAGGCTCTTCTGCGCGTCGTAGAGCGGGATCAACGTGCCTTGTGCTTCAAGCTGCGTGCCATTCTGGCGGACGCGGCGCCCATTCTCCCTATGCTGACCGTATGCGACAGCGTCCTTCAACGACACCGCGGGCTTGCCTGCCGCTTTGTCCTCGTCCGTGTAGAGGCAGGAGAAGTTCCGGCCGATGATCCCGTCGGTCGCATAGCCCAGCATTTTTGCCGCGCCCGTGTTCCAGCTCAGGATCTTCCCGTCCGCGTCGAGAAGAATCATCGCAAAATCGGGCAGTCCGTCGACGAAAATCTCCCACAGCCGGCTACGCTCGATAGCATCCATCTGGGGAGTGACCTTCCTGCCATGCCGCATGTCTCCGCAATGACAACGGCGCTGACCGCCAGAAGTTCCGGAAGAACGATCAATTCACTCCCGACCGTCCCCGCCTCCCCGCCTCCCCGTCTCCACGTCTCCACGTCTCAATCCGAATCCAGGGCTCCGCCCTCAGGCGAGGTTCTTCCTGAAGAAGGCGATCGTGCGGTCCCAGGCGATTTTGGCCTGGGCCTCGTTGTAGCGTGGCGTCGAATTGTTGTGAAAGCCGTGCTGGGTGCCGGGATAGATGAACATCTCGTAGGACTTGCCGCCGGCCTTCAGCGCCGCCTCGAAGGCGGGCCACATGGCGTTGATGCGCTCGTCGTCCTGGGCGTACTGGACCAGCAGCGCGGCCTTGATGTTCGGTACAGAGGCGGTCTCGGGCGCGGCGCCATAGAACGGCACGCCCGCGTTCATGTCGGCGCCGAGGGTGGCTGCGAGGAAATTGGTGGCGCCGCCGCCCCAGCAGAATCCAGTGACGCCGAGCTTGCCGGTCGAGAGCGCGTTCGTCTTCAGCCAGCGCGCGCTGTTCAGCATATCGGTGCGCAGCTTGGCCGCGTCGAGGCCGGCCTGCAGCGTGCGGCCATCGTCGTCGTTGCCGGGATAGCCGCCGACCGGAAACAGGCCATCGGGCGCCAGGGCGAGGAAGCCTTCAAGCGCTGCGCGTCGGGCCACGTCCTCGATGTAGGGATTGAGGCCGCGGTTCTCATGGACCACGAGCACCGAAGGGAACGGGCCTGCGCCGGTCGGCTGCACCAGATAGCCGCGCATGGTGCCGGACGTGCCACCCGGCGACGGCCAAGTGACGTACCTGGCCTTGATCCTGGGATCGGTGAAGGAGACCGTCTGGGCGTCGGCGTAGCGCGGGAACAGCGCCTGCGCCATGGCGAGGCCGCCCACCGTCACCGCGGCGGCGCGCTGCAGGAACGTGCGGCGGTCCATGCCGCCGTGGCAGTATTCGTCGTAGAGCTCGAAGACGCGGCGGTCGATCTCGCCCTGGGTCAGTACGGGGGTAACGGTTTCATGCGGCTGGTCGAGCAAGTGAACCTCCTCTGCGAGCGCAGGTCGTCAGGTCGAGCGCGCCATTTCAACATCCGTCGCACGTACCGGCACGTCGATAGCGGCGCGTTCGTAGATCGCCTTGACCTCGGCGCTGCGCCGCCCGAGCTCGTAGCGCAGGCCGGTGTAGATGTTCACCGGAAACGGCATGGCCGCGTTGAAGTCGATGATCAGCACCACGCGCGTCTCGTCGGTCTGGTTCTTGACCCAGTGCTCGCGCGTGTCGTCGAACACCAGGGGGACGCCTTCCTCCCAATGGAAGTGATGGCCGCCGATCTCGATCCAGCATTTTTCCGGCTCGTCCGGCACGATCAGCGGATAGTGAAAGCGGATCACGCCAGCGGCCGAGCCCCGGTGCGGCTCGATCTCGGCGCGGCCCTGGAGGATGCTGAAGAGCGCCGAGTGCACGCCGGGAATCCGGTTGATGGCCGCGATCGTGTCGGGGACCGCGGCGGTGTTCTTCTCGATCTCGTGGCCATAGATCTTGAGGATGAAGGTGCGCCAGGCGCGCCCCGGCACGAAGAGGTCGCGCGGATGGATTTCGTGCAACGCCGGTATTTCCTCGTGATGGGCGAGCAGATAGCGGAGATCCGCCTTGATCTTGTCGTGGCTTTTCTGGAGCTCGGCCAGGACCGGAAAGGCCGCGAGCGCCTTGTCGCCGCTCAACGGCAGCTTGGGCATGCTGCGCAGGATCATGTCCGACATCTTGAGGTTGAGCTTCTCAAGAGGCTCCTGGGGCACCCACAAATGCTTCGTGAAATAGAAGCGGCCTTTTTGCCCGACGCCGTGCGACTGATCTGCTTTCATGTTGCGGGTGATTCCCCATTGCTCTGAAGAAACGCTCGTGTGGTAACGCCAAACCTAGCGGCGCTTCATCCGGAAGCGCAAGAGATGCAGGCGGTGGGAGAAGAACCCCCAGGCGGCGAACTTGAGATAACGCTCGTAGCGCCGCGTCTGTTCCTTGCCGACCATTTCGATCGCCCTGGCCTTCTGGGCCTTGAGGTTGGCGGCCCAGATCTCGCAGGTCCGGCCATAGTCCGTCCGGTCGTTGCGATATAGTTCGATCTCGAAAAGCCCGTTGGCGGCGAGGATGATTTCCGGCAGCCGCGGCAGTTCCGACTCGGGGAAAATATCCTCGACCAGCGGTCCGGCGGGCACCGCGTCTTCAGGGTCGCCGTAGGCGATGGTCTGCAGGCTCATGCGCCCCCCGGGCGCCAGCATGTCGCGGCACTTCGTGAAGAACGCACGGTAGATCGCGATCTTGGCGGGCGCATCGTCGGCCGGCTTGGTGAAATGCTCGAAGGCGCCGACCGAGATGATGGCGCCGTACGGCTTGGCCGGCTGGTGATCGGCCCAGCTTTCGAGGCGGAACTCGAGGGACGATTCCGGGGGAATCGTCTGGTCGCTCGCCGTCAGGCTGCGCGCCAGGGCGGCCTGGGCTTCGCTCAGCGTCAGGCCGACGCCACGCGCCAGCGGCGCGGCGCCGTCGGCCCTGGTGCGAACGGCGGCGCGCAGCATGGCACCCCATCCGCAGCCGATATCGAGCACCGACGTCGCCCGGTCGGCGCCGGAATGTTTTAGATGCCAGACAAGCTTGCGCTGCTGGGCTTCGGCCAGCGACGCCGTGTCGTTCTCGTCGCGCCACAAGGCCGACGAGTAGGTCATCGTCTCGTCGAGCCACAGCCGGTAGAACTCGTTGCCGACGTCGTAGTGCGCCTGGATCGCGGCGGGCGATGCGCCCGTGGTGCCGGTGGTCTTCGTCGAATCCATTCCAAGTCGCTCCGTTTCAGTACGTGCTTTCGGGACTGCGCGTGAACGCCGCGCCGCAAACCGGGCAGCGGACCAACATGGCGACAGCTTCAGCTCACGCGTTTCGGGCGCGGTCCGCCGGCAGCTTGTCCGCCGTCTGCAGCAGCAGCCGCTCGACCCGCCCGCCCTTGACCAGGTGCGTCTGCAGCACCTCGTCGATGTCTTCCCGGGTCGGCACGGAATACCAGACGCCTTCGGGATAGATCACCATCGTCGGCCCGAGCTCGCAGCGATCGAGACAGCCCGCGCTGTTGATGCGCACGTTCTTGAGGCCGAGCTCCTTGGCCTTGTTCTTCATGTGGTCGCGCAGCGCCTCGCCGCCGCGCTCGGCGCAGCAGCCGCGCGGATGGCCGGCCGGCCGGCGGTTGGTGCAGCAGAAGACATGGGCCTCGTAGTAGGGCGCAGGATCTGTCGATTTCTCGCGATCGCTCATCGCCCGCTCAGCCCTTCTTGCCGGAAGCGATGCCGGCGAGCTGCTGCCAGAACACCTGCTGCATCTGCTGCATCTGTTCGACGCCCTGCATCGAGGCCGGCAGCCAGGTCTTGAACACCTGCTCCGGGTTCATAGAGTTGAGGCTGGATTTCAGCCGCTCCTCGATCTCGCCCATGATGCGGTCCTGCATCGGCTTGATGTCGGGCAGGCCGAAGAAGGCGCGCGCTTCCTCGGGGCTGCAGGTCACTTCGACGTTCACTTTCATGGCGGGCTCTCCGTGCGGGCTCTCCGTTTCCCCGACTTTAGCATGCTATGACCCCCTTATGACGACCCCCTCCCTCCCGTGGCTGGCGGCCAATCCGCGCGCGCGACACCCCAGCAGTGGGCACAACCTCCCGTTCGGCCGAGACCAGCAGTTCGTGGTCAATCCCAACGGCGTTCCCGAGCTCCTGGAGGAGCTGGGCCAGTGCCCCGCCCACAAAGTGACGCCGCTGCATGCGCTGCCGGCGCTGGCCGGGCGGCTGGGGGTGGGCGAGATCCGGGTCAAGGACGAGAGCCAGCGCTTCGGCTTCGGTGCCTTCAAGGCGCTGGGCGGCGTGCTCGCCGTCTACAGCGTGCTGTCGAGCGCCGTGGGCGACGCCTATCACTCCAGCACGACTTTCGCCGCCCTGATGAAGCGCGAGCATCCCGAGATCACGTCCGGCTATGTCTTCACCACCGCCAGCTCGGGCAACCATGGCCGCTCGGTCGCGGCCGGCGCCAAACTGTTCGGCAATCGCTGTGTGATCTTCCTGCCGAAGTTCACATCCGCCGACAAAGAGGCGGCGATCCGTGCCCGTGGCGCCGAGGTGATCCGCGTCGACGGCGATTACGACACCGCCGTCGCCGAATGCCGGCGCCAGGCCGAGGCCAATCGCTGGACGATCATCTCCGACACCTCGTGGGAGGGCTACGAGCAGATCCCGCGCAGCGTGATGCGCGGCTACACCGTGCTGGTCGAGGAGATCATCCAGCAATGGCCGCCGGGACCGACGCATGTCTTCGTCCAGGCGGGCGTCGGCGGCCTCGCGGCCGCGGTCTTCGGCTATCTGTGGGCACGCTACGAGCCGCGCCCCGTCTTCATCGTCGTCGAACCCGAAAGCGCCGACTGCTGGTTCCAGAGCAATCTTTTGGGCAAGCCGGCGCTCGCCAGCGGCAACGCCGACACGGTGATGGGCGGACTGGCGTGCCGCGAGATCTCGCCCGTCACCTGGCCGGTGATCGGCCTCGGCGCCGACTGGTTCATGACCATCGCGGAAGACCAGGTCGTGCCGACACGTCGCCTGTTCGCCGGGCCGCTGAAAAGCGATCCGGCGATCACGTCTGGCCCTTCGGGTTGCGCCGGCCTGGCCGGACTCATGCGGGTCTGCGCCGACCAGACCGCCTTCAAGGCGCTGGGACTTGGGGCCTCGTCGCGCGTGCTGCTGATCAACAGCGAAGGCGATCTCGGTGAACCGCTGGCCTGACGCATCTCGCAGCTACGCTGCATGAAGTTGCGTTTCCCCGGATGCTGCACGTCATAGTAGATTTCCCGCGCCGGACCTTCCGGCGGGGGGAGATAAAACAATGAATGACCTGGGATTGGCGGCTCATGGCCGCCTGGCGATGCTTGTCGGCCTGGCGCTTACATGTTCGGCCTGCGCGACGGTGGTCGGCGGCACGACACAGGAAGTCTTCATCGAATCGGAGCCGACAGGCGCCACCTGCAAGGTCGATCGCCAGGGTGCCAATGTCGCCGTGGTCAATCCGACGCCCGGCCGGGTCAGCGTCTCGCGCTCCAAGGAGACGATGATCGTGAGCTGCACGCGCGACGGCTACGAGCAATCCAACGAAGTCCTGGTGTCGAGCTTCACCGGCGCCACCGTGGGCAACATCCTGATGGGCGGCATGGTCGGCATCATCGTCGACGCGGCCTCGGGCGCCAACAACAAGTATCCCGACCGCGTCCTGGTCGTGCTGACGCCGGCAAGTTTCCCCAGCGACGATACGCGCGATGCGCACTTCGCCGGCATCAAGACCCGGCTCGGGGCAGGGGCCGCCGCCGAGATCAAACTGATCCAGGGCCGGTGCAGTTCGACCAACCGCGAGATCTGCACGATCGAGGTCAAGCAGCTGACCGACGCCCGCGACAAGGCGCTGGCCGACCTCGACCGCAAACGCCTCGCCGCCAAGGTGGCGGCTGGCTGAACCGCTCTACGGGCCTGCCTTGCCCCGCTGCATGAAGCGACGCATCCTGCGGAGAATCCAAAGGAGAATCGCTTCGTGCAGCTTCAGCTAAAACCCTGGCAGTTCGTCGAGGACTATCTAAAAACCAAGACCGGCATCATCATCCCGATCGGTTCGACCGAGCAGCATGGTCCCACGGGCCTGATCGGGACCGACGCGCTCACCGCCGAGATGATCGGCCGCGGCGCCGGCGAGAAGGTCGGCGCGCTGGTGGCGCCCACCATCTCCGTCGGCATGGCGCAGCACCATCTCGACTTCGCCGGCTCGATCACGCTGAAGCCGACCACGCTAATCGCCGTGGTGCGCGACACCGTGGTCTCGCTGGCGCGGCACGGTTTCACCCGCTTCTTTTTTGTGAATGGCCACGGCGGCAACATCGCCACGGTGACGGCGGCGTTCTCGGAAATCTACGCCGAGCGCTCGATGGAGCGGATGTCGAACCAGCCGTCGGTCAAATGTGCGCTGCGCAACTGGTGGGACGGCGCCGGCATCAAGCAGCTGAGCCGGGAACTCTATCCCACCGGCGAAGGCAGCCATGCCACCGCCTCGGAAGTGGCGCTCACCTGGTACAAATATCCCGAGACCATGGACCGCCGGCAGCTCGAGCCGCGCATCGCGCCCAACGGCTCGTTCGCCGATGCCGAGGATTATCGCCGCGCCTTCCCGGATGGCCGCATCGGCTCCGATCCGAGCCAGGCGACGCCCGAGCACGGCAAGCGCTTCTACGACACCGCCGTCGAGGAAGTGGCCCGCGACTACGCGTCGTGGGTGGCGCGGTAGGCGCTGCGGACGGCGGCGATCAAAGAAAAATCACGGAAAGAAAAATCATTGGAGGAGACAGATCATGCGAGTGGGATTCATCGGCCTCGGCATCATGGGGGCGAGTCTCGCCGCCAATCTTCAGAAGGCCCAGCACAAGGTCACGGTTCACGACGCCAGGCGCGCCGCGGCCGACGGCCATATCGAAGCCGGCGCGATCTGGGCCGACTCGCCCGCCGAGGTCGCACGGAACTCGGACGTGGTCTTCACCTCCCTGCCCGGCCCGCCCGAGGTCGAGGCGGTGGCGCTCGGTCCCAACGGCATCCTGGCCGGCATGAAGCGCGGCGGCGCTTATTTCGATCTGTCGACCAACTCGCGCGCCACGGTGCGCAAGATCGCCGCCGCCTTCGCCGAGAAGGGCGCGCATATGCTCGACGCGCCGGTGAGCGGCGGGCCGCGCGGCGCCAAGACCGGCAAGCTCGCGATTTGGGTCGGCGGCGACAAGGACGTGTTCGAGAAGTTCAAATCAGTGCTGGGCGCGATGGGCGATCAGGCGCGCTATGTCGGGCCGATCGGCCAGGCGACCGTGGCCAAGCTGGTGCACAATTGTGCCGGCTACGCCATGAACCTGGCGCTGGCCGAGGTCTTCACCATGGGCGTCAAGGCGGGCGTCGAGCCGCTGGCGCTGTTCGAGGCCGTGCGCCAGGGAGCGCTCGGCCGGCGGCGCACCTTCGACGGGCTGATCGACCAGTTCCTGCCCGGCACCTACGACCCGCCTGCCTTCATGCTGCGCCACGCCCACAAAGACGTGTCGCTTGCCGTGGCGCTGGGCAAGGAAGTGAGCGTGCCGATGCGCGCCTGCAATCTGACGCTGGAAGAGATGACCGAGGCGCTGAACCGCGGCTGGGCGGAGCGCGATTCGCGCTCGGCCATGTTGCTGCAGCAGGAACGCGCCGGTGTGAAGATCGCCGTCGACGCCGAGAAGCTCTCGGCCGTGGTGAAGGCCGGCAATGGCTGAATCAGCGCTTCCTGAATACGAGGTCTTCGCCATCCGCTACGCCTGGCGCGACGCCAGGCGGGCGGACCATTTCATCGGCGGCGACCCGCACGACGGGCCGATGCCGATGGACTACTTCGCCTGGATCGTCCGGGGGGATGGCCGCACCATAGTGGTCGACACAGGCTTCACGGCGGAGGTGTCGGCCAAGCGTGGCCGCACGCACCTGCGTTGCCCGATCGAGACCATGTCGGAACTGGGCATCGATCCGGATCTGGTCGACGACGTGGTGCTGACGCACCTGCACTACGACCATGTCGGCAACTTCCACAAGTTCGCTCACGCGCGCTTCCACCTGCAGACGCGCGAGATGGGCTTCGTCACCGGCCCCTACATGCGCTACCCGAAGTTCGGCCACTCCTTCGAGGTCGAGGACGTGGTCGGCATGGTGAAGCTCAACTTCAAGGGCCGCGTCGAGCAGCACAACGGCGCGTTCGACCTGGCGCCGGGCATCAGCCTGCACCATGTCGGCGGCCACACGCCCGGCCTGCAGATCGTGCGCGTGATGACCAGGCGCGGCTGGGTCGTGCTCGCCTCCGATGCCGCGCACTATTACGAGCACATGCAGAAAAACCGCTTCTTCACCCAGGCCTTTAACCTCGGCGACATGATCGACGGCTACCGGACCTGCGAGCGGCTGGCCGCCTCGCCCGACCATATCGTGCCCGGCCACGATCCGCTGGTAATGAAACTCTATCCCGCCGTGTCGCCCAAGCTCGAAGGCATCATCGTCCGGCTCGACGTGCCGCCTAAATCGTCGTGACGGACTGATCTCAAGCCGGACCGCGGGCCTCCCGGTCCGCTCATGAGCGGGCCTGGAGGCCCGCGGTCCAATGATGTCCCTAACGCCGCACGCGCTCGCGGTGCAGGATGTAGAGGCCGGAGCCCACGATCACGGCGATGCCGGCCAGCGCCAGCGTGTTGGGCACGTCGTCCCACACGACGTAGCCGATGCCGAGCGCCCACAGGATCGAGGCGTAGCGGAACGAGCCGATGACCGAGAACTCGGCGCCCGAGCGCAACGCCATGACGAGGAACTGGTAGCCTGCCGCCAACAACAGCGAGGACGCCACCAGCAGGCCGATCTCGCGTCCCGTCATCGGCTGCCAACCCTCCACGAACGTCCAGGCGCAGCCCGCCAGGGCGACTGCGGCGGCCGAGGCGAAGGAGACGATCAGGGTCGGCACATTGGCCGGCAGGTAGCGGCCGAGAACATCGCGAAAGGCACCCAGCAAGGTGCCGAGCAGAACCACCCAGGCCCAGACGTCGACCTCGCCCGGTCGCGGCTGGATCACCAGCAGGACGCCCAGGAACCCCACGATCACCGCGCTCCAGCGTCGCCAGCGCACAGTCTCCTTGAGGATCAACACGGCGAGTGCCGTGAAGATGAGCGGTGTCGAGAGGTTGATGGCGGTGGCGATGGCGAACTGGGTATGGAACAGCGCGATGAGATAGACGATCGCCGATACAGCCTCGAGTACGCCGCGCAACAGCACGCGCGGATGAACGACACCGCCCAGGTGACGCCAGGAGCCGGTCACCAGCAGCGCCAGCAGGCACCACAGCGTGGCGAAGATGCCGCGCACGCCGATCGCCTGCACCGACGGCACTGTTTCGGCGGCAATCTTGATCAGCGCGTCGTTGAAGATGAAGACCACGACCGCCGCCGACATCGCCAGAATGCCGCGGGTGTTGTCGATCGTCGGAGCCGGTTTCGGTGGCGACAGGGAAAGGCCTTCTCTGCACCCGAACGGCGCAGGGCTGCCCGGATAGCATTTTTGCCCACCTTCTCAAACCGATCGAATACGATGCCTTCGTATTCCTCTCCCCCGCTAGGGTAGGGCAATCGCATATGGCAATTATCCGTCGTCTCGGGCGGGGTAACCCCCGCCCTGGAGCGGAGACGCCCGTAGGGCGGCGTAGTCGAAGGACCTTTTTTGTCGCGGTCCATCGAGGAAAAGAGGTCCTTCGACTGCGCTGCGCTCCGCTCAGGACGACGAATGGCGGGCCATATGCGCTACCCGCTAGGGGAGAGGGGCATGAAGGCAACGACATCTCGTCGGCATCTCTAGACGTTGCAATGCAGGCGCTTGCCCGGCAGCAGGTCGTAGGGTGCCTGCCAGCCGGGAAGTGCTGCCAGGCGAGAGAGCCACGCGCGCACGGCGGGATGGCTGACGGCCAATTCGTAGCCGGCTTCATTTTCGGGAAACGACAGATAGGCCATCAGCGAGACGTCGGCGATCGTCGGCCGCTCGCCGACCATGAAGCGGCGTTCCCGCAGATGGCCGTCGAGGATGCCCAGGAAATCGTCGAGACGCCGGCGCAGGAAGGCCAGCACGGCGGGATCGGGCGAGGCGCTGAAGGCGCGCAGGTAGCGGTAGGTCGCCATGTAGCCCGTCAGCTTGTGATTGTCCCAGAACAGCCAGCGCAGGATTTCGAACTTCTCCTCGTCGTTGCCGCCGCCGAACCGGCCGTAGCGCTCGGCGAGCCGCAGCAGGATCGGCGCGGTCTGGGTCAGGCGCTCCGGCCCATCTTCGAGGACGGGGATTTCGCCCATGGGATTGACGCGAGCGCGCCACTCCGGGGTTCGCGTCACGCCGCCGCCGAAGTCCGTCCAGACCGGCTCGAAAGCCTGGCCACACAGCGTGAGCATCAGCGCCAGCTTGTAGCTGTTGCCGGATTCCGGGAAGTAATGCAGGCGATAACCCGTCACGTGCGATGTCCTCTGTCGCCTCGACCCTCCGCCGCCCGCCCGCCGGCGACGGAGGGGGAGAGCGTCCATAGCTCTTGTAGCCCAGGAACTTGGCCAAACATGGCGATCGTCACGCGGTCGCCCTTCTGGTCGGGCTGGCGCTCCAGGAGCGCCGGCACTGCGCCGAGCCGACACGGTTGGCGATGGTCAAGCAGCCCGCTTGAACTTCAGTCGCTTTCCGGGCCTCTGCCGAACAATGTGCGTTGGAGGGCGCAGCGCACGGATGACCGCCTGCGGATCGTTCGCGATCACCGCCAGGAGAATGCGGGCCGGTCCATCGGCAAGCACCCGGCCCTGCTCCCAATTACGCACCGTCGCGACGCTGAAGCCGAACCGGACCGCGAATTGCGCCTGACTGAGCTTCATGCCGCGGCGCAGGGCAGCGACGTCGGGCATGGCCGGCACGAACCGGACGTCCGCCGGATCGGCCGGCAACGGCACGATGCTGTCCGGATCGGCCAACGCGTTGCGCTCGATCTCCTCCTCCGTCATGGCGGCGACGCGCTTCCAGTCGACCGAGCGAAGCGCCTTGCGCATCCGCTCAGGCGTCATCGTCACGCGGACGTATTTGCCCTCGCCGGACCTTCCAGAAACATTCTCTTTCTTCATGCCTCGATCTCCTCACGGAAATGATCCGCGGAACCAAACCTCGCATCGTGAAGACACAGGTGAACTCCAGACCCTCGAGCAGGCCAACCGCGACATAGCGGGTTTCGCCATGCCGATTGCGCGGACTGACCCACTGCGCCGACGGCGTCGCGAAAATCGCCGCGGCCATTTCGAGGCTGACGCCGTGCTTCACCCTGTTGATCCGGTCCTTCCCGGGGTCGAACTCGATCCGTATCGACACGGCGTCATTATACGCTATCAGCGTCTATACGCCAATAGCGTAGTCAGGTCGCAAAAGGAAAGGCCACCGCCGGCGCCTCGCGCCTCAGTAGCTCTTGTAGCCCAGGAACTTGCCGGACATGGCGATCTTCACGCGGTCGCCCTTCTGGTCGGGCTGGCGCTCCATGGTCATGTCGAAGTCGATGGCGCTCATGATGCCGTCGCCGAACTCCTCCTGGATGAGCTCCTTCCAGGTCGTGCCGTAGACCTGCACGAGTTCGTAGAAGCGGTAGATCAGCGGATCGGTCGGCGGGATCTGGGGCAGGGAGCCGCGGTACGGCACTTCCTGCAGCAGCAGCACCTCTTCCTTGCCGAGCCCGAACAGCTTGCCGGCTTTGGTCGCCTGCTCCTTGGTCATCTTCATCTGGCCCATGCAGGCCGCCGTCACGATGATCTTCGACGCGCCGCCGATCTTCTTGGCGATCTCTTCCCAGCTCAGTTCCTTCAGGCGCTTGGCGCTCAGGATCTTCTCGGTCACTTCAGCCCGTTTCATTGTCTTCTCCCGGTTGTCAAAGTCACCACTTCGGCCGGCGGATTGACCGCCGCCAATTTCACGGACATGAGGCCCGGCTTCACCAGCTTCAGCCGCCGCGGATCGTAGCCGCCGTCGGCGATTTCGGCGTCGAAGGCCCTGGAGCGGTTGACCAGGAACTCCACCAGGTGATTGCGGATGGCGTAGTACTGCGGATGCTTGTGCAGATCGTTCCGGTGGCGCTCGTTCTTCGGCATGGTGTTGACGACGATCTCGGCGATCCTGGCGCCCGGCCCGTTGGTCATCAGCACGATCTTGTCGGCGAGCAGGATCGCCTCGTCGACGTCATGGGTGATCATGAACACGGTCTGGTTGGTGTCGGCGCAGATGCGCAGCACCTCGTCCTGCAGCATGCCGCGCGTCAGCGCATCGAGCGCGCTGAACGGCTCGTCCATCAGCAGCATCTTGGGCTGGATGGAGAGCGCGCGGGCGATGCCGACGCGCTGCTTCATGCCGCCCGAGAGCTGCGACGGCCGCTTGTTCTCCGCGCCCTTCAGCCCGACCAGTTCGATGAAGCGGCGGGCATGATCCTGGACCCTGACGCGATCCCACTTGGGCCAGCGCGAACTCACGGCGAAGGCGATGTTGCCCATCACCGTCAGCCACGGCAGCAGCGCGTGGCCCTGGAAGATCACGGCACGGTCGAGGCTGGGGCCATCGATCTCGCGATTGTCGACGATGACGGCACCCTCGCTCGGGCTGTCGAGGCCGGCCAGCACGTTCAGGATCGTGGTCTTGCCGCAGCCGGAATGGCCGATCAGGCAGCAGAACTCGCCCTTGTCGACGCCGAACCAGATATTCTCGAATACGGCGGGCTGGTTCGAATCTCCGAAGCGACGCGCCAGGCCCTCGACGCTGATGAGCGGACGATTCTCCATCGCGCCTACTCCGGATAGGTGACGAGCTTGGCGAGATACGCCAGGCCCTGGTCGAGCAGGAGACCGACCAAGCCGATCAGCAGGATCGCGGTCACGATGTTGGCGATCGAGAGGTTGTTCCACTCGTTCCAGACGAAGTAGCCGATGCCGGTGCCGCCCACGAGCATCTCGGCGGCCACGATCACCAGCCAGGCGATGCCGACGGAGATGCGCATGCCGGTCATGATGGTCGGTGCTGCGGCGGGCAGGATCACCTTGAAGGCGGTGCGGAACGGCCCGACCTCGAGCGTGCGCGCCACGTTCAGCCATTCCTTGCGCACGCTGCCGACGCCAAAGGCGGTGTTGATCAGCATCGGCCAGATCGAGCAGATGAAGATCACGAAGATCGACGAGATGGCGCTGTCCTTGATCGTGTAGAGCGCCAGCGGCATCCAGGCGAGCGGCGACACCGGCTTCAGGATCTGGATGAAGGGATCGAGCGCGCGATAGACCAGCGGCGACATGCCGATCAGGAAGCCCAGCGGCACCGCGACGAGCGCCGCCAGGCCGAAACCCAGCAGGACGCGGCCCAGCGAATAGGCGAGCTGGATGCCGATGCCCTTGTCGTTGCTGCCGCGGATGTAGAACGGGTCGGTGACATGCTTCCAGATGGTGGCGCCGATGTCGGCCGGCGTCGGCATCGACGACTTGGTGCCGGTGGCCGCCGCGTTGCCCACCAGCTTGGCGTATTCCGGATCGAGCGCCGGGCCGGTGCCCGCCGTCGGCAGGGTGGCGATCTGCCAGATCGCGACGATGGCCACGAAGATCAACAGCGACAGGAGGCCCGCCCGCAAGCCGAGCGAGTTCTTGAAGGCCGTCACGGTCTCAGGTCCGCTTGATAGCGAAGCTGTTGACGTATTCGGCGGGCTTGGCGGGATCGAACGGCTTGCCCATCACCACGATGGTCTTCTTCGAGGGATCGGGCGGGGTCATGCCCATTTCCTTCATCATCGCCGCGGTGTCGGTGGCGAGGAAGACGTCTGATGCGACCTTGGCGTAGTCGACATCGCCCTTGAGCTGCCCCCAGCGCTTCATCTGCGTCATGATCCAGATCGCGAACTGGTTCCAGGGGAACGGATCGAAGTCGATGCGGTTCGGATCCTTCTTCACGCCGCCCAGGCCGTCGGCATAGGTGCCGGTCAGGATCTGTTCCAGCACCGTTTCGGGCTGGTTCAGATAGTTCTGCGGCGCGATCGCCTTGGCGATCTCCTTTCGGTTTTCCTGCTTATGGGCAAAGGCCGTCGCCTCGATGATCGACTTCAGCAGCGCCCGGTAGCTGTTGGGATTCTGCGCCGCGAACTCCTTGCTGACGGCAAAGGCGCAGCACGGATGGCCGTCCCACATCTCCTTGGTCAGCATATGGATGAAGCCGATGCCGTCGTAGACCGCACGCTGGTTGAAGGGATCGGGCCCGAGGTAGCCGTCGAGATTGTCGGCGCGCAGGTTGGCGACCATTTCAGGCGGCGGCACCGAACGGATCGAGATGTCCTTGTCGGGATCGAGGCCCGCCTCGGCCACGTAGTAACGCAGCAGGTAGTTGTGCATCGAGTAGTCGAACGGCACGGCGAAGCGGAAGCCCTTCCAGTCCTTGGGATCGCGCTTGTCCTTGTGCTTGTTGGCCAACGTGATCGCCTGGCCGTTGATGTTCTCGATCGCCGGCATCGTCCACGGCACCGGATTCGAGCCGACACCCAGCGAGATGGCGAGCGGCATCGGCGAGAGCATGTGGGCGGCGTCGTATTCCTTGGCCAGCGACTTGTCGCGGATCACTGCCCAGCCGGCCGTCTTCACGACTTCGACGTTCAGCCCGTGCTTGGAATAGAAGCCCATCGGATGGGCCATGATGATGGGCGTGGCGCAGGTGATCGGGATGAAGCCGACCTTGAGGTCCTTCTTCTCCAGCGCGCCCCCCTGGGCGAAGGCCTCGCGGGCGGCGCCCAGCGGAAAGACCGACGAGATCGCGGCCAGGGCGGTCGAGGCGCCGACGGTCTTGAGGAACAGGCGCCGCTGGGCATCGACCGGAAAGACTGCCTGCAGGACCGCGGCATCGACGACCCGGTTCCAGCGCGCTTCCTCGCCGGCAGGGACCGCCTCGGCCGTGAGCCGGTCATGGTCAGAAGCCGCATGGTTGCCACCGCAGCCGCAGCGACGACCTAAAAGGGCCTTGGGATCGAACGGGTCCTTGAAAAACGACATGGTGCCTCCCCTGCGCTTGAGCGCTTGGAGGCGATGGCAGCAAATCCTGTGCCAGCAGCGGCGGAAGTGCGAAAACCCGAGACAATCCGCAGGTCGAGCCATCAGTTGCCTATAAATAGAGCATATTCGCCCGATTCGTTGTGCGAAATTCTGCGACTCGAATCTTAGCGCTGGGGATTAAATTAATGGAATCGCTGACTCTTTCCCCGATTTCCGCTTCATTTCTTATTGCGCTCGAACTCACCCTTATGGCAGGCTACAGCTTGTGGGTTGTTGGGTGCCCACCACGATATGTCGGCCACCCGCCTCTAAGAATGGTTCCCCAGGAACCGCAAGGCGGAAATGGTTGGGGAGTGGGTCGATGGCGTTATCGCGACATGAGCGGACCAGAGGAAAAGCCGATTTGAACCCGCTCGAGATGATCGAGAGAGTCATCTCCGACAACGATTGGCCCTTCGACCGCACCTCAGACCGTGAAATCGCCGTCGAAGTCGCCGGCCGCTGGTGCGACTACCGGATGTTCTTCAGCTGGCGCGACGATGTCGAGGCGCTGCACTTCACCTGCGCCTACGACGTCCGCATCCCGGCCGAACGCCACAACGAAATCCATGTCCTGCTGGCGCTGATCAACGAGAAGATGTGGCTCGGCCACTTCGACCTGTGGACCGAGGAAGGCCTGCCGATGTTCCGCCACGCCATCCCGCTGCGCGGCACCAACGGCCTCATGCCCGACCAGCTGAACGATCTCGTCGAGGTGGCGATCACCGAAAGCGAGCGCTTCTACCCCGCCTTTCAATACGTCGTGTGGGCCGGCAAGACGCCCGCCGACGCGCTCACCGCCTCGATCCTCGAGACGGTCGGCGAAGCCTGAACCAGAACTGGGATCCTCCGACGCCCCCTCTCTCGTAAAAACAATAAAACATCATCGTTCGGATCGTCCCAGCGGCGCCGGCCTCCCACGGCGGGCGCCG
>JAQSDW010000201.1 GCA_029946105.1 Reyranella sp. | reverse complement strand
GAAGGCGCTGTTGCGCGGGGCGGGCACGATTGCGCTGCTCTCGGGCTGGCTGCTCGAACCCTTCGGCTACTCGCGCCTGCCGATCATCGACATCCGCATGACCACCGCGCCGGGCCTCGTGTTCGCCTCGGGCCTGCCCAAGGTGGGCGATGCCTGGCGCCTCGCCGGCACCAACCTGCGCTTTGCCGGCTACACCGTGCTGGGCCGCCTCGATCTGCAGGACCTCGCCGTGCCGCTGCCGGGCTCGCTGCGACCTGGTGAGAAGAAAGGCGATGGCGTGTTGCGGCTCGCCTTGCTCGACGGCTTCAATGCCGGCGAGCGCGCCAACCTGGTCGACTGGGTACAACGTACCGCCGAGGCCGAGGCCAACTACTGGCAGGGTTTTACCGCCAAGCAGATGCTGGTCGTCCTCGTGCCCGTGCCGTCACGCCGCGGCATCGGCTATGGCCGCACCGTGCCGGGTGGCGGCCCGACGGTGATGATCGAGGTCGGCGCCGATATGGACCAGCGCCGCCTGTTCGGCGACTGGGTGCTGGTGCACGAGCTGATCCACACCGGCATGGCCTTCATCCGTGGCCGCAGCACCTGGTTCATGGAAGGGGCCGCCACCTACGTCGAGCCGATCATCCGCGCCCGCGCCGGCTGGAAGACCGAGGAAGAAGTCTGGCGCGAATGGGTGAGCGACATGCCGCAGGGCGTGCGGGCTTTTGCCCGCGGCATGGGCGAGGCGTCGGGGCGCGAGAACTACTGGGGCGGCGCGCTCTTCATGCTGATGGCCGACGTGGAAATCCGCCGCGCCACCGACGGCGCCAAGGGGCTCGAGGATTGTTTGGGGGGCGTGCTGTGGAGCGGCCTCGACGGTTCGCAACGCGCGACGCTCGACGCCTATGCCGCGATCTGCGATCGCGCCACCGGCACGACTGCATTGCGCAGTCTGATCGACCGCTACGTCGTGGCCGCCCGTTCGGTCGATCTCGCCACCGTGTGGCGCGACCTCGGCATCGCGATGGTGGGCAACCGGATCGTGTTCGACGACGCGGCGCCCGACGCGCGCTGGCGCAAGATGATCGTCATGGGTCCGCCCGGCCGGCCGGCGCGGAAAGTCCCGCTGCCCTGGGGGCCCTAAAACATCCCGTTGGTGTTGGCGGCCTTCTCGGGGATCGGCTGCACCACGTCCCAGTGCTCGACGATCTTGCCGTTCTCCAGCCGAAAGATGTCGACGATGGCGACGCCGCGCTCGCCCGGCTCGCGCACGGCGTGGACATGCAGGATGACGAAGTCGCCCTCGGCGAAGGCGCGCTTGATCTCGCTCTTGGCGTTGGGGAACTTCTCCTTGCGCAACGCGATGAAGGCCTTGAAGCCTTCTATGCCGTCGGGCGCGCCAGGATTGTGCTGGATGTATTTCGGCCCGAAGTACCTGGCGGCCGCATCGAAGTCCTTCTGGTTGAGGCCCTTCTCGTAGAACTCGAGCACGGCCTTTTTGTTGGACTCGGGATCGGCATGGGCAGGTGCCGCGGCTGCGAACAGCGCGGCGAGGACCAGAGCGAGATGTTTCATGGCGGTCTCCTTGTTCCCGGAGGCCCATGCTAGCATCGCGCCATGACCGAACGTACTGGCGAACGTACTGGCGTATGGCTGGAAGACCTCACCTGGCAGGAGGCGAAGGCGCGCTTCGATGCGGGCGCCGTGGTGGTCGTGCCCGTGGGCGCGGCCTCGAAGGCGCATGGTCCGCACCTGCCGCTCAAGACCGACGCGCTGACGGCCCGGGCACTGGCGCAAAAGCTGATCGAGCGCCTGCCCGTCGTGGCGGCCCCGGTCGTGGGCTTCGGCTTCTATCCCGCCTTCACCGCCTTCGCCGGCAGCCAGCATCTCAGCGCCGATACTTTCAAGGCACTGATACGCGACCTGATCGGCAATCTCCGCGGCCATGGCGTGCGGCGGATCGCGATCCTGAACACCGGCGTCTCGACCGAGAAGCCGCTCGACGAAGTGGCGGGCGAGCTGGGCGACGTTGCCGTGCTGCACATGCGGCTGCTCGGCGCCAAGGCCGACGGGCTGTTCGATAATCTGGAAGGCGGGCACGCCGACGAGCGCGAGACCTCGGTCGTGCTGGCGCTGGAACCGCGCAGCGTGCGCATGGATCGTCTGGCGCCGGAGGGCGACTTCGAGGCGACCGCGGCCACCGGCGATTCCTCGCGCGCCGCGGCCTTCAAGGGCGAACGGCTGATGGAGGCCCGGGCTGAGGATATGGCAGCGGCCCTCGTGGCGCGCTGGCCGGACGCTTTCTAGCCCGGCAACACTCAGCGCTGCGGGGTGGGTTCAGCCTCGAACTTCATCGGCCGGAAGGCGCGTGCCATCTTCTTGGCCTCGGCGACCTGGCCGGTCGTCATGCGCGCCGCCAGCATGTCGCGCTGCCGGGCGGCCTCGGAGGCTTCGCTCAATGTGTGACCGGCGCTGATCGAGAACCACATGTAGGCAAGGACGAAGTCCTTCGGCACGCCGTCGCCCTTCACGTACAGGATGCCGAGCTTGTATTGGGCAAAAGGCTGGCCCTGCAGCGCCGCCGACTCGAACCATTTGGCGGCCTCGGCGGTGCTGCGCATCTCGCCCATGGCCTCGGTATAGACCATGCCGAGGCGGTACTGGGCGTAGGGATTGCCGGCCTCGGCGATCGGCAGCAGGATCTTTTCAGCCGTCGCGAAATCGCCGCGCTGGTAAGCCGCGTTGGCATCGTCGAGCGGCGCGGCGAACGCGGGCCCGGCGGCGGCAACCAGCAGCGACAGACATAGTCCGATCAGTGAACGCTTCATGGCCCTTCCTCGGGCAAAGTATGTCACAGGCGCGCACGGGGTGCAGCCCGCGCCATGTCACCTGCGTCGTGTCAGATGTTGATGGCGGTCGGGCCGGCCTTGTCCCAATCGATCCAGCCTTGCAGCCCCAGGAAGCTGCCGTCGTCGACGCCGATCTCACGGGCGATGAGGGCATTCAGCTTGCCGTTCATTGCCGCGATCAGGTCGCGGTGGCGCTCGAAATCGTGGGCCAGGTTCACCATCTCGTCGGGGTCGTTGTGCAGGTCGTAGAGTTCGAGGTCGTTGCCGGCACGCAGCGCCTCCAGCGTCGTGGGCGTGTTGAAGCCGCGGAATGAGAAGTAGCGGCTGAACTTGTAGCGCTCGTCCTTGATGCTGCGGATGCAGACGCGCAACGACCAGTCAATCGGGAAGGACTCGATCTTCTGGAACAGCGCCGAGCGCGCGATCGATTTGTTCAAGAGCGTCTCGTAGAGTTCCTTGGTGAACTTCGGATCGTGGACCATGAGCTGGCTGTAGCAGAACAGTACGCCGCCGCGGCGACGGGTGAATCCTGTATCGAGCGGTTGGCGCAGCAGCGGCGAGAAATCCTGGCCCTTCATGCGCGCCATCGTGTCGGCGACCGGCGCCGTGGGCTTGGCCGTCATGGCCACGATGCTGGGCACCAGATCGAGATGCGAGGTCGTCTCCAGGCAGCGCTGGCCGCCCTTGATCTCCGGGTGCACGACCAGCATCGGCACGTGGTTCTGCTGGCGATAGGCCGTCGTGCCCTTGCCCGACAAGCCACCATGCGCGCCCAGCAGCTCGCCATGGTCTGACGTGAAGATCACGATGGTCTTGTCGGTGAGGGCCAGCCGGTCGAGTTGTTCCAGGACCTGCACGATCTGCTGGTCGACATCGCGGATGGCGTTGAAATAGTAGTTCTGGCGTAGCCGCACGCGGGCCTCCTCCTGCGGGATCAGGCCCGTCAGGATGCCGTTGGCGGCGTGATAGATGCGATGCGCCGGCACGCGGTCGGGCGTGTCGAGCGGCTGCCGCCAGCTCGCCTGCAACGGGATCTCGTTCCATTGCTGCTTGTAGAGCATGTAGTCGGGCGGATAGGCGATTTTCAGCTTGGCCTCGACCGCCTGCTGTGGCGGCTGGCCGGGCGTGTCGGTGTTCACCCACATGACGTCGTGCGGATTGACGAAATTGACCACGAGGAACCACGGCTGGCGCTTGTCGGTCATCGGCCGGCCCTTGGCCTTCAGCCACTGGGCCGCCTGGGCTGCCACGATCTGGTCGTACTGGTAGCCGCCTTGGGCACCCTCGATGAAGTCGCCAGTTCCGGTGTAGTCGTAGAAGCCGTAGTCACGATCCATCATGGTCTCGAACAGCGCCTTGATGTCGTCGGCCCGGTTCTCCATCGCCATGGCACCGTTCAGGTGCCACTTGCCCTTGTAGGCGGTGTAGTAGCCGAGCTTGCGCAGGATCTTGCCGACGGTCGGCAGGCTGGGATCGAGGCTCTTCATGTAAGGCACGCCGGCATTGTCGAAGATGCCGTTCAGCGGCATGTGCAGGCCGGTATAAATCACCGCGCGCGAGGCCGAGCACATGTCGGCGGCGATCTGGTGGTTCTCGAAATAGGTCCCGGTGCGACGCAGCCGCTCGTGGCCCGGCAGCGGCACGGGCCAGCCCGGCCCCATGTAATGTTCCTGGTCGGTCAGGATGAAGAGGATGTTGTAGCCGCCGTCGCTGGAGCCCGGTGCGTCGGCCGAGGGAAAGGCCGACTGCGTGCCGCCGGTGACGGCGGGCGGCGGCGCAGGCGTCCGGGTCTGGGCCTGGTTTTGGGCCAGCACATCGCCTGCAATCGTGATGCCCGCGAGGGCGGCGGCACCGGCGCGGAGAAACTCTCTTCTGGGATGTGGGTTACGCTTGGTCATGCCTGATTCTCATGGAATTGCCGCATTCCGGCAACGATGTCGTTGGGGCTGACGGCTGGCCCGCCGGGCTGGAGCGTGGGATAATTCGCCATGGCCAATGATTCTGGACTCTTTGTTCCGGTCGATACGGCGTTTCCGTTCGACAACAGCTACGCCCGCCTGCCCGAGCGCTTCTATGCGCGCCTGCCGCCGACGCCGGTCGCCGCGCCGCGGTTGCTGAAGCTCAACTATGCGCTGGCGCGCCAGCTCGGCCTCGACCCGGACGTGCTGAGCTCGCCCAACGGCGTCGCGATCCTGGCCGGCAACCGCCTGGCGCAGGGCTCGCAGCCGATCGCGCTCGCCTATGCCGGCCACCAGTTCGGCGGCTTCTCGCCGCAGCTGGGCGATGGCCGCGCCATCCTGCTGGGCGAGGTGATCGACCGCGATGGCGTCCGCCGCGACATCCAGCTCAAGGGTTCGGGCCCGACGCCGTTCTCGCGCCGCGGCGATGGCCGCGCGGCGCTGGGGCCGGTACTGCGCGAATATCTGGTCAGCGAAGCGATGTTCGTGCTGGGCATTCCCACCACGCGCTCGCTGGCTGCCGTCAGCACCGGCGAGCCGGTGTGGCGCGAGGCCGAGCTGCCGGGCGCCGTGCTGACTCGCGTGGCGTCGAGCCATATCCGTGTCGGCACCTTCCAGTTCTTCGCTGCCCGCGAGGATGTCGAGGCGCTGCGCCTGCTGGCCGATCACGCGATCGACCGCCATTATCCCGAGGCCCGCAAGGCGGCGCAGCCCTATCGCGCCTTCTACGAGCAGGTGGTCGCGCGCCAGGCCAATCTGATCGCGCAATGGATGCTGGTGGGCTTCATCCACGGCGTCATGAACACCGACAACAGCTCGATCTCCGGCGAGACCATCGACTACGGGCCCTGCGCCTTCATGGATGCCTACGATCCGTCGACGGTCTTCAGTTCCATCGATACCCAGGGCCGCTACGCCTACATCAACCAGCCGCGCATCGCGCCGTGGAACCTGGCGCGCTTCGGCGAGACACTGCTGCCGCTGCTGGCCGACACCAGCGATGCGGCACTGGCCATCGCCAACGAGGTGCTCGCCACCTTCCAGCCACTCTATGCCGCGGCGTTGCTGGCGGGCCTGCGCCGCAAGCTCGGCCTGTTCACCGCGGAAGAGGGTGACTCGGTGCTGGCCGAGGATCTCCTGAAGGCGATGGCCGCCAACCAGGCCGACTTTACGCTCACCTTCCGTCGACTGGGTGATGCGGCGGGCGATCCGGCGCGTGATGCAGGCGTGCGCGACCAGTTCCTCGATCCCGCGGTCTTCGATGCCTGGGCGGTGCGCTGGCGCGAGCGGCTGGCGCGCGAGCCGCAGGACGGCGTGGCGCGGCGTGCCGCGATGCATGCCACAAATCCGCTCTACATTCCGCGCAACCACCGCGTCGAGGCGGTGCTGGCAGCTGCCATCGAACGCGACGACTACGCGCCATTCGAGGAACTGATGATGGTGCTGGCGCGGCCCTTCGAGGAACGGCCGGAGTTCGCCGCCTATGCCGAACCGCCAACCGACGACATGAGCAGCTACAAGACCTTCTGCGGCACCTGAAGCATCGATGGAGAGTTGCCGATGCCCCGCATCGTCGCCCTGATTGCGATCCCGCTCGCCGCCGGCCTGTTTGCGTCGGGTCCGGCGCGGGCCGATGCCATCGACGGCAACTGGTGCCATGCCGATGGACGCAGCCTCTCCATCAAGGGCCCGCAGCTCACGATGCCGGGCGGCAAGCAGATCGAGGGCGACTACGATCGCCACGGCTTCGCCTATGTCGTGCCGGCGTTCGAGCCCGACGCCGGTGCCACCATCACCATGGTGCTGGTCAGCGAAACCCAGATGCGCGTGATCTCGCCTGCCCATGCCGACCAGCTCTGGCGGCGCTGCGGCAAGCCGATCAGCTAGGGTTTCATCTCACTCCGGCGACACGACCAGGAAGAGGTCGGTGTCGCCGGGATCGACTCCGCAGGCGGTCAGCGCCGCGTGGACCTGGCCGCGATGATGCGTCTGGTGATTGAAGAAATGCACCATCAGTGGACCCTTGGGCCGGCGCATCTCCGCCTTGGCGGCACCGCTCCACCACACCAGGTCGGCATCGAGCCAGGCCTGGTTGACCCGGCTGGCGAGATCTTCGATGCGCGCGTCGGCCTTTATCCGCTCGGCGCTGAGTTCGTCGAAATCCTCGAACAGGGTCGGGCTCTGCGGATTGGGCACCGTGTTGGCGGGCCAGCCGTCGAAGCGCGACATCCATTGCCGGTCGCCCCACATCAGGTGATTGAGCGTGCCGTGCAGCGACTTCCAGAACAGGCCGCGATCGGCCTTGCGCTGTTCATCGGACAGCCGCGCCGCGCCTGAATAGATGCGGCGGTTCATCTCCGAATTGTAGCGCGCCATGGTGCGGATATAGGACGGCGTGATCATCGCTATACCGGTCCGCTGCGGCGGATGCGTTCGATCTCGGCCTCGCTCGGCTGGTAGGCCGGCGCCTTGGGATCGAAGCTGGTCCAGCCTTCCCGGTGATAGTCGCGGCCGCGCTGCACCGGATCGATCGGCTTGTAGAGATCGAGGATCGCCTGGATTCGGGCACCGTCGCGGTCGGCGACGCGCGCGCTCACCAGGGTGCAGCCGCGGCGCACCGCTTCCGAATAGACGTCGGCGTGCTCCTTCGACAGGCCGGCATCGACCAGGGCACCGACGACGCCGCCGGCCGCCGCCCCGGCCATGGCGCCGACGGCGATGCTCGCCAGCCAGCCCGCGGCCACGACGGGACCGAGGCCTGGAATGGTCAGGATGCCGAGGCCGGCCAGCAAGCCGGCGCCGCCGCCCAGCGCCGTGCCGAGGCCGATGCCGGTGGCCGCGTCGGGATATTTCTCGACGTCGTCGAGCTCGGCGCTGACGCATTTGTTCGCGACCAGGCTGATGTCATGCGACGGCATGCCGGCTTTCTCCAGCGCGGCCACGGCGGCGCGGGCATCGGCGTGGGTGTCGTAGGCCCGGCTGACGGTCTTCATGGCGGCATCCTTCTCTGGTTCGCACCGGCTGACGCGGAAGGGAAGACAAGGCTAGCGCAAGACAGGAGCGCGCGCAGGATCGATTCCACCATCACGCCCGCCAGCACCAGCACGAAGGCATTGACGGGCAGGATGTACATGTGGCTGGGCATCGCGACCATGCCCTGGGCCACAAACAGGCCGAGGAAAGCCAGCGCCACCGCCTCGACGACGAGGCCCTGCCTGAAATCGATGCGCCGCCACCAGCCGAACGCGGTCAAGGCGAAAAAATGCGCCAGCGCGACCGCCACCACGGGGCCGAGCGGCGGGCCGGGATGGATCGTTGGCCGCTCGAGCATCAGCGCCGCCTTCACGGCATAGATGCGCGCCACTTCGATGGGATCTTCCATCACCCGTGCGAGATAGAGCTTTCCCATCAGCGCGAAATACTCGGGCGAGAGCAGCACGACGTCAGGCGCGTGCGCGCGCGCCGTCGCAAAGCCGAAATAGTCGTCGTAGAGGATGCCGAAACTGTTCTCGACGAAGCCCAGGCCGAGATAGGCCGTGTGCGAGAGCCCGTGACGATGGATCCGCTCGGCCGCTGCCATGTCAAAGGAAGTGTTGCGCGCCGCCACCGCCAGCCTGGGCGCCTCGAACGCCAAGAACGACAGCGCCGCAACGGCCGCCAGGCTCGCGAGCCGCACGACAGTGCTCGACGTTTTTACGCGCGGCGTCTTTGCACGCCACTCCTGGAAGACCGACCAGGCGATGGCCGCCAGCGACGTCAGCAGCCCCATGATGCCGATCGATTCGCGCACCAGCGTGACACAAGCCAGGAACATCAGGCCGGCCGCGATCCAGGCCGCGGCCGCGCGTCGCACCAGCAGGCCCTCGGCCCGTGCCAGCAGTGCCAGCGGCAGGACCGCCGCCAGGCTCGCCATGCCGATGAAGCAGTGCGGCGAGGTCCCCATCCAGAAGAGATACTCGACCGGCCCCAGCACCAGCAGCGCCAGTGCCGTCAGCCACGCGCGCAACGCCGCCAGCAGGCCGGCCAGCGCGACCAGGCCCACGGTGTTCAGGATCGTGTTGAGGCGCGCGACGTCGGCAAGCGTGGCGCGCCGGCCGGTGGCGGCCGACCAGGCCTGGAGCAGCAGCGCATGGCCCGGGTCATCGGCTTCGGCCCGTTCGGAGAACGGTACCAGCCGGCCGTCCTCGCATAGTGCCAGCCAGATGCCGCGGGCAACCGTGCAGTCGGTGCTGTCGAGCCACACGTTGGTGGCGCCCCAGTCGCCCGGCATGATGTCGGTAAGGTAGCTGTAGCGCTCGGCCTCGCCAAAGGTCTTGCCGAACACGCCGGAGACCAGCAGCACGGCGCAGACGATGAAAACTCCTCACCTCGATGCCGCTGCCATCCCGTTTCCCTAGGGCCTTCGATGGCCCACGTCACCCTTCAGCAGAATATAGGAGCGAAGAAGGTCACCCAACCACGCAACGTCGGGGCGCCCGGCGAGTTGTCAGGTAGGCGAGACCGATCATTCGGCCCGGGAACCATCGCTGGTTTCGTGCGTTCTTTCCTCGGAGCAAGGCGCTCCGACCGACCAAGCCGCGGATGTACCGGCAGGTCGGGGCCCGCTCGGTTCGGCCGCAGCGGGCCTTTTGTTGTCTTGCTTTTCGAACGAGCAGCGGCTTTTCAGTCGAGCAAACTGCAGCCTGTGTCGGGCGGCGATAGATGACCGACTGCAACCGAGTCGGGCTCTTCGCGTTGCACGATCGCCCGGTGCTGCTCCCTGTACCGGCTGCTCAGGAACCCCCATGGTCGACACCGTCATCGTTGAAGCCGATACCGCCCCCGTCTCCGCCGTATCCTGGCCGGCGATCATCGCCGGCGGCTTCGTGGCTGCGGCCATGACTCTCCTCCTGCTGGCGTTGGGCGCCGGCATCGGTTTCAGCGTCGTCTCGCCATGGTCTGGCCTGCCCGACATCACCACGACCAAGGCCGCCACGGTGGGCGGCATCTTTATGGCCGTCACCGCGGTCATGTCGTCGGCGCTCGGCGGCTATATCACCGGCCGGCTGCGCACTCGCTGGGCTGCCAGCACCGCGGCCGACGAAGTCTATTTCCGCGATACCGCGCACGGCGTGCTGGCCTGGGCCTTTGCGACTGTCATGGGTGCCGCACTTCTTGCCTCGGTCGCCACCGTCGTCAGCGGCGGTGCCGCGGCGGGGGCGGGATCGGGGGTGGTGAGCATCGCTCGCGACGGACGTACGGCAATGCTTCTCGACCCGATGCTCGATCGCCTGTTCCGACCCGACTATGCCGCCCTGACCGATGGCACGGGGCAGCGGGCCGCGGGCGTGTTCGCCGCCGGCCGGGACCTCGCGGTCGACCGCGACGCTGCGCTGCGCATCCTGCGCTCGCGTACCGAGCTTGCCGCCGACGATCGCCAGTATCTCGCCCAGATGGTGGCGGCGCGGACCGGCCTTGCGCCGGCCGATGCCGAACGCCGCGTCGCAACAGTCGAAGCCGAGGCGCGGGCCGCCCTCGACTCCGCGCGTCACGCCGCCATGCAGCTTTCCTTCTGGCTCGTCGCCTCGATGCTGCTGGGCGCGCTCGCGGCAGGGCTCGCGGCCACCGAAGGCGGCGCGGCCCGCGACGGGCGTTCGTAGCCAAGCACCAGATGCCAATCGCTTGATGACCTTTTTCACGACCAACCAACCCAGGAGAGTCACATGGGACGTTCCATTCTGCTCTGGCTAGTCGGCGTTCCGATCCCGATCATCATCCTGCTCGCCCTGTTCTGGCGCTAAGGGAGAGCAATATGGCCCGCAAGAACGGCATGGATGCCGTCGCCCTCCTGAAGGCCGACCATCGCAAGGTCGCCGGCCTGTTCGGGAAGTTCGAATCCGCCAAGGGCGCCGCCAGCAAGCGCAAGCTGGTGGAAGAGATCTGCACCGAGCTCTGCGTCCACACGGCGATCGAGGAGGAAATCTTCTATCCAGCCTGCAAGGGCGAGGTCGAGAAGGACATCCTCGATGAAGCCTATGTCGAACACGATGGCGCCAAGGCACTGGTCGCGGAGTTGATCGAGGGCTCGCCCTCAGACGCCTTCTACGATGCCAAAGTCAAAGTACTTGGCGAGATGATCGAGCATCATGTCGAGGAGGAAGAGAAGCGGTCCGAGGGGTTGTTCTCCCAGGCCAAGGCCGCCGGCCTGCCGGTCGACGACCTCGGCGTGCGCATGCAGACGCGCAAGGACAAGCTCACGGCCGAGATCAAGGCCAACGGCTTTCCGACGCTGCAAACCCGATCCTTCAGCGGCCACAAGATGAAACAGGACCATCCGGTGAACTGGACCGGGAGCACTGCTGGGGGATAGGGCGTGGCCGCGAAGTCATCCAAGCGCAAAGAGACGATCAACGACAGTGCCGGGGGAGGTCTTTCGAAGGCACGCGCGAAGGCCCAGGAGATTCGCGAGGCCGAGTTCGTATCCATGCTCGGCCTCTCGACATTGACTGAGCGCGAAAAGCTGGAGCAGGAAATCGTCGCCCAGGTGCGAATCATCACATCGAACCAGGCCGGCCTTGAGTTGACGACGCTCAGCGCAACCGATCGCCGCTACCTCGCACAACAGATCGAGGTGCGGCGGGCCAGACTCGAGGCGCTCAGAAAGCAGCTCGCGGCTCTTCCGAATTGAGCGTCGAGCCGCTCGACCTGTCGTGCCGCGGGCGAATGCAACCATGGCGATCTGCCGGCGTTGCGGTCATCGCAGCCAGTGTTCTCCACCCGTGGCGGATACGCTGCCGAGCCCGCCCATTTCGGACCTTACCGGGCGGGCTCGTCCATTTTGAGCTGGCAGCTAAAGCGAGGATGGCATGGCGAATTGGCAGGCAACGCTCCTCACCGGCGTGCTCACGAACGGAAGTGTCCTTGTCTTTTCCCGAGACAAAGTCGACGAGAGCGACGTTCCGACACTCCGGACCGGCGACACCTTCTACGGCAGCGTGCCCGACGGCGATCCTTTCGGCGGGACGGCTGTCGAGGTGAAGGGCGGCCACGCAATCGTTGAGGTCAGTCAGAAACAGCACCGCATGCACAAGGCGCAGCCTCACGAAGCCAACGACGACACTTCCATAACCGACCCTCACGAGACCTGGGTGGTGGACTAGACGGGGGTGACCGACGGCGCTTTTTCAGCTTGTCTCTATTGCAGCTTGTCGATGAGGTTCGGCGGCGGGTCGGCCATTGTCGGGCCAGGGTTCATGCCCTGGATCTTTGCAACGCGCGCAGCGCCTGATTGGGTCAGCACGATCTTGTTGTCGGTGGCCGTCAAAAGTCCCAGCGCGAACAGACGTTGCAGGTCGAGCGATCGCAGCTCCGTGCTCGCGGCAATGCCGTAGCTAACACGCAGCAAGGTGACCTGTTCGTTGCCGCTGAGGGGCGCCGTCAAGCCGCGATCCATAGGGTCCTCCGGCACCGATTTTAATAACGGTCGAAAGACCCATCAAGCACTGTCCGAATCCGCCCCTTCAATACATTGGATATCGCGCGCCGGCCGACCGCCAAATATTGAGAGGCGCGCCAAGGAGTCCCCAGAGGCGCATCGCCGACGGGGAACCGGCTACGATCGCTGCACGTTCACGAGCCGCAGCCAACGACGGCTTCGCCGTTTCCGGGGTGGGCTTTTGTTCCTAGTGGCTCATCACCTCGGCTTCCGGGATGCCATAGGAGCCGTTGGCGAACTCGATCAATCCCGCTCTGTCCAGGATCATCACGGCGGAGCGTCGCGACCGAATCAGGCCGCGCCCCTCGAGCTCGTGCAGGGCCACCGTTACTCCCTGGCGTCGCACCGAGAGCATGATCGCCATGAACTCGTGGGTCAGCGTGACCTGGTCGCCCTGGAGGCGGTCGTGCGCCATCAGCAACCATCGGGCCAGGCGAACCTCGATCTTGCCGTTGCTGTTGCTGAGTGCCGTTTGCGACGCTTGCACCATGAAGACGTGCACGAACCGGCGCAGCCTGATCCCCAGCAGGGGATTGTCGGCCATGGCCGTCGTCAGCGCCCGGATGGGAATGCGCAGGGCAGTTCCGGCGCCCTGGACCATCGTGTGGTTGGGCGAGCTGCCGGCGCCCAGGATGAACGCCAGGCCGGTCACACCTTCGTAGCCGATCAACCCCACCTCGGCCTGATGCCGTCCGACCGCGGCGACGACCGAGACCAGGCCTGTATCGACGAAGTAGACGTGCGAGATGAGCTCGCCCGGCTTTTCGAGAGACAGTTTTAGCGGGAGCTCGACCTCCTGGGCGATGGCCTGCAGGTGTGCCCCCAGCTCGGCAGGCAGAGCTGCGATCAGCTTGTTTGTGCCCGTGATGTCGGCCATCTGCGCCTGTCTCCTGGAATCCCAAACGATTCCTTGCGGGCCGGGTTGTCGCAGCCCTTTGATCAGGCTCGTCTGTACGAAAGCGGAGAGAAGATCGGACGGCTAGTCCGTCGGCCGCAGCTTCGCGGTCCTGATCGTAACGCTGTATCCAACCGCTTCGAGGCTCGTGGGCTGGGCGGTCACGGCCTTGATCGTCGCATAGGTCTGGGTCACCGGCTGGGCACGCTTCGGATGCTCTGCCAAAGGACGTATTGGCTGGGAGCGCCTTCGGCAATCATCCGATCTCCTTACGCCCTTTGTCAGATAACAGACAGAACTATCGCGGCCATCGTGCCGGCCAGGCTTCGTCGGTGAATGTCCGAATTGGGACGAAGGGATGACCGCCGACAAACTACTTCTTACGCTCTTCGGATGGCTCGGAGTCACAGCGTTCCACTCAGCCCGTCCGAAATGAACTCTCTTCGTCGGGTGCACTCGGGCCTTTCGAATTTCGTACCAGAGGACCACAAGAGTCTTCCTCTCTCGATGGGGCTGATCGCGATCAATCTGCTGGAGCGCCCTCTGATCACCGAGAAGGGGCGGGCACGGCTCAGAGCGGACGACAAGGTTCGAGCGAGAAGCCCGTTCTCACGGCCGCTGCCGCGATTTGCCTGCGCATCTGGCTCGCGTTCGAAATGGAAGAGAACATGCTCGACGATGATCTCGAAGGTGGTTTTGTGTGATGCCTTCGGATGATTCGCTGACGGCTCTGGAAGGCTTTACGATTCGCCGGGTTGCCAACACGGGCGTGAAGGTCCGCATCTTGCGCCCCGAAGACCTGCGGCGCCTTGTGGAGCTCGGGTTCGTCATGATCAACGACGGCCGGGCGATGCTGACCGAGATCGGCCATCGACACTTCGATGAATTGCAGCGTACCGCCGACCGAAATCGGAAGCCTGATCTCCCGTAGGCGCGGCCCTGTCCGTTGCAATGCGCCTACCGAAGACTCTCGAGCTGCCGGTCTGCCTTGAACTTCAGGATGAAGGAGGTGCCGCCGTCGCAGTTGACGGCGAGCATTCCACCGATCTGCCCGGCCAGGCCCTTCGCCATGGTCAGCCCGATGCCGCTACTGGCCTTGCCGCCTGCCTCGAGGCCAATGCCATTGTCGGTGACGCTGAGCACGGTGTGATCCTGGTCGACTTCGAGCCGGACGACGACCTTGCCGGGGCCGCCTCCGGGGAAGGCGTACTTGACGGCATTGGTCGCGAGTTCGTTCATGATCAGGCCGACCGGCACGGCCTGGTCGACGGAAAGCCTGACGGGTGACGAGATGCACTCGAGCTCGACCCGCGGCTGGGACAGGATGGCGCCGCGCAGGCCGTCGCAGATGTCCTTGAGATAGGCGGCCATGTCGATCGAGTCGAAGCCGACGTCGCGATAGAGGCGGACGTGCAGCTCGGCCAGCGTATGAATGCGCCGGATCGCCTTCTCGAATTCGAGAGGTCGCAATCCGCCTGCATTGACTCTCGCCCCTGCGTGGTCCGCAATGTCCGACGCATCACCTGCGAAAGGGCCGCGCATGGACCGTATCGAGCGCGCCGAGCATCTTTTAAGCGATCCCACCGCCGCCGCGATCCAGAGAGCCCGCGCGCTTGGGCCGGCCGTTGTCGCGGCCGCCGACGAAATCGAGCGCACGCGCCGCCTGCCGCCGGCGCTGCTGGCGGAATTGCACGCGGCACGGCTGTTCCGGCTGCTGCTGCCGCGTTCAGTCGGCGGCGATGAAGTAACGCCGGGCCAATACTTCGCCGCGATAGAAGAGGTGGCGCGCCACGATGCCTCGGTCGCCTGGAACCTGTTCGTCGGCAACAGCTCGGCGCTGGTCGGCGCCTACATCGCCCTCGATATCGCGCGCGAGATCTGGCGCGATCCGCACACCGTCGTGAGTTGGGGGCCGCCGAACGAGGCGCGCGCCAGGGCGGTTCCCGGCGGCTATCGCATGACGGGCCGCTGGGATTTCGCCAGCGGCTGCCGCGCCGCCAACTGGATGGGCGCGCACGGGCTGGTCGAGGAGGCGGACGGCAAGCTCAGGCTCAACAGCTACGGCCGGCCGGGCCAGCGCATCGTGCTGTGCCCCGCCGGACAGGCGACGCTGCTCGACACCTGGAACACTATCGGGCTGCGCGGCAC
>JAQSDW010000200.1 GCA_029946105.1 Reyranella sp. | reverse complement strand
CATCTATGATTTGAAGAAGGCGAGGAGATCGGGGTTGATGATCTCCGGATGGGTGGCGAACATGCCGTGCGGCAGGCCGTCGTAGGTTTTGAGCGTGCCCTTCTTCAGGAGCTTTGCCGAGAGCGGCGCCGAGTCGGCGATGGGCACGATCTGGTCGTCGGTGCCGTGCATGACCAGCACCGGCACGTCGATGATCTTGAGGTCCTCGGTGAAGTCGGTCTCCGAGAAGGCTTTTATGCAATCGTAGTGCGCCTTGGTGCCGCCCATCATGCCCTGGCGCCACCAGTTGCGGATCAATCCGTCGATGACCTTGGCGCCCGGCCGGTTGAAGCCATAGAAGGGCCCGCTCGCGACATCGAGGAAGAACTGCGCGCGGTTGGTGGCATGGGCGGCGCGAAGGCCGTCGAACACTTCGAGCGGCGTGCCGCCGGGGTTGGCGGCGCTCTTCACCATGATCGGCGGCACCGCGCTCATCAGCACAGCCTTGGCGACGCGACCCTTGCCATGGCGAGCGACATAGCGCGCGACCTCGCCGCCGCCGGTCGAATGGCCGACATGGATCGCGTCCTTGAGGTCCAACGCCTTCGCGAGCTCGGCCACGTCGGCGGCATAAGTGTCCATCTCGTTGCCGGTCGCGGTCTGGGTCGAGCGGCCGTGGCCGCGACGGTCGTGGGCGATGACGCGATAGCCCTTGTCGAGGAAGAACAGCATCTGGTTGTCCCAGTCGTCGCCGCTGAGCGGCCAGCCGTGGTGGAACACGACTGGCTGCCCAGTTCCCCAATCCTTGTAGAAGATCTCAGTGCCGTCCCTGGTCTTGATCGTATCCATCGCCCGGTCTCCTTCCGTTGAATGACGGCTGGAAGATTAGCCGCCGTCCCGTCTTCGTCTATTCGACGATTGGATCAGGCCGGACATACGTTCGTATAGGAAACGATCAGGGCAGCATCACCACTTGTAGCTGGCACCCAGCATCAGCGAGATGTCGTTGTTGGTATAGGTGCCGGGGTTCGTGGTGCCGAAGTAGCGCGCGTCGAGGTCGATGCGCCAGCGTGGCGCCACGTTGTAGCCGATGCCGACGATGCCCTGATAGGCGAACTGGGTGGAGCACATGGAGCATCCCATGATCCCCTGATCGACGAAGGCGAGGCCGACGCCGGCGCCGGCATAGGGTGTGATCTTGGCGCCGGGCAGGAAATCGTAGAGGCCGTTCACCATCGTCGAGAGCTGGTTGATCTGGCCTTGCCCGGGCGACGGACCGAACGGTGTGGGCACTCCGCCGCGCGCCTGGTTGTTGCGATAGAGCGCTTCCAGTTCGACGCGCGGTCCGACGAAATCGTAGCCGACCTTGCCGCCGACCGCGTAGCCGGTGTTGAACTGGTTGTTGCCGCTGTTCAGCAGCCAGTTCAGGCCGCCTTCGCCGCCGACGTAGAAGCCCGGGGTCGCCGCCTGTGGCGTGAAGAGAGTCTGCGCCTCTGCAGTGATGACAGGCAGAGCGATGGTGGACGCCGCGGTGAGCGCGGCCGCAAGCAGCATCGACTTTTTCATGGGAGCCTTTCCTTCGCCAGTCACGCACAACGCCGACTGTCGAAAGTGTTACGCGAATGCTACGCACGGCATCCCCGCGATGTGCCCATGTTACAGGCGATGTCACGGGCGATGCCACGGTGCGTGCGAGAAGCCACTTTACGCGCGCGCCACGCAGTTATCAGGGCGCAACAATCAGGGCAGCGTCACCTTCACCAGCCGGCCGCCGCGGACGTCGACGCGCTGCATCATCGAGCCGCCCTCGGTCTGCGAGCCGTTCTGCCACTTGACGCTCGACGTCGCGTACCAGATGCCGTCGGGCACGCGCGGGAAGGTGAAGCTGCCGGACACGTCGCAGCGTGTCGTGCGCAAGGTCGAGACATAGAGCGGATCGTCCTTCTCGAACTTCACCGGCCCGAGGCTGGCCGCGCGCGTGCCGCGCGTTTCGTTGCCGAAGATTGCCTTCATGCGCGCCCGCGCATAGGCGCTGTCGGGCACCAGGTTGGCCGACTGGCCGGCGCAGGTATGTCTGGTGTCGCCGGATTTCTGGGCCGCGGTGCCGCCCACGGTGTTGGCGCCGCTCTTGCGCGACCACTCGATCTCGGCCGGAGCGATCGGCGTGGACAGGGTGGCATCCTTTGTCCCGAACGGGTCGAGCTGCCCGAGCTGGGCGCAGCTGGCCAGGAACAGGAGGGCGGTCAAAGTTCCCCCCAGCTTCGATGCAGCAGCCAATGACGCAGGCTTCATGCGTGGCTTCATGCGTGGCTTCCTCCGTTGCCGCAGGATAGACGGCAACATACGCCGCCGGGTTGTGTTCGTTTGGGGGGTTCGGCCGGGGCAGATGGGCAAGGCCAGCGCCCTCAAGGTGCCGCGAGCAGCTGCCGGGTCAGGTCGGCGCAGGGCACGTCCTTGGCCGTGCCGATCACCGGGGTCGGCAGCGGAAAGACGCGGCCAAGCCCGATCTGCGGGTTGCGCAATTTTCCGTCGATCCTGACCGCACCGTGAAGGTCGAGCAGGTCGAAACCCTTGCGATAGGCATTGACCTCGGCCTTGACGACCTGGGCCGTGAGCGAGGCCTGGCCCTGGACGTAGAGGACCGACTTCTGGGTGTCGAGAAGTGTGCGTTCGAAGGCAACGGCGCCGTGCTTGAAATTGAGACGACCCATGGCGCACCTGATGGGAATTCGATTGTCGCCGGCAACGTAGAGAATGAGCGCGTCGAAGATCTGCAGCCCGGCAAGACTGACCATCAGGCTGCTCACCGAACCGCCGCCCAGCACAAGTGCCAGGTGGCCGTCGGCTGTGCTCATGACCTGCGCGAGCGAGCGGCCGGCGCCGGCGAGGACCAGACGGCCCTGGATCTTGCCCTGGGTGGCGTCGAAATAGCGCGACTCGCGGAAGAAATTCTTGAGCTCGATCTCGCCGAACCTGAGGTCGGCGCGTACCGGCGGCGTGTCGGTGCGCGCGTCCATGACGAGTTCGCCCTGGATCGAGCCGCCACCCAACACGGCCATGGTCAGCGGCCGTATGGTCGCCACGCCGTTCACGATCACGACATGGAAGGAGAGCGCCTGGACCGGCAGCCACGGCGGCGCGATCACGCGCTTGGCGTCGAGGGTCACGTCCATGTTCATGGCACGCAACTTCTCGATGTGCAGCGGGACATTGGGGAAGAGATCGCCCGTGGCCTCGAGCTGTTGCTGGGTCGCGGCCTGCTTGGGCGAGACGTTGGTCTTACGCGCCGGCGGGGCACCGATCAGTGGCGCCAGGTCCTCGAACACGAGCTTCTGTGAGACGAGCCGGGCGGTGAGGAACTCGGGCTTCTTGCGCTCGTCGATCGTGACCTCGCCGGTGAGGTCGCTCTCGCCCACGCGCCACTTCGAGCGGACGAACTTCCATAGCCCGGGCTCGCGATCGAGCTTGCCGGTGATGACGTAGGGCGGCGTCGGCGGGCCCGGGATGCCAAGCAGCGGGTAGATGTCGGAGAGGTTGGGACCGGAAAGCGTGAGATCGACATCGGCGCCGGTCCATTTGAAGGGATCCTGCACCGTGCCCTTTGCCTTCAGCTTCGTGGCGCCGAAGGTGACATCGATGTCGAGGGGATAAGGTCGCTCCGTGTCGCGCAGCATCAGGATCGAACCGCCGACGAAGCGGACGGCGAGCGGCTGACCCTCGAGCGTGCCCTTGAGGGCCAGCTCGGCCTGCGGCTGGCCACCCGCCTTGCCGGTGGCCGTCGTCACGGTGCCGTCGAGCTCGAGCTTGCGCTTCGAATCGCGGTAGCCGAGCTTGCCCTCGGTGATCTCGAGCTGACCGATCAACGGTGTGCCATAGCGACTGTCCGGTTCGATCGCCTTGGCGACGCCGACGGTGCCCGGCGCCTCGCCGATGCTCCAGTTGAGCTGCTCCTTGTCGCCGACCTCGACCTGAACCTCGGGCTTGCGCAGCACGAGGCGTGGCAGAACAAGATCGCCCTTCAGCAGCGGCCACAGTCGGAGATCGAAATCGACCTGCCCGACCTTCAGCATATGCGGGGTCTTGGCCCATTGCGCGTTGGCGATTTCGACGCCGTCAATTTGGACGTTCGCAGTGACATTCCAGCCCGCCGGTACCCAGCCGATCGAAAAGGCGGCGATCCGGGTCTTGCGTCCCGTGTAGTCGCCGGCACGACCTTCGAGCTGGCCGCGAAGATAGTCCGACGTCAGGAAAAGGTAGAGCGCGCCCGCGGCGGCGACGACCAGACACAGAAGAATTCCCGCCGCCCAGGCCAGGATCCTGGCGATGCGTCTGGCGATCGGTCCCATGGCGAGCCTCCCCCTCTCGAGTTGACCGACTAGTTTTCCGACAAGCCGCGCAGCGCGCGAATCCGGCGCTCGAGGTCGGCAGGGTGGTAAGGCCTCGCGAGCATTGGGCCGTCATCGCAGAGCTTGCCCGCCGCCTTGACGGTCGGAGCAACGCCCGATGTCAGGATGACCTTGATCGCTGGACGTTCGCGCCTGATCCATTGCGCCAGCGCAAAACTTTCCGGACTGTCCGGCAGGGCGAAATCGGCAAAGGCTATGTCGACGCTGACGTCGGCTTCCAGCACCTCCATCGCCTCGGTGGCGTCGCTCGCCTCGACGACGGCGTAGCCGCATTCGCGCAGATAGTCGGAGACCGCCATCCGGGCCAACACCTCGTCAGCGATGACCAGTACGGTGGGCGGTGGCTTGCCGGTCTGGCCGGTGGGGATGTGAAGCGCAGTCATGGCGTGAAAAAACGCTCGCCCGCAGGCTCGGTTCCCACACGCGGAAAAGTTATTGTGCTTGCCTGTATGATTGTTCGGAACGATTCTCACGCTGCAGCGTGCCGAAGGTATCTACATTAGCGTGAGTGGTGATGAACGCAGCAGAGGGCATCCACGATGAGCCGTCCGGCAGGGCGAAGCCCACCATCCTCGTCGTCGAGGATGTGGTGCTCGTGCGCCTCGTCGTGGCCGACCAGTTGCGGCAACTGGGCTTCGCCATCATCGAGGCAAGCAGCGCCGACGAGGCGGTCCGTATCCTGAACGCAGGCGTGCCGGTCGACCTTGTCTTCGCTGATATCCATTTGCCGGGTAGCAGCCTCGATGGGTTCGGGTTGGCGCGCTGGATCAGGAAGGAGCAGCCAAAGGTGAAAGTGCTGCTGACATCCGGCCAGGTCCCCTCACCCGGTCCTGACGGTGAAGTTCTCCTCGTGAAACCCTACAAGTATCCCGAACTCCTGCGGCGCATCCAGGCACTGCTGCCGCCCGGCTGATCCCGGCTTGCCTTCGGAAGCGGTCGCCGCCACGGTGTCGGCCATTCGAGGACAAGAGGGAGACGTGGTGATGAAGATCGATTTCGCTGGCAAGAAGGCCATCGTTTGCGGCGGCTCCAGGGGCATCGGCAAGGCCATCGCCATGGGCTTCGCGGCGTGCGGCGGCGACGTCTCGATCTGCGCCCGCGATCCCAAGACGCTGGAGGAGACACGGGCGGAGATCGCCAAGCTCGGCCACAAGGCACATGCCGCCAGCGCCGATCTCGCCAAGGGAGACGCAGTGCGCGGCTATATCCGCGACGCCGTGACGACACTGGGCGGATGCGACCTGCTCGTCAACAACGCCTCGGCCTTCGGCTCGTCGGATGATGACGCGGGTTGGAACAGCAACTTCGCGGTCGACATGATGTCGATCGTGCACGCCACCCAGGAAGCCTTGCCCGCACTGAAGAAGAGCCAGGGCAGCGTGGTGAACATCTCTTCGATTTCGGCGCTTCACCCCGCGGCGCGGCAGCCGCCCTATGGCGCCCTCAAGGCGGCGGTGATCCACTACACCATCACGCAGGCCGCGATGTACGCCAAGGACCGCATCAGGGTGAACTGCATCGCGCCCGGTTCGATCGAATTTCCCGGCGGCGTCTGGGACCGGCGCAAGACCGACAATCCCGCCCTTTACAACGGCACGCTCGCCTCGATCCCGTTCGGCCGCATGGGCTATCCCGAGGAGATCGCCAATGTGGCGTTATTCCTCGCCTCGCCACTCGCCTCATGGGTGACCGGCCAGGCCATCGCGGTGGCCGGCGCGCAGGGTCTCTAGGACTCAGGCCGGCACGAGTTCGCCCGCGGACAGGACGACGATCTCGCCCTCGGCGAGCGGCCGCCAGTGTCCCGCGGTCACGGGAACGCTGGCGAGGAGCGCCATGTCCTGGACTTCGCCCGCGTGGTGGTGATCGCCGGCATGAAGGGTGACTCCGGATTCTTCCGGCGCCGGTGCCGTACCGGCTGAACCTGAAGGGGCGCGATGGCGATGGCGGACCCACAGGCCGGGCGGGGCCACAATGCCATCGGCCTGGGTGCGGCGGTGACCATGGCCGAAGATGTATTCGCCGTCGCTGTAGAGGAAGTTGGCGATGCCGAGTGGCCGCATCTCGGCTGCGAAGGCATTCAGAACTGCCAACCGCGCGTCCAGTGACGGCGCGGCAGGACCCTCCCACAGCGGCACGAGACGTTCCAGCAGAAGGCAGAATGCCATTTCCGAGTCGGTTTCGCCGACGGGATGAAAGCGATGCGCCGCCGCCGCGAACCGAACGGCGATGTCGTCGAAGCCACCATTGTGCGCGAACAGATGCATACGCCCACCGAGCTCACGCGCGAAAGGCTGGGTGTTCGCATGGGAGTTGGCGCCGCAGGTGGCGCGGCGGATGTGCGAGATCAGAAGCCCAGTCGAGAGCGCGCGCCGTTCGATGAAGGTGACCCACGGGCTATCGCCCGCCGGCTCGGGCTCCTTGTAGAGGCGGATGTCGCGGCCTTCGTGGAAGGCCACGCCCCAACCGTCGATGTTGCGGCCATCGGGGGCGCCGTGCGCGGCAAAGCGCTTGAGCGAAAAGGTGGCGCGGGTCGGGCGGCGGCTGGACAGGCAGAAGAGTTCGCACATGGCGGGAACGTTACCACGACCCGCGACATATGCGACAAAAGGGCTCTAGTTCGAGCAGGCGTGGACCGAGTTGGCGCGCCGGCGAAGATAGGCTTTCAGGAGTCGGCCGGCACTGCCGAAGAGCAAGGCGTAGTCGCGAACACGCGCCGCGAGGCCTGCCGCGGGCGCGGGACTGTTCGATGTCACGGAAAATCGAGCTTGCATACGATGCCCTCCAGCCAAGGAATGTTTGCGGAAGGCTGGGCGATATTCGCGGCAGAACCGAGGCGACACCTGTGGATGACGCATCCTCTCGGCAGAGGGGGGAGCGACGCCAGGTCAGCCGGGGCAGTTCCGCGGCTGGCCGTTCAGGCCCTCTTGCGCATGCTCGAAGCTCGCCTTCACGCGATCGCCCGTGCGCACGATCCTGACGATGTAGAGGCTATCGAAGTCGTTGTCGTGCCACGCCGGCACGATGTCGGCATCGCCGCCGTGCCGAGCCATCAGCGATCGCGCAACTTGCTGGGCTCGCATGTGCTCCCACGCCACGAACACCAGAGCGTTGTGCAGATGAGGTTCGCCCAGCCGGCGCTGCAGCCCATCGGTGTCGGTGAAGCCCACGCTCGCATCGACCGGCATACCCAGCGCAATGGCGGTGGGCTCGATCGTCGCCAGTGGCCGGACATAGTCGTAGATGCCGCCCTCGTCCCTGACCCGCGTCGCCGGATTGGGGGCGAAGATCGCGGCCGGCCGGCCGAATTTCCGTGCCAGGACCGGCGGCAATGCCAGCGCCCGGTTGAGGCCCTGGCAATCGAGCTGGCCCAGGCCCGCCGGCGGCTTCTCGCCGTGGCGCAGCAGGACGATGGTCTGTGTCGCCGGATCGGCGGCCCGCGCCGCGGGTCCGGCAAGCAGCAGGTCTGCAAAGCCAAACCCCAGGCAAAAGGCGATGGTCGACATTCTCACGACACGATCTCCAGGAAGAGAGATTAGATGATCTTTCGCGCCCGCAGGTCCGCCAGATCGGCAGCGGTGTAGCCGAGTTCACCGAGCACGGCATCGTTGTGCTCGCCGAGCTCGGGCGCGATGCCGGGCTTGGCCGGCGTCTCGGAGAATTTCCAGGGCGTGCCGTGCACCTTGAGCTTGCCGTGCTTCGGGTGATCGACGTGGGTGACATAGCCGTTGGCCAGCACATCGGGATCGTTGGAGGCTTCGAGCAGCGTGTTGATCGGCGCGGAGACGATGTCGGCGCCGCGCAACTTCGCCACCCAGTCGTCGCGCACGCCGGTGGCGAAGAGGGTGTCGAGCAAGGCCAGAAGCTCGATGCGCTTGGGGTCATTGTCGATGATGACGCCCAGATTTTCGAAGCCCGCTTCGACCAGCCGCGGCCAGAAGCCGAGCGCCGTCATGGCGTCCCTCCAGTTCTCCGGACCGACGAGCTGGAACACCAGCGGCTTGCCATCCCTGTCGTCGAAGCTTGCGCTGATGCCGGGCCGCTGCGCCGTGCCGGTGATGCGCGCCTGCCCGGTCACGGGATTCTTGTCGCGCCACATGGCGGTGGTGAAGGTCCAGCCCATCAACCTGATCTGCCCACCCAGCAGCGAGAGGTCGATCTTCTGACCAACGCCCGTCGTGCGCGCATGGGTGAGTGCTGCGAGCGCACCGCCAAAGGCCAGGATGGCGCAGGTCTCGTCGGCCACCGAGACCACGCCGGTACGCATCTTCTGACCCGGCATGGAATAGGCCTCGGCGATGCCGCCCAGCGCCTGGGCCATCGAATCGGTGCCCGGCAGATGGGCATGCGGCCCATTGGGGCCGTAGCCCGAGATCGAGACATAGACCAGCTTTGGGTTGAGCTTGCGAAGATCGTCCCAGCCGAAGCCGTTCTTTTCGGCGGCACCGGGCCGAAAGTTCTGGCCGAAGATGTCGGCCTTGGCCACGAGCTTGTGCAGGACCGCACGGCCCTCCGGTGTCTTGAGGTTGAGCGTCACGCTCTTCACACCGCGATTGTTGGTCTCGAAGAAGGTACTGCCCTTGCCCGGCAGCACGGTCATGCGGCGCGACGCATCGCCGCCGTCCGGGGTCTCGATCTTGATCACCTCGGCGCCGAGGTCGGCCATCAGCATCCAGGGCACGGTGCCCGCCTGCGCCGTCGAGCAGGAGACAACCTTTACGCCCTGCAGCGGGCCCCATGACGAGGAGCTGGGTGGTGCGGACATTGACGCTCTCTCCTATTCGAACAGATGGCAGGCAACAAAGTGACCGGACGAGACCTCACGCAGCTCAGGTTCACGCTGCGAGCAGTGCGGCATGACATTGGGGCAGCGCGTGTGGAAGCGGCAGCCGGACGGCGGATCAAGGGGCGACGGCACCTCGCCCTTGAGCTCGATCTCCGCGGCGGCCTGCCCCGGCCACGCCACCAACACAGCCGAGAACAAGGCCTTGGTATAGGGGTGCCGGACGTCCTCGAACAGGGCGGCGGTCGGAGCGCGCTCGACGATCTTGCCGAGATACATCACCACCGTGTGGTCGGCCATATGGCGCACGGTGGCGAGATCGTGCGCCACCAGCAGGTAGGCCACATTGTCCTTCTCCTGGATGTCCTTCAGGAGATTCATCATCTGGGCGCGAATCGACACATCAAGCGCCGAAACCGGCTCGTCGAGCACGATCAGCCTGGGCTGCGACGCCAGCGCCGCGGCCAGCGCCACGCGCTGACGCTGGCCGCCGCTGAACTCGTGCGGGTATTGCTGCGCCTGCTCGGGCCGCAAGCCGACCTGGACCAACAGCTCGCGCACCCGCTCGTCGATCCTCGCCCGGTTTCCCCAGGCGTTGACGATCAGCGATTCAGCGATGGTCCGCCCCACCTTCATGCGCGGATTGAGCGACGACCAGGGATCCTGGAACACTGCCTGAACCTTGGCGCGATAGGCGCTGAGCGCTTCGCCCCGCAGTGCGTGGATCGGCTCGCCCTCGAGCAGGATCCGACCTTCGGTCGGTTCCTCGAGATTTAGGATCATCCGGGAAGTCGTGGTCTTGCCGCACCCCGACTCGCCGACAAGGCCGAGCGTCTCGCCGGCCCGGATATCGAAGGATACGTCATCCACGGCCTTGATGTGGCCGAGCGTACGTGTGAACAGGATGCCCTTGGTGAGCGCGAAGTGCTTGCGGACGCCCTCGACGCGGAGCAGCGGCACCTCCTCACTCATGCCGGCATAACCTTCCAGCAATCGGCGGTATGCTCCTCGCCGACCCGGACCGTGCCCGGATAGGCGTCGAGGCAACGCTGCTCGACATGGGCGCAGCGCGAGGCGAAACGGCAGCCCACCGGCAGGTCCATCAGCGACGGCGGCTGCCCCTCGATCGTGGTGAGCCGGCCAACCGGACCGGTCATCTTGGGCACCGAAGCAATCAGCGCACGGGTGTAAGGGTGCTGCGGCGCCTCGAAGATCTGCCGTACCGGACCACATTCGACGATACGGCCGGCGTACATCACGGCCACGCGATCGCACATGCGTCCGACGACGCCGAAGTCGTGGGTGATGAACAGGATCGCCATGCCGGTCTCGGCCTGCAGGCGCTTGAGCAGCTTCAGGTATTGCAGCTGGATCGTGACGTCGAGCGCGGTGGTCGGTTCGTCGGCGATCAGCACTCCGGGTTCGCCGCTGATGGCGATGGCTCCCACGACGCGTTGCTTCATGCCGCCGCTCATCTGGTGCGGATACTGGCCGATGCGTTGCTCGGGCGCCGCGATCTCGACGCGACGGAGCGCCGCCACCGCCTCCTTCATGATCTCGGCATGCGGTGCCCGCTTGCGACGCACGATGGCCTCGCGCAACTGGTCGCCGATCGTGAACACCGGATTGAGCGAGGTCTGCGGATCCTGCAGCACCATCGAGATGCGGCGTCCGCGGATCTGTCGCATCTCGGCCGGCGTGCGCTCCAGGATATTCTCGCCATCGAGCAGCACCTCGCCCTTGATGGTCTGGGCGCCGCCCTTCGGCAGCAGGCGCATCAGCGACAGCGCCGTCAGGCTTTTGCCGCAACCCGATTCGCCCACCAGGCCCAGTACTTCGCCGCGCCGGAGCGAGAAGCTCACACCATCGACCGCCTTCACGACGCCGCGGCGCAGGAAGAAATGAGTGTGCAGATCGCGGACCTCGAGAACGGTCTCGCCCTTCCTATCCGGCGTCATAGCTGGCGCAGCCTCGGGTCGAGCCGATCGCGCAGCCAGTCGCCGAACAGGTTGACCGAGAGCACCATCAGCGTGATGGCGATACCGGGAATCAGCGCCACCCACCAGGCGTCGGCGATGCGCCCACGCCCTTCGGAGATCATCAAGCCCCAGGTCGGCGTCGGTGGCGGGATACCGGCGCCGAGAAAGCTCAGCGTCGCCTCGGCGATGATCACGACGCCGATGTTGAGCGTGACCAGGACCATGAAGGTATTGAGCACGTTGGGCAGGATGTGCGTCAGCATGATGCGTGGGGCCGAACAACCGCGCACCCTGGCCAGCGCCACGAAGTCGCGTTGCCGAAGCGCCAGCACCTCGCCCCTGATCACGCGCGCGAAGCTCGCCCACAGCAGCAGGGTGATGGCGATGACCAGCGTGCCCAGGCCCTGGCCCATGGTGACGGAGAGCAGTAGCGCAAACAGGATGGCCGGGAAGGTGAAGGCCGCATCGACCAGACGCATCAGCACGCTGTCGACCGCGCCACCGACATAGCCCGCGATGATGCCGACGGCCAGGCCGACGCCGCCGCCCACAGTCAGCGCGAGCACCGCCACCATCAAGCTGACCCGAGCACCGTAGATGAGGCGGCTCAGGATATCGCGACCGAAGGCGTCGGTGCCGAGAAAGTACTTGTCGCTGCCGCCCGTCATCCAGGCCGGCGGCAGCAACTTGTCGCGCAAGGTCTGGTCGATCGGCGAATAAGGTGCCAGCAACGGCGCAAACAGCGCCATGAGGACGATCACCGAGATGATCGCGATCGGTATCCAGGGCACGCGCGCCGTGCGCCGCACACGCGCTTTGCTGCCCATCGGCCACAACAGACGCCACAACGAGAAGCGCGGCGCGGCGGCGTCAGTCGAGGGCGGACGTTCGGCAAGGGCCATGGTCAGGCGAGCCGGATACGCGGATCGACATAGGCATAGAGGATGTCGACGGCGAGGTTGATCGAGAGGATCAGGATCGATTTCAGGATGATCACCGCCTGCAGCAGCGGGAAGTCGCGGTATATCACGGCCTCGTAGGTAAGGCGACCGATGCCAGGCCAGGCAAACACCGTCTCGGTCACGATGGCGCCGGTGATCAGGTTGCCGACGAACACGCCCCACAGGGTCAGCACCGGGATCAGGGCGTTGCGCAGGCAATGCTTCCAGATCACGACTGCCTCGCTCAATCCCTTGATGCGCGCGAGCTTGACGAATTCGCTTTCCATCACCTCGAGCATGGCCGACCGCGTGATGCGCATGAAGCCGGCCACGAGGAACGTTCCCAGCGTGATGACGGGCAGGACATAGTGCGCCGGGCCGCCCATGCGTCCGGATGGCAGCCAGCCCAGTTCGACGCTGAAGACGAAGATCAGCAGAATGCCGAGCCAGAAACTCGGCATGGCGACACCCAGCACCGCGACCGTGCCCGCGGCGCGATCGATCAGGCCGCCGCGGTGAAGCGCCGCCACCACGCCGAGCGGGATGCCAAGCAGCATGCCGAGCAGGATCGCCCAGGGAATGAGCACGAGCGTGTTGGGCAGGCGATCGAAGAACGCATCGACCGCCGGCTGCTTCATGCGGATCGACATGCCGAGATCGCCGTGGATCGCCTTGCCGACGAAAATCGCGAACTGGTCGAGGATCGGACCGTCGAGGCCGAGCGTCTGGGTGAGCGCCGCGCGATCCTCGGCGGTCGCATCCTCGGGCAACATCAGGTCGACCGGATTGCCGGTCAGCCGGCCCAGGAAGAACACGATGGTCGCCACCATGCAGAGCAGGACCGCGCCCTGCATCAAACGGCGCGCGACGTAGCGCTTCATGGCGCGCCCAGCCTCGCCCAGGCGCTCACTTCTTCCAGGGTTTCTCTTCCGGGCGCGGGATGCGCTCGAACACGTCGCCCAGCTCATGCCGGCCGGTGATCGGGGCGAACTGCCCGACCTTTTTTGTGTTGATCGCGTAGTAGCCCATGCCCTCGAGGATCGGAATCACCGTCCACGAATTGGCCGTCACCTCGACCATGTGGTCGGTCAGCGCCGTGCGTTTGGTTTTGTCGAGTTCGGACCCCAGGGCGCGGGAAGTCTTGACGTACTCCTGGCACGTTTCTTGGCAGTTTTCCTTGTCGCCCAGCAGGCGCTGAATGCTCTCCGGCGAAAACGCGCCGTCGTAGCGCCACGGCGCATCGGGCCGGCCAGCCGTGCGGTACATCGAAGCCCAGCCGATGAGCCCGGCCTGGTCGCCACGCTCCATTGGCGCAAATGAGCCCCACTCGTAGTGCTTGATCGTCACCTTGACGCCGACCTTGGTCCACATGTCGGCGATCGCGGTGCCGATATCGACCATGAACTGCGTGCCCGGCAGCGCCGTGTTGGCGAACTTCAGCTCGAAGCCGTTGGGATAGCCTTCCTCGGCGAGCATCTTCTTCGCCAGCACGGGATCGTAGCGGTAGGCTTCGGCCGCCCATTTCTCCCAACGATCGGCGCTGAAATAGTCGGTGTAGCCGAACGTGGCGAAGGGGTACGGCATCCGCGCCCTGCCGTTCATGACGTGCTCGATCACCTGCTTGCGGTCGATCGCCAGCGAGAGCGCCTGGCGCACGCGCGCCTTGGCGATCGGCGAGTCCTTCACCTCCGGTTTGTAAGTGCCCCAGAACTGGAAGACCGCTTGCATCGTGCCCGGCACCGACAGCACCTCCAGCCCGGCGCGCGAGGCACCGAGCATCGTTTCGGGTCCGATCGACGCAATAGCCGCCTCGCCAGTGCGCACCATGGCCACGCGCGTGCTCTCTTCCGGTACCAACAGAAGATGCAGATCCTTGAAATGCGGGCGGCCGCGCCAGTGCGGCGTGGTGACGGCAGTGAACTCGATCCGGTCGCCCGGGACGTTGCGCACGAACTTCCAGGGACCACTGCCGATCGGCTTCTTGCGGAACTCCTCTTCGCCGACCCGCTCGATATAGGCCTTGGGCATGACGGCGCCCTCCGGCGCCACAGCGCGCGACAGTCCAGCTGGCAGGCCGATCTGCGGAGTGTTGGTTTGCACTTTCACCGTCAGGTCGTCGACCACTTCGATGTTCTTGATCGTGCGCCTCATGCTTGCCGCAGCCGAGGCCAACGAGCCTGGTCCCATCTGGCGCTCGAGGCTGAACTTGACGTCGTGCGCGGTGAGCTTGTCACCATTATGGAACGTCTGGCCGGGCCGGAGAAAGAAGGTCCAGGTTAGGCCGTCGGCGGAGAGTTCCCAGCGCTCGGCGACACCGGGGCCGACGCCGCCCTTTTCGATATCGAAGCCGACCAGCGAGTCGTACATGACCGCTTGGTAGACTGCGTTGCCAGGTCGCCCTTCGAGAATCGGATCAAGCGTCTGCGCACTGAGCGTTTCGACAGCGAAGACGAGTGTGCCCTTCTGTTCCTGGGCGTGAGAGAACCCAGTGATGGCAACAACCAAAATAATAGCAAAAGTGGCAACTCTCGCGATTTGCCGGAACATGATTACCTCCCTAGCGCGACTCAGTTAACGTCGGCTTGGCGTTGTCGGCTCTTTCGGCTCAACTGACGCGCATCGACTATCCGTCGCGCCTCGAAAACTTGTCAATAGCGTCGGCCTCGATGTGCGAGATTGAAGCCCGCTCCTTCCGGAGAAATTTGCGGCCAGCTTCTACAGAATGGCGCGACCTTCCGGTGTCTTGAGATCGAGCGTGGCGCTCTTTGCACCGAGATCGGCCATCATCCTCCTGGGCATGGTGTTTGCCTGTGCCATCGAGCAGGAGACAACTCTTGTGACCTGAGGAGCCCCCTCGACGATGAGCTGGAAGGTTGGGACTTTTAACCCGTGACTCCTCCGGAAACGGTCAAAATTAGAACAAGATCGCGCCGTCGTCTCGCGCCGCCAAGACCGGTAAACTGCCGGCAGGACAGCCAAGGTCTTTGACCACAGCTTTTTGACAGGACTTCGTGACTCCCGCCGTCAGCGCCCTCTCCTACCGTTCCGACCGTATGTCGCCCCCGGCGCTTGCGCTGGCGGTATTGCTGCATGCGCTGGTGATCCTGGCGCTGTGGTGGATGTCTGTGCACCAGCCAGCACCGCCCGGCGAGGAGGCGATCGAGATCACCTTCGAAGTCCCAAAGACGTCGGAGCCTCCGCCGCCCCCGCCGAAACCACAGCCGCCGGTACAGGCCGCGCCCATGCCGCTCGGCATCCCCCCGCCCGCGCCGCTTATCTCCAACAGGCCGACGCAGGTGCCGTCGGCGCCGATGCAGCCGAAGGA
>JAQSDW010000199.1 GCA_029946105.1 Reyranella sp. | reverse complement strand
GGGGCTCGCCCAACGAGACAGCCTTTCCGCGTCGGGCACCACCTCACCCTCCCATTGCTGCGCAATGGGCCCCACCCTCTCCCCCACTTCGTGGCGGAGAGGGAGTCCGAGGCTGAGCCGCTTGACATCGGGGCGCGCAATCCCCTTTTTTAACAATGTCCGAGGGGTGTCCGGTGTCCGCAAGGGGACCGGGCTGAGACAGCCGGCCGGCTGAACCCTTTGAACCTGCTCCGGATCATGCCGGCGAAGGAACGGGAGTTCGTCGAGTGAAACGACATTCTGTCACCGTGATCGGCGCTGGCGTCGCAGGCCTTTGCTGCGCGCTGGAATTGAGCCTGCGCGGAGTGACTGTCGACGTGGTCGATCGCGGCCGCGCGCTGGGCGATGGGGCCTGCTCCTGGCAGGCCGGCGGCATGCTGGCGCCGTGGTGCGAGCGCGCCACGACCGACGCCATGGTCGCCGAGAGGGGCGCGCCGTCCATCGATTGGTGGGCGCGTCATTTTCCCGCCACCGTCCGCAAGGGCAGCCTTGTCGTGGCCCAGTCGCGCGATGCATCGGATCTCACGCGGTTCGCCCAGCGCACCGAACGCTTCGAATGGGTCGATGCCGAGCGGATTGCGGCCCTCGAGCCCGATCTCGCCGGCCGCTTCCGCCGGGCGCTGTTCTTTCCCGACGAAGCGCATCTTGATCCGCGCCTGGCGCTGGCAGCACTTGTCGAACGGCTCACGGACCGGGGCGTGGTCCTCCGCTTCGGCGTCGAAATGTCGCCTGAAGAGGCGCCCGGCGAAACAGTCGTCGACTGCCGCGGCTTTGCCGCGCGCGATGCCTTGCCTGACCTGCGCGGCGTGCGCGGCGAAATGGTGGTGGTGCGCTCCCGCGACGTCACGTTCGCGCGGCCCATCCGCATGCTGCACCCGCGGATCCCGCTCTACATCGTGCCGCGCGGCGACGGCCGCTTCATGATCGGCGCCACCATGGTCGAAAGCGAACGGCGCGGGGCTGCGACCGTGCGCTCCACGGTCGAACTGCTGAATGCGGCCTACGCCCTGCATCCGTCGTTCGGCGAGGCGGAAATCGTCGAGCTCGGCGCCGATCTGCGCCCGACGTTCCCCGACAATCTGCCGAGGGTCGAGCGCCAGGGCCGTATCGTTCGCGCCAATGGCCTCTATCGCCACGGCTTCCTGCTGGCGCCGGCGCTTGCCCGTGAGGTCGCCGGCCTTATTGTCGAGTCGACTGACATGCTGGAGATGGCGGATGCGAATATTCCTCAACGATGAGGTGCGCGAGGTCGACGCCGGCACCCTGGCCGCGGCGCTCGACGCCATGGGCTTCGGCGGTCGCAAGATCGCGACCGCCATCAACGGCCGCTTTGTGGCAGCGACCGCTCGCCCCGGTACCAAACTGACCGAGGGCGATCGCATAGAAGTCGTTGCCCCGATGCAGGGGGGGTAGAGATGGGCAGGGAGGCTAGGCGATGTCGTTCTACGGCGTAGAGCTCGGCTCGCGCCTGCTGCTCGGCACGGCGCGCTATCCATCGCCCGCCGTGCTCGCCGAGGCGATCAAGGCGTCGGAAGCCGAAGTCGTGACGGTGTCGCTGCGGCGCGAAAGCGGCAGCGAGCGTGCCGGCCAGAGCTTCTGGTCGCTGGTGCGGGCGCTCGGCGTGCGCGTGCTGCCCAACACCGCGGGTTGTCATTCGGTGAAGGAAGCGGTGACGACCGCGCACATGGCGCGCGAGCTGTTCGACACGACCTGGATCAAGCTCGAGGTCATCGGCGAGTCCGACACCTTGCAGCCCGATGTGTTCGGGCTGGTCGAGGCGGCGCGGATCCTGTCCGAGGACGGCTTCGAGGTCTTCCCCTACACGACCGAAGATCTCGTGGTCGCCGACCGCCTGGTGGAGGCGGGATGCCGCGTCCTGATGCCGTGGGGCGCACCGATCGGTTCGGCGCGCGGTCTCAACAATGTCTATGGCCTGAAGTCGCTCAGGGCCCACTTCCCGGACATTCCGCTGGTGGTCGATGCCGGGCTCGGCGTGCCGTCCCATGCGGCGGCCGCCATGGAGATGGGCTACGACGCGGTGCTGCTCAATACGGCGGTGGCCGAGGCGGGCGATCCCGTGGCCATGGCGCGGGCCTTCGCCCTCGCAGTCGAAGCGGGCCGCACGGCCTTTCTTGCCCAGCCGCTGGAGCCGCGCGACATGGCAGCCCCTTCCACGCCGGTGATCGGCAAAGCAGCACTTGGAGATTGAAGACTTGGAGACTGAAGAGTGAAGCCGGACATGCTCGATCCCTTTTATCCCGTCGTGCCCGATGTCGATTGGGTGACGCGGCTGGTGCCGGCCGGGGTCAAACTCATCCAGTTGCGCATCAAGACGCAGCCCGATGCCGAGGTGCGTCGCCAGGTGCGCGAGGCCAAAGAGGTCTGCGCGACGCATGGCGCCGATCTCATCGTCAACGACTATTGGCAGGTCGCCATCGACGAGGGTTGCGCCTGGGTCCATCTCGGTCAGGAGGATCTGGTCGATGCCGACGTGAAGGCGCTGCGTCGTGCCGGTATCCGCATCGGCGTCAGCACGCACGATCACGCCGAACTCGAGAAGGGACTCGCGATTGATCCCGACTATGTCGCGTTGGGCCCGATCTACCCGACCAAGCTAAAACAGATGCCGTGGGCGCCGCAGGGTCCCGCGCGCCTCGGCGAATGGAAGAAGCTGATCGGCGGCCGGCCGCTGGTAGCGATCGGAGGACTGACGCTCGATCGTGCGCTGCTTTGCCTGGAATCCGGGGCGGACATCGCCTCGGTCGTGGGCGACATCGTGAACCATGCCGATCCCATCGGTCAGGCGCGGCTTTGGCTAGCGACCACACGGAGGCTGAAATGAGCGGCCGCTACGCCCGCCAGGCCGTGTTGCCGGAGGTGGGCGATACAGGCCAGGCACGGCTTGCTGCCGCCTCAGTCCTGATCGTCGGCGCCGGTGGCCTCGGCTGTCCGGTGATGCAGTATCTCGCCGGTGCCGGCGTGGGCAGCCTCGTGATCGTCGATCATGACGTGGTCGAGGAGACGAACCTTCACCGCCAGCCGCTCTACACCATGGCCGATATCGGCAAGCCCAAGGTCGAGGTCGCGCGCGCGGCGTTGCAGCGTTTCAATCCTGGCTTGAATGTCGCCGTTCATGCCGAACGGTTGACGCCGCAGAACGCTGCCCGACTGGTCGCGGCGGCCGACCTCGTGGTCGACGCTGCCGACAGCTTTGCCGTCACCTACATCCTGAGCGATGCCTGCCAGGCCGCGGCCAAGCCGCTGGTCAGTGCCTCGGTCATTGGCATGACGGGCTACGCGGGTGCGTTCTGCGGTGGCGGTCCGAGCTATCGCGCGGTCTTCCCCGAAGTGTCGGTCGACGGCGGCACCTGCGACACCGTCGGCGTGCTCGGCACCGCCGTGGCCGTGATGGGCGGACTGCAGGCCCATCTCGCGCTGCATCTTCTTCTCGATCTCGAGCCCAGCGTGCTCAGCCGTGTGGTCACCTTCGACGCGAAGCGGCTGGCGTTCGGCGGATTCGGCTTTGCCGGCAGTCCCGAGCCCGACGCGTTCGTGCCTTTCATTGCCCCCGAGGCGGTGACGGCGGACGATCTCGTGGTCGATCTGCGCGGCCTGGACGAGGTACCTGTGTCGCCGTTCGCCGGCGCCCGGCGGTTGGTTGTCGATACGATCGAGCAACTGGAAATGCCATCGGGGAGGGTCGTGCTGGCCTGCCGTAGCGGCCAGCGTGCGTTGATAGCGGCCGACAGATTGCGCAACCGTGGTGTCACGAATCTTGCACTGGTGGCGTTGGGTTAGCGGGTCCAGGGTGGGCCTTTGGTAGCGTCCGGAGGAGGTCTCCATGGCTCAGCACACGCCTCAGCACACGACAGACCAGATCGTTCTCGGCCACATCGAGCATCTCGTCGCCGAGGAGAAGAAGCTCCACGACGGCCATGCCGATCTGTCGGCCGCCGACCGCAACAGATTGGTGCAGATCAACGTCGAGCTCGATCGCTGCTGGGACCTGCTGCGCCAACGCCGCGCCTTGCGCGAGTATGGCCGCGATCCCGACCAGGCCGAGACGCGATCGGCCAGCGTGGTCGAAAACTACAAGGACAGTTAGGGCGGCGACGGTCCATGTCCGAATCCAGCTTGTCGAAGACGGCGGCGGCGGCGGAGTCGCGTCGCCCGCAGATCTATCCCGTGCTCACGGATGCCGAGTTGGGGCGCATCGGCCATTTCGGTGAACGGCGGCGCTATCGGGAAGGCGAATTTCTCGCCAGGGTCGGCGAGCCAGGCCAGGGCATGTGCGTGGTCCTGACCGGCAGGATCGTGATCCTGCGCCACGACGGGCTCGGTCATATTGCGCCGATCGTCGAAATGGGACCGGGTGAATTTGCGGCGGAGCTCTCCGAACTCTCGGGCCAGCCAGCCATGGTCGATGTCCGGGCGGTGGCCGATGCCGACATCCTGATCATCCCGCCCGATGGGTTGCGTGCCCTGATGGTGGCCGAGGCGGAACTGGGCGAGCGCGTCATGCGGTCGCTGATCCTGCGCCGCGTCTATCTGATCGAGGCCAATGCCGCCGGCCCCATTCTGGTGGGCGATCTGACCTTGCCCGGCATGATTCGCCTACAAAGCTTCCTGACCCGCAACGGCCAGCCTCACAACGTCCTCGATCCCGAACGCGACCCCGACGCCGCGCAGATGATCGCCCGCCTGTCGCCCGATCCTGGCGACTATCCTCTGGCGGTCTGTCCGGACGGCACGGTCCTGCGCAATCCATCGGAAGAGGAGCTGGCGCTTTGCATCGGCCTGCTCCGCCAAAGCGCCGAGCCGCGCCTCTACGACATCGCCATCGTCGGCGCGGGCCCCGCCGGCCTGTCGACCGCCGTTTACGCCGCCTCGGAGGGACTGCAGGTCCTGGTGGTCGACGCGCGCGCCTTCGGTGGCCAGGCCGGCGCCAGCAACCGGATCGAGAACTATCTGGGCTTTCCGACCGGTATTTCCGGGCAGGCATTGACGGCCCGCGCCTTCGTGCAGGCGCAGAAGTTCGGGGCGCAGTTCGTCCTGCCTCTCTCCGTGGCGCGTCTCGACTGCAGCGGCGGCCTCGAACGGCCGATGGCCCTGGAGATGGAAGACGGCTGGCGGGTGCAGGCGAGGACGGTCGTGATCGCCTCGGGCGCGCGCTATCGCAAGCTGGCCCTGCCCAATCTCGAGCAGTTCCAGAATCGCGGGATCTGGTACTGGGTCTCGCCCATCGAGGCCAAGCTTTGCACCAATTCAGAGGCGATCATCGTCGGCGGTGGCAATTCGGCGGGGCAGGCAGCGGTGTTCCTGGCCGCCCATGCCGCGAAGGTATGGATCCTGGTGCGCGGCAAAGGTCTCGCCGAGACCATGTCGCGCTACCTGATCGACCGCATCGACGCGGCGCCGAACATCGAGGTCTTGGCGGGGACGGAGATCGTCGACCTGATCGGGTCGGAACAGACCGGACTCCAGAGTGTGCGCTGGCGGAACAGGGTGAGCGGCGAGGATGCCGTGCGGCCGATCCGGCACGTGTTCCTGTTTCTGGGCGCGGCACCCGCGACCGAATGGCTGAAGGACTGCGGGATCGACGTCGACAGGACCGGGTTCATCCGCACCGGAACCGATGTCGAGGCGCCGTGTCCCGATCGTCCGCCGAAGGCCTACGAGACCAACGTGCAGGGCGTGTTCGCGGTCGGCGACGTGCGCTACTGCTCGGTGAAGCGCGTCGGTGCCGCGATCGGCGAGGGCGCGAACGTGGTCGCGGCCGTGCACGGCGTGCTGGAGGCCCTGAACGCGGCCGACTGAAGGACGCTGCAAAGAAAAAGTTGCAGGTTCAGCAGGAATTTGCTATATTTTTTGATAGGTTGGCGCTTGGATTGCGCCGGCCTTTTTCATTCCGGCACGACCTCCCGCAGCACGCCTGCGGGTCGCCTTTATGGCCTGGTGCAGCCGCCGCGGGTCCTGACCCGTGGACAATCCCAAGAACAACCCCGTCTCAACCACACGCCGAATAACGACGTGGGAACAGATACTTAACGACGCCCGGGAAACAGGCGCGCCGGGGTTCGTGCAAAAGAAGAAATCGAGAATCGTCCAAAAGCCAATGGAATAAGGCTCATCTCGGACTCGCGGACACCATTCTGGACAACACGCGATACATTCAGGTGTCCACAAATAGCGGGCGAAAAGCCCGCCGTTATTGGCTTTCCGGCGTGCGGAGAGCCGACATTCGCCCTGGGCTTTAAGGCAGGACTTTCAGGGGGACTTCGAGGGTTAGGGCTTGCTGGCCCAGCGGGCGGCAGCGGCGTCGTCGCCCTCGTGGGCTTCGACCCATTTTTCGCCGACCGGCGTTTCTTCGAGCTTCCAGAACGGCGCCTTGGTCTTGAGCCAATCGACCAGGAACTCGCAGGCCTCGAAGGCGGCGTCGCGGTGCGGGGAGCCTACGGCCACGAGCACGATGCGGTCGCCGGCTTCGAGGCGGCCGTGGCGATGCACGATCAGCGTCGCTTCCAGCGTCCAGCGCCGCCGGGCCTCGGCTTCGATGTCCTCGAGCGCCTTCTCGGTCATGCCTGGGTAATGTTCGAGGGTGAGGGCCTCGATGCGCTCGCGATGCAGGCCGTCGCGCATGTGCATCTCGCGCACCAGGCCGACGAACACCGCCAGCCCGCCGATCCGCCGGTTGCCGCCGGTCAGGCGGTCGAGCTCGGCGCCGATGTCGAAGTCGGCTTCCTGGACGCGTACGGTCATTGCAATGCCATCGGGCGCTAGCCGCCGGTGAAGGGAGGAAAGAACGCAACTTCCTTGGCGCCGGCGAGAGGGGCGTCGAACGTCGTGGTGCGCTGGTCGACGGCGGTGCCGAAGGCGGCACCCGCGGCCAATGCCTCGGCGTGGCCGCCGCTGCGCGTCCGCAGCCATTCCACCAGCTCGCCCACGGTGCGGACATCGGCGGGCAGGGCGATCTCTTCCTCCGCCACGCCGACGGTACGTTTCATCCAGGCGAAGTAGCGCACCTTCATGTCGGGTCGCCCGATGCAGGCGTGTCCTCGGCCATGTGTTTCAGGCCGGTGCGCAGGTAGTCGTAGCCGGTGATCAGGGTGAGCGCGGCGGCGATCCAGATCAGGACGATGCCGGCCTCCGTGACGTAGACCGAAGCCGCGTCGCCCACGAGCAGGGCGGCAATTGCCACCATCTGCACGGCGGTCTTCCACTTGGCGAGCGCGCTCACCGGCAGGCCGACCCTGAGTTCGGCCAGGAATTCGCGCAGGCCGGAGACCAGGATCTCACGGGCCAGGATGATCATCGCCGCCAGGACGTTGAGGCCACGCAACGTGCCGCTGTCCACCAGCATCACCAGCGCCGCGGCGACCAGCAGCTTGTCGGCGATCGGATCCAGGAAGCGGCCGAGGCGGGAGATCTGGTGGTAGCGGCGGGCGAAATAGCCGTCGAACCAGTCGGTCACCGCCGCAATCACGAACAGGATCATCGACAGCCATTGCGCCCAGCCCCGATCGAGCCAGAAGCATGCGACGACCAGCGGGATCGCCACGATCCGTGACAGGGTCAGCAGATTGGGAAGGTTGAACAGCATCGATTGGGCCTGTGGGGACACCTTAGCGACCGCCCCTGAAGTGGTCATGGATTTTCTGGGCGGTCGCCCCGGAGATGCCCGGCACCGATTTGATGTCTTCGAGCGTGGCCACGGCCACGGCACGGGCGCTGCCGAAGTGGTTGAGCAGGGCGCGCTTGCGGCCGGCGCCGATGCCCGGGACCTCGTCGAGTGCCGAGCGCGTGAGATCTGCCGCACGGCGCGTGCGGTGAGTGCCGATCGCGAAGCGATGCGCCTCGTCGCGCAGGCGCTGGAGGAAATAGAGCACGGGGTCGCGCGGCTCGAGCGAGAAGGGTGCGCGCCCGGGCATGAAGAAGCGCTCGCGTCCCGCATTGCGGTCCGGGCCCTTGGCGATGCCCACCATGGCGATGTCTTCCAGGCCGAGTTCGGTCGCCACCTGTCGCGCCGCCTCGAGCTGGCCCTGGCCGCCGTCGATCAGCACCAGGTCCGGCCAATGCTCCCCGCTTGACCTCGAGGATGCGCGCTCGGGATTTTCCTTCAGCGCCCGGCCGAAGCGGCGGCTCATCACTTCGCGCATCATGGCGAAGTCGTCGCCCGCCGCGCCCTCGGTCTTGATGTTGAACTTGCGGTAGGCGTTCTTCATGAAACCTTCGGGACCCGCGACGATCATGGCGCCGATCGGGGCGGCGCCCTGGATGTGGCTGTTGTCGTAGACCTCGATGCGCTCGGGCGGCGCGTCGAGGCCGAAGAGGCGTGCCACGCCTTCGAGCAGCGTGCGTTGCGTGCCGCGTTCCGCCAATCGTCGGGCCAGCGCCTCGCGCGCATTGTTCACGGCCTGATCGAGCGCATCCTTCTGGTCGCCGCGTTTGGGATGACGGATTTCGACCTTCTGTCCGGCGCCGATGGCGAGTGCGCTTTCCAGCAACTCGCGCTCGGCGACGTCGTGGCTGGTCAGGATCAGCTTGGGTGCCGGGCGCGCTTCGTAGAACTGGCCGATGAAGGCCGACAGGACGGCAGCCTCGTCGAGCTCGCGGGCGTGGCTCGGGAAATAGGCCCGATTGCCGAGGTTCTGGCCGGCGCGCAGGAAGAACACCTGGACGCACACCTGACCGCCGTCGGCGTGAGCGGCGAAGATGTCGGCCTCGTCGATCGACGGCAGGCTGATCGATTGATGCGACTGGATCTGCGTCAGCGCCCGGATGCGGTCGCGCAGCACCGCGGCGCCCTCGAATTCGAGATTGGTCGAGGCCTGCTCCATGCGTTGCGACAACGCCTGCTGGATCTCGCGGTTGCGTCCGCCCAGGAAGCCGCGCACCTCATCGACGATCGAGGCGTACTCGTCCTTTTCGATGCGTCCCACGCACGGCGCCGTGCAGCGCTTGATCTGATATTGCAGGCAGGGCCGGGTGCGTGTCGTGAACACGCCGTCGGAACAGGAGCGCAGCGGGAAGGCGCGCTGCAGGGCGTAAAGCGTGCGGTTGACCGCGGTCGCCGAGGCGAAGGGCCCGAAGTACTCGTTGCCGGCCTCGCGTGTGCCGCGGTGCTTGGCGAGCTGCGGCCATTCCGTGTCGCGGCGGATGACGATGTAGGGAAACGACTTGTCGTCGCGCAGCAGCACATTGAAGCGCGGCCGGAAGCGCTTGATCAGATTATTCTCGAGCAGCAGCGCTTCGGCTTCGCTGTCGGTAACCGAGAATTCCATGGTCGTGGTCGCCGACACCATGCGCATCAGGCGCGTCGCCAGCCGCGTCGGCTGGGTATAGGCCGCGACCCGGCTGCGCAGCGACTTTGCCTTGCCGACGTAGAGGACCTCGCTGTCGGTCGCGATCATGCGATAGACGCCAGGCTTGCGCGGCAGGGTGCGCACGAACTCGGCGATGATCGCCATGCCGTCGGCAAGCGTTCCTTCGCTCGGTTTCGGGTCGGTTTCAGTCTCGGTTTCGATACTCACGGGGGCGTGATCGCTCGGGGCCGGATGGGCGCGCACAATGGGTCGGCGGATGCCCTACGACAAGGCAGTTGGGGCGTGTGGGGAAGTCTGTGAAGAAACTCAGCGTCAGCCCAACGTTACGTCAACGTCACTGTATTGACTCAATCGAGACGTGGTGACAATCAGTCCTCGGAGGGTATCTAAGTATTTGTACTATATGGATATTTAGATAAATCCCGACTCGCATATTCTTCTGGCCGCGGCGGACGTTCTTGATTCAGTCCGATCGTCCGCCGCGCTTCGATCTGTGGATAAATTCGGTCGCGTCAAAGTACCGACAGCATGCGCCCGACCAGGGGGTGGCGGACCACATCCTGGTCACAAAGACGCACCACCGCCACGTCGTCCATTCCGTCCAGTTTCTTGCCGATGGATGCCAGGCCCGAGAGTTCCGGCAGCAGATCGGTCTGGTCGGGATCTCCGGTCATCACCATGGTCGAGTGCCAACCCAGGCGCGTCAGCAACATCTTGAGCTGGCCGTAGGTGCAGTTCTGCGCCTCGTCGATCAGCACGAAGCTGTTGTTGAGCGTGCGACCGCGCATGAAGGCCACCGGCGCGATTTCGATGGTGCCGTCGTCGAGGTGCTGGCGCAGGCGCTTGGCGCCCAGCCGGTCATTCAGCGCGTCCCACAGCGGTCGCAGGTAGGGATCGAGCTTTTCGCGCATGTCGCCCGGCAGGAAGCCGAGATTTTCGCCGGCTTCGACGGCAGGCCGCGACAGCACGATGCGCGTGACCGTGCCGGAATCAAGCGCCTCGACGGCGGCGCAGATCGCCAGATAGGTCTTGCCCGTGCCAGCCGGGCCAAGAACGACGGTGAGTGGTTTAGCCTCTATGGCCTCCATCAATATGCGTTGGTTATCGCTGCGCGGTCGGACTTTTCGGAGGTAACTCTGATCCCTGTCGTTGGCCGGAGCCTTGTCGAAGACGAGGTTGTGAACACGGGCGCTATCGACGGCGTGCAGTTTGGCGCGGCGTGTGGCGCGTTTTGCCATTTGCGTACTCCGAGGACGGGGACAGAGGAACGGAACCGATCGCCGAAAAACAAAAACGCCCCCGCAAGCGGAGGCGTCGACGACAGGCAGTACGGAAGGTGCGGCTCAGAGGGCACTCGGCGGGCAATCCACCGGTGATCCAGACTCCGTCGGGGCGCATGGTCCTTGGACGGATAAGCAACCTCCTTCAGCTACCGGGAAAATCGTACCCTGAACGACGCGGACCGGCCACCACATTTATGGCCTGCCATCCAAATTTCACACTATGGGGAGCGGTTGGTGTCCAGCTTTCGAGCGTTGGCCAGCCGGCCGGCCACGTAGGTGGCCTGCACCGCCCGATCGTCTCCCAAGGTCATCTGGATGAAGAGCTGTTCAGCAAATGTCCTGGCCTCGTTCATCCGGAAGTCGATCAGCGGCGTCGATCGCATGTCGAGAACCACGAGATCGGCCTCCATGCCGGCAGCGAGGCTGCCGATCTTGTCATCGAGATACATCGCCCGGGCCGAGCCGCGCGTGGCGAGGTAGTAGGCGTGCCCGGCCGACAGGGAGTTGCCGTTGAGCTGGCTCGCCTTGTAGGCGGCATCGAGCGTCCTCATGATCGAGAAGGACGTGCCGGCGCCGATGTCGGTTCCCAATCCGACCCGTACCGGCCGCTCTTTCCTGACGGCACGGGCAAGATCGAAGGCGCCGCTGCCCAGAAAGAAATTCGACGTCGGGCAATGGGCGATCGCCGCCCCACTGGTGTGCAGGCGATGCATCTCCGGTTCGTCCAGCCAGATGCCATGCCCGAAGACGGCGCGCTCGCCGCACAGGCCGTGGTGATCGTAGACATCCAGATAGTTCCGCCGGTCGGGGAACAATTCCTTGATCCAAGCGACCTCGTCCCGCGATTCGGCGATGTGGGTCTGCATCAGGCAGTCGCGGTTTTCCCGCCACAACGCCCCCGCCGCGGCGAGTTGCGCGGGCGTGCTGGTGCCGGCGAATCGCGGCGTGATGGCATAGAGCAGCCTGCCGCGACCGTGCCATTTCCGGATCAGCGCCAGAGATTCGTCGTATCCCGACTGCGCCGTGTCGAGCAGGGCCGAAGGCGCGTTGCGGTCCATCAACACCTTGCCCGCCGCCAGCCGCAGGCCGATTTCCTCGGCTTCCTCGAACAGGGCGCCGACCGATTGCGGATGGACCGTGCAGTAGACGCAGCTCGTCGTGATCCCGTTGCGCAGATTCTCGCGCAGGAACAGTTTGGCGGTGTCACGCGCGTATGCCTTGTCGGCGAATTTGAGCTCGGTCGGGAAAGTGTACTTGTTCAGCCAGTCCAGAAGCTGCGCGCCGTGACTGGCGATCATCGGTGTCTGCGGATAGTGGACATGGGTGTCGACGAAGCCCGCCGAGATCAGGGCGTCCCTGCCATAGTCGAGAACTTCGGTGCCCGCCGGCAGCAGCGGCGCGATGAGGCTCGCCGGTCCGAAGTGGGCAATGTGGCCGTCGGCCATGGCGACGATGGCGTCGGGTTCGTGGACCATCGTGGCGTCGAGGCCGTCGCGGAAGGGATCGCCGGTGAAGGTCAGCGCCGGGCCGCGCACGGCCGTCATTCGAACAATGGGGGCCACCATTTCAGTTTCTTCGAGCTCTCTTGCTTCCGATGTCACACCACATCGGCAGAGGCGACGTTCGCATCGAACGCTTCCCGGGGGAAGGCGTCTAGCGGGGGCAGACGACCGGCAGCTTGGAGATGAATTCGATCGAGCAGGTTGCTTCCGGAAACAGTGCCCAGGCGGCAGCCAGTGCGAAAGCCACGAACAGCACCGGCCGCAGGATCCGCAGGACGGCAGGAACCGCGAAGCGCAGCGCCCAGTAGGCGAAGGCCAGAGCTGCGGCAATCGCCAGAACCCGATAGAGCGGCGACCAGGCCTCCCAGGTGGCGCTCAAATTGGCCCGCCCGGCCAGTTCTCTTAGATAATCCACGCAACCACTTTCATGTCATCGACCTGTACAGGGCTCTCGGCGGAATCGCCAGAGTGTCTGGCCGCCGGGTGGATCACTCGAGGACACAGACGGAGCGCCCATCGCCCAGACCCGGCCAGGTCGAATCGCACTTTGCCAGCGTGTTGCCGGCCGGTCCCAACACCACGCTTGTCCAGGCGCCGGCCGCACCAAGGGCGATCACCATGGCGCCAAATTCTTCCAGGCCGACCACCAGTGCGTCGACGCCGTCGAGATTGGGCACGGCAACCGGCCGCTTGGAATTCTCATTGGAGGGCTGAGGTTCAACCGAAGACAGTTCCATGCCGCTGTTGCCGACGATGAGCTGCGGCGGCCGGCTATGGCCAAAGCCGATCGCCTGGAAGCGATGCATGTGGCCGGCCAGGACCGCCGTCACGTTCGAGGGCAAGCCAGACCAGAAGGTGGCGGCGATGGCCGCCTGTTGCGTGACGTTGATGAAACCATACGGCTCGCCACCAGAAGGGCCGCCCTTGATTTTCTTGACGATGCCCCAGATCGGCCGATGGGTGACGATCCATGTCGGCGTGCTGTCGGTGAGCATGTCGGCGACTGTCTGGTACTGCGCGACATACATGCCGCCGTTGTAGAGAACGGCATCGGCGGCATTGGACGAATCGACGGCCACGATGTTCAGCCCGCCCAGGCGCAATCGGTAAGGCTGGCTGGGCGCGGTCGGGAAGGGCTCACGGTCGAACGGCAAAGCGGGGGGCGGAGGCCACGCACCGGCCCGCCAATGGGCCGGGGTCTGTGGTGGGCAGGAGTCCTGATGGCGCCCCGGGCCGAGCAGGGGCGAGGCGGGGTCGAGCAGGTAGAACCAGCCCGGCCCCGCGCGACTGCAGAGTTCGTGATTGCCGCGGCTGAAAACCCAGGCCGCTGTCGGCAAGAGGTTGGCGGCGGGAAGGAAGAAGTCGTCGCGCCATGCCGCCCATGCGTCGGGGACGGGACTGCCCTGTATGTTCTGGCTCCAGTAAGTCGCGCCCATGGTCACCTGCGGATCGTCATCGTCGTCCAGATCGCCCGTGTCGTAGACTGCAACCTTGAGATCTTCCCGATAGCCGGTGGCCCGGCGAGGCAGGACGAAGGAGGCCGGCGTGCCGCGATAGTTGTAGTCGCCGACATGGATGATCAGATCGGGGGTGGGCCGCGCCTCGCCGCTGGCGACCCTGGCGAAAGGCCATGCCTTGCCGTAACCGCCGCCGCTGCAGGATTGCGGCTTCTGCGGAACGTCGCCGCGGCAGCCTGTATCGCCGATCAGCAGGACTTGCCGCGGGGTGTCGAGAGAAATAGCGGGCAGCTCGATCCGCTTGCCCCCGGCGAACACGCTTGCGGCCTCACCCACCGGATAGCGCGCCTCGCACACCAGGACGTCCTCGAACCCGCCACCCTCCGGCCGCCGCCGCGGGGTCATTGGCGGCTGGGCCTTGCCGGAGGCAAGCCGCAGCTCAGGACAGGCGACCGCTGCTTCCACGACCGTCCTGACCATCGGGACGGGATTGCCGTCACTGCCTTCACCCAGGAGCACGAAAGCCAAGGCCACGCCCGATGGTCCCGTCGGCAGAGGTTGGGCATGAGCAGCCATGGTGATCGGCAACAGGGCCAGGGAAAGCAGGCTAAGGCGCACGGCGAGTCCCGAAGTACGCAGTAGCTGGAGCCCTATCGTTAGCGGCGTCATAGGAACGTGACGCGCGCCTCTCGGGTCAGTACCTGGGGAATACCGGTCGTCTCGTCGAGCTCGATTTCGATCTCGACCAGGTTGACGTTGCCTTCGCCCATATCGGCCTGACTGCGCTTCAGACGTCTCACGACGGGGACGATGCGCGATATCTTGCCTGTGTAGATTCTCGAGTTGCCGCGGAACGTGACCTCGACCTTGCCGCCAAGGGCGACGCGGCTGAAATGCAGATCATCGATGTCGGTGATGACGCGCATCTGGCTCAGGTCGACGATCTTGGCGATCCCGTTGCCGGAAACGCGCTCGCCCTGACGGGTGTAGATTTGCACGACGAGGCCGCTGAGGGGCGAGCGCACCAGCGCTTCCTCCCGGGTCGCCAGTGCATTGTCGAGCTTGGTCTGCATGATGGTGATTTCCGTCTCGATCTGCGAGAGATCGGTCGCCAGGGTCTCCTTCATGACCCGGAGCTTGGCCTTCTGCTGCTCGAGTTTCTGCTGCGAAATATTCACTTCGAGTTGCTTCTGGTCGGGCGGTCCGTCCGTCCGTTGCGACTGGATCGTCTTGAGTTTGGTTTCCTCCTGTGCCGTCCGGACTTCGATTTCCTGCATCGCTACTTCGGACGCGCGATACCCCGAGACCATCGCGTCACGCTGTTGCCTGGTCTTGACCAAGCCGGCCTCGGCCTCGTGGACCAGCACATCGGCTGTCGGGTAGTTGGACAGCACGGCGATGATGTCGCCCTTCGCGACCTTCTGCCCGTCGGTGATGCGCAGCTCCAGCAGCACGCTGCCGCCCGCCTCCGGGTTGCCCGCGACCACTACTGTGCCAGCCGGTGCTTCCGTATAGCCGCGTGAAATGAGGGGGCCGGTCGCGACGATGCCTTCGCGGCCCTTGTTGGATTGGCGATGAGCAGCGAAATGCGACAGGGCCAAGATCAAGATGACCAGCGCCGCCCCGCTCACGGCAGCCATTGCGAATTTTCTGGATCCCGCCATTTGCGATTGCTCTGAATTTGCGGCCACGTCGCCTTCCCAAGACTATGCCAAGGACCTCAAGGCCAAGACAGCCCTGCGGTCGACGTCGGTTCAGTCCAGAAAATCGAAGGGCCCAACCATTGCCGGCTGGGCCCTTGATCTAGTTGGTGGAGCCAAACGGGATCGAACCGTTGACCTCTACAATGCCATCGTAGCGCTC
>JAQSDW010000198.1 GCA_029946105.1 Reyranella sp. | reverse complement strand
GCACTTCGAGGATTATGCACGGCGTGCCTTGGAAGGTGAGCCCGGGGCGATACGGCTGATGATCGACTACTGGTTCGGCGAGGGCGCCTTTGCCCGTATGCCCGATCCGGTGCGCGGATATCTTGATGTCTTCGCGGAGCGCAACGCCCTCGACGTGCGCAGCAGTTTCCTCGGCACCAGCACGGCGGCGGACATGGCTGGGCTGCGTCAGCCGGTCACGGTCGTCGATGGCGCGAGCAGCCCTGATGTCGTGCGGGCGATCGGACGGGCCCTGGTGAAATTGCTGCCCGATGCGCGGATTGAGGCGCTGGCCGGCGCCAATCACGGTATGCTGGATACTCATCCGGAAGCGGTCGCCAGGCTGATCGCGACATAGGCCATGCTGCGCATTCGTCCTTTCGTCATGGGTCACCTGATCGCAGCCGTCATGACGGGTGCCATTGCCGGTGCGTTCGTCAACCCGCAGGGGGCGTTCATCGCAGCCCTGGTGCTGCTCGGCGGCGCCATCGTCAGCAGCTTCGTCTGCCAGTGGCGGCCCGGCGTCGATGCCGGCGCCTGGAAACTCTGGTCGGTCGCCGTGATCGCCAACCCGGTCATGATCGGCGCACTCGCCTTCATGGCCCACGACTGGCAATGCGTGTTGGGTACGCGCCGCGGCTGGGACTGCCTCGGGGCCGCGATGGCGATCATCGCGGCCTGTCTCTGTCTGCTGCCGCCTGTCGGTGGACTGTTGTGGCGCTGGTGGAAAAGCCGTCGCGCCGCCGCGGCATGAAATACGTCCACCCCTTCGTCTACGGTCATGTGATCGCAGCGTTCGTCGCCGGCGCGATCGCCGGCGCCTTCCTCGATCTCAAGGCGGTGATGGTCTTCAGCAGCGTGCTGGCCACCAGCGCCGTCGTGAGCGCGCTGGTCTGTTGGCGATGGCCGGGATTTGCAGCTGCCGGCTGGAAGCTTTGGCTGGTCGGCTGTCTCGCCAACCCGCTGTTTCTCGCAGCCGTCGCCTTTTCAGCCGATCAGTACGAATGCCTGCTCGGCCGGAAGACCGGCTGGAACTGCATGTTCTCCGACCTCGGGCCGCTGGTCGCGGGCATGTGCCTGCTGCCGCCCGTCGGTGGTCTTCTGTGGCGCTGGTGGAGACGCCGGGGCGTTGCCGCCCCGGTCCAGACCCCGCTTAGCTAGGCCGCGATCGCCTTCGCCAGCCGGCCGCGGATCATCTCCTCGGCCTCATTGACGATGCGCTCGACGAGTTCCTTGCACGAGGGGACGTCGTTGATGATTCCCATCACCGTGCCGGCCGACCACACGCCGTGCTCCATGTCGCCGGTCTCATAGACCACGCGGCCCTTGGCGCCGGCCACGATCGGGCCGATTTCCTGGATGGTCTTGCCTTCCTGCTCCATCTCGATCGCCTTCTTCGCGACCGAGTTGCCATAGACGCGGCTGGTATTGCGCAAGGTCCGGAAGATCAACGCGGTGGAGCGCTCATTGCTCTCGACCAGCGCCTTCTTCACGTTGTCGTGGATCGGCGCTTCCTTGGTCGCCATGAAGCGCGTGCCCATGTTGATGCCGTCACAGCCCAGCGCCAGCGCCGCCACCAAACCGCGCGCGTCGCCAAAACCGCCCGAGGCAAGCATCGGGATCTTGATGACGTCGGCCGCGGCCGGCAGCAGCACCAGGTTCGGCACGTCGTCCTCGCCGGGGTGGCCGGCGCATTCGAAGCCGTCCATCGAGATCGCGTCGACGCCGACCTTCTCGGCCGAGATGCCATGGCGCACCGAGGTGCACTTATGGATGACCTTGATGCCGGCGGCCTTGAGCTTGGGTAGGAAGGGCTTTGGATTGTTGCCCGCCGTCTCGACGATCTTGATGCCCGAATCGATGATGGCGTCGATGTATTCGCCGTAGGGCCGCGGCACCAGCGTCGGCAGGATGGTGAGGTTCACGCCGAACGGCTGGTCCGTCATCTCGCGGCAACGCTTGATCTCCTTGCGCAGGTCGTCGGGCGTCGGCTGGGTGAGGCCGGTCAGGATGCCGAGCGCGCCGGCATTCGAGACCGCCGATGCGAGCTCGGCGCGGCCGACCCATTGCATGCCGCCCTGCACGATCGGGTGCTTGATGCCGAACATCTCGGTGAAGCGCGTCTTGATCATTTGCCTGTTTCCCCGCCTGGGTTTGTTGCCCCAGCATTAGCGAACCGCGACGGCAGGGGCCAGTCCCGGAATAGTCTTCCGCAGCGCGGATCGCCTGCCGAGATCACCTGCCGAGATCAATGGCGATCGATAAAGGCCATGCTGTCTGCCAGCGTCGGCGCGCGGGCGCGCAGGAATGACGATAGCGCCGCCACGATGTCGATGTGATCGACCTCGGGATAGAGCTTCGTCTCGGTGCTTCCGCCGGCGGCCTTCCAGGCCGCGGCCAACCGGATGGTGTTGCGGGGATAGACAGTGCGGTCGGCCTCGCCATGGAGCAGCAGGACGGGCGGCAAGGGCGCCTGGGCAAAGGTGATCGGCTGCACGGCCGGATCGTTCGCGCCACCGAAGATCTCCTGCAGGCGGCGCGAGGTGAGCGGCAGGAAATCATAGGGACCGGCCAGGCCAATGGTGCCGGCGAGTCTTAGGCGATCGACGCCGGCGTTGGCCAGGTAGCGCGTGTTGGACACCAGCATCAGGGCGCTGTGGGCGCCGGCCGAGTGGCCCATCACGAAGAGCTTCTCGGTGCCGACGCGGTCGGCGGTCCAGCGCGTCGCGGTGGCGGCATCCTCGATGAAGGCGGGGAAGCGCACCTCCGGATAGATCCGGTAGTCGGGCATCACTACCGTGAGCCCGTTGGCGGCAAACGCCTGGGCAACGAACAGATAGTCGGACTTGCTGCCGGAATCCCACGAGCCGCCGTAGAAGAAGATCACGGCCTTGCCGTCGGCGCGCGGCATGTCGGGCCGATAGAGATCCAGCTTCTGGCGTGGATCCGGGCCGTAGGGAATATCGGCCTCGAGCGCATAGCCCTTGCGCGAGACGGTCGTGTTGAGAAGGGCCGCCGGCGAGCAGCCGGCCAGCGCGCCGAGCAGGCCCGAGAGGACACCCCGCCGCGCCAGGCTCATGCCTTCGGGCTCATGAGTGGGCGATGTCGCGCACCTGCTCGGCCAGGGCGAGGGAGGCGGTGAGGCCAGGCGATTCGATGCCGAACAGATTGATCAGCCCCGCCACGCCATGATCGGCCGGTCCCTGGATGGTGAAATCCTGGGCCGGCGCGCCTTGCGGCACTATCTTGGGCCGGATGCCGGCATAGCCCGGCTGCAGCGCGCCATCCTTGAGGTCAGGCCAGTAGCGGCGGACGGCGGCATAGAACTTGTCGGCGCGATGAGGATCGACGGTGTAGTCGATGCCCCCCTCTATGCTGGGAATCCATTCGACGTCGGGGCCGAATTTGGCCTGGCCGCCCATGTCGACGGTGATGTGCACGCCAAGGCCGCCCGGCACGGGGACGGGGTAGATCAGGCGTGAGAAGGGCGAGCGTCCGGCCAAGGAGAAATAGTTTCCTTTTGCGTAATACGCGGGCGGAATGCGATCGGATGGCAGGCCGGCGATTTTTTTTGCGAGCCCGGGCGCATGCAGTCCGGCCGAGTTGACGACCAGACGGCAACGAAGATTCATGGGTTCGGTTCCGCCGACCTCGAGTTCGACGCCGCCGTCGACGACCCGGCCGCTTTTCACCGGGCTGTGAAAGGCGAACATCGCACCGTGGCCTTCGGCGTCACCTTGCAGCGCCAGCATGTAGGAGTGGCTGTCGACGATGCCGGTGCGGGGCGAGAGGAGGGCGGCCGTGCAGTGGAGGTTCGGTTCCATCATCCCGGCTTCGGCCGCACTCAGGAGCCGCATGCCCTCCACGCCATTGGCCTCGGCACGCCCTTTGATCTCGGTGAGCTTCTCGCTCTCGGCCTCGTTGGTGGCCACGATCAGCTTGCCGCAGTTCAGGTGCGGCACGCCGTGCTCGGCGCAATAGGCATAGAGCAGGTGGCGGCCTTCGACACAGGTCCGCGCCATCAGGCTGCCCTTGGGATAGTAGATGCCGGCGTGGATGACCTCGGAATTGCGCGAACTGGTCTCGGTGCCGATGCCTTCGGCGGCCTCCGCCACGATGACCTCACGGCCGGCAAGGGCAAGGGCGCGGGCGACGGCAAGGCCCACGACACCTGCACCGATCACAACGCAGTCGACTGACTCGAACGGGGACGAATTCATGTCGCCATGCTAGAACCCGCCGTTGTTTTAGTCACGAAAAGGCAGATTTCGCAGCATGAAGGGCGCGTTGGTCACAGGGGCGGGATTGCGGATCGGCCGCGCGCTGGCGCTCGCGTTGGCAGCCGATGGCTATTTCGTTTTCGTTCATCACAACCGCTCCGTGGCCGGCGCTCGTGCGACCGTGGCCGCGATCGCCGCGGCGGGCGGCCGCGCCAAGGCCGTGCGCGCCGATCTGTCGTCGGCCCGCCAGGCCGAGGCTCTGGTGGGAAAGTGCCGGATGCGCGGGGTGCGTCTCACCTGCCTGGTGAACAACGCCTCGCTGTTCAAGCTCGATCGCGCGCCGACCGCCACGGCCGCCGATTTCGACCTGCACATGGCGATCAATTTGCGCGCGCCACTGTTGCTGTCGCAGGCGCTGGCGCGGCAGCTCCCGGCCGGCGAGACCGGCGTGATCGTCAATCTGCTCGACCAGAAACTCTACAATCTCAATCCCGATTTCCTGACCTACACGCTGTCGAAGATCGGCCTGCAGGGGCTGACGACCCTGTTGGCCCAGTCCTTCGCGCCGCGCCTGCGCGTCGCCGGCATCGCGCCTGGTCTCACGTTGCGCAGCGGCAGCCAGACCGACGCGCGCTTTGCCGAACAGCACGCCGCCAATCCGCTGGGCGTGGGTGTCACGACCGACGACATCGTGCGCGCCTTGCGCTTCATCGTGGCGACTCCCAGCTTCACGGGAGAGACGCTGCTCATCGCCAGCGGCGAGCACCTGACCGGGCGGCCGCGCGACATCGCCTTCGACAAGAAGAAAAAGTGACATGGCCTCCGAATCCAACCGCCACATCTTCATCCGCGACTTCCGCCTGCAGGTCTCGATCGGCATCCACGACTTCGAGAAGGACGGGCCGCAGACCGTCGTCGTCAACGTCGATCTCCTGCTCGGCCCGACCGAGACGGCGCACCGCGACAGGATCGCCAACGTGCTGAACTACGACGTCGTGCACGACGGGATCGTGGCGCTGGCCAAGGGCCGTCACTTCAACCTGCAGGAGACGCTGGTCGAGGCGATCCTCGATCTTTGCCTCACGCAGCCCGGCGTGGTCGAGGCGCGGGTTTCGACCGAGAAGCCCGACGTCTACAAGGATTGCCGGGTCGGCTACGAAGCGGTGCGCCGCCGCGCCGTCGGCTGAACCGGCGACACATGGCTGACCCGTCGACCGGTGCGCTCAGACGCGCGACCATCGTCCTGCTTCTGGCGGCGCTGATCTGGGGGTCGATGATCCCGGTCCTCGCGGCCTTGGCGGAACACTACGACAAGTGGCTGTTGTCATGGTTGCGCTACGTGCTGGGGCTCCCGGTCCTGTGGCTTGCGGTCCTGTGGAGCACGCCGCCCGTGGCCGCGCCGCGACCCCTGCAAGCCGGCCGGTTGTTCCGGCTAGGGGCTGCGATGGCCGCCTTCTCGGTGCTCTACACGTTCGGCGTGGCCAACGCCCATCCAGCGACAGCGGCGATCGTCCTGATGTGCGGGCCGATCTGGGCCACCATCCTGTCGCGCCTTCTGCTGCGGGCAGCACCTCCGCCGGGCTTCTACGTCACCCTCGCGCTGGTGGTCTGCGGCGGCATCCTGGTTGTGCTTGGCACGCCGGGACGGGTCGACGGCGGCCTTGGCGTGGAGGGCGGCGAAATCCTGCTGGTGATCGCCCAGCTCTGCTGGAGCTGGTACTCGATCCGGGCCCAGCAATGGCTGGCCGATCGCGGCCAGATGGCGCTGTCGGCGCTTACCTCGAGCGTGGCCAGCGTGGTGCTGGGCGGCGTTTGCCTCGTCGTCTGGGCGACACTGGGGCTGGACCTGCCGACGCGCGCGCCAACGCTGGTCGAGGGCGGCATGATCGTCTGGATCGGCGTGCTGGGGGTCGCTGTCGCGGTACTGCTGTGGAACACCGGCGTGTCGCTGGTCGGCGTGCCGGTCGCCTCGCTGTTTTCCAATTCGGCACCCGTCTTCGCCATCGGTCTCGCCGCGCTCATGGGTTTCACGCCGAGCTGGTTGCAACTCGCGGGGGGCGTCGTCGTGATGGGCGGCATCGCGCAACTGCAGATCCGCCAGACATGGAAGGCCCGGGGGATGGCCCGGGCGGCGCGGAGGGCGGGATGATCGCCCGCGAGCATCGCCACCTGCTGGGCGCCTTCGCCGCCATGGTGTTCGTGGGCGCGAGCTGGGGCGCCAACGTGCCGGTATCGAAGGTGATGCTGGGGTACTTCGACCTGATCCCGATGTCGGCGATCCGGACCGCCTCTGGGGCCGTGATCCTGGCGCTGCTGGTGGCGGTGGTAGAAGGCGTACGCGGCCTGCGGATCGACGTCGGCCTGCGCCGCTTCATCCTGCTTGGCCTGATGATGGGCGGATTTTTCGTGGTCTATACATTGGGCATCCAGTTCAGCAATCCGATTTCCGCCGCCGCGGTGCAGGTCGCGGGACCGCTGGTGTCGGCGCTGACGGTGCGCGTGGTGACCGGCGCCCGCTTCGACCCGGGCTTCGGCACGGCGCTTGGGCTGACCTTGTTGGGTGGCGCGATCCTGGCGTCGAGCAGCCTGCTGGGGGCCGGCTCGGTCACCCTGGGTGGCGGCGAATTCATCGTGCTGGCCGCCAACGCCATATGGACGCTCTACAGCCTCAAGGCGCAGGCGTGGTTCGACCGGGCGAGTCAGCTCCACCGGACCTACGTCGCCTCGCTGTCGGCCATGGGCTGGATGGTGCTGCTCTGCCTCGTGCTGATTGGCCTCGGCTGGACGCACTCTCCGTTCGGGGTGAAAGACCCCTGGGTGTGGGCGCAGCTTCTGGCCGTGGCAGTCTTCGCGAGCGCCTTGGGCGGCTATTTCTGGAACGTCGGCGCCAGCCGGCTCGGTGTCGCCATTGCGTCGCTGTGGGTCAATCTCGTGCCGTTTTTCGCCGTATTGTGGTCAATGGCATATGGCTTTATGCCCAATGCCTATCAGATCCTGGGCGGCCTCGTGGCGTTGAGCGGCGTGGTCTACATGCAATGGCGCAAACTGCAGACGACTCATCGCTGAGATAGGCTTTCCGACCGATGACCAACCCCACTCTCACCACGCGCGGCTGTCGCTGGATCTCGGTTCCGGGTGCCGCCGACACGCGCGGCCAGGTCAACTTCCTGGCGTTCGACGACAGGCTGGGCTTCGTGCCCAAGCGCCTTTTCTGGCTGCATCATATCGCGCCCGGTCAGTGGCGCGGCCGCCACGGCCATCGCGAGTCGCACCTGGTGACCTTGCTGTTGAACGGCTCGTGCAAGGTTCACCTCGACGACGGCAAGGTGAAGGAAACGGTGATGCTCGACGATCCTTCACAGGCCGTCCATATCGGGCCGCTCGTCTGGCACGAACTTACGGACTTCACGCCACAGGCGGTGATTCTGGTGATTGCCTCGACGCTCTACGACGAGACTGAGTATTTGCGCGACTACGAGACGTTCAAGCGCGAAGCTGTGGGCAGGGCGACATGATTCCATTCCTCGACATGAAGGCGGTCTATGCCGAGTTGAAGCCCGACCTCGATGCCGCCTATTTCAAGGTGATGGAGTCCGGCTGGTTCGTGCTCGGCAAGGAAGTCGAGGCGTTCGAGGCGGAGTACGCGGCGTTCTGCGGCACCAAGCACTGCGTCGGCCTCGGCAACGGACTGGAGGCGCTCGAGCTGGTGCTGCGCGCCTGGGATCTCGGCGCCGGCGACGAGGTCATCGTGCCCTCCAACACCTATGTCGCCACCTGGCTCGCGGTGACGGCGGTGGGCGCCACGGTCGTGCCGGTCGAGCCGACGTCCGCCGGCCCCAACATCGACCCCGACCGGATTGCAGCGGCGATCACGCCGCGCACCCGGGCGATCATGCCGGTCCATCTCTATGGCGAGCCGGCAGACATGGACGCCATCATGGCGCTGGCCGGCCGGCATGGGCTCAAGGTGATCGAGGACGTGGCGCAGGCCCAGGGTGCGAGAGTGCGCGGCCGGCGTGCCGGCGCGCTCGGTGACGCCGGGGCCCACAGCTTCTTTCCCAGCAAGAACATCGGCGCGATCGGCGACGGCGGTGCGGTGACGACTGACGACGCCAAGCTCGCCGAGCGGCTGCGCGTTCTACGCAACTACGGTAGTCGGGTGAAGTACGTGAATATCGAGCGTGGCTACAATTCGCGGCTCGACGAACTTCAGGCCGCTTTCCTGCGCGTAAAATTGCCCAGGCTCGATGCTTGGAACGAGCGGCGCCGCGCCATCGCGACGCGCTACACCGACAGGTTGGCTGGCATTCCCGGTCTCGGCCTGCCGCGGGCACCGCAATGGGCCGAGCCGGTCTGGCATCTCTATGTCGTCCGCACCGGGAGGCGCGCCGAGCTCGCGAAGGCGCTCGACAAGGCAGGCATCGGCACGCTGATCCACTATCCGATCCCGCCGCACCTGCAGCAGGCCTATGCCGATCTCGGCTGGCCGGCGGGCATGTTCCCGTTGGCCGAGACGCTGGCGGAAACGGTGCTCAGCCTGCCGATGGGCCCGCACATGAAGCCGGAAGAGGTCGACGAGGTGGCGCAAGCCGTTCGGTCGGCGTTGGCGGCAGGCTAGTAGCGGACGCCGTCCGTCCGCTCAGGGCCGCCGTGGATGCCCTGATAATTACGATAATAATCCGCGCGCGAGGCGTAGTAGTTGTCCGACGTGGCGTACGGCGCCGGGTTGGGATACGCCGTGCTCGGCGGATAGTAGACGCCGTTGGCGTAGTAGCCCTCCGTGCGCGCCGGCGCCGGCCTGGGAGCATTCGCGTAGTAGTAACCCGACTGATTGTAGGGGCCCGACCGGTAGGCCTGGTTGCCCGAGTAGGGCTCTGACGAACAGGCGGCGCCGGCGCCGGTAAGCACTGTGGCCACAACAATAGAGCGGACATATCTCATGGGTGTCTCCTGTTCCTGTAGGGACTAAACCCGCATGCGAGCGCGCGGTTCCGTAGATCAGGGAAAAACCATGACGGATTGGTTCAGTTGTCCGGGTGGATTCTAGCCCGGAAGGCCCAGCCGTTCGCCGCGGTATGCGCCGCTCATCACCCGTTCCCACCAGGAACGATTGTCGAGGAACCAGCGCACCGTTTCGCGCAGGCCGCTGTCGAAACTGTGCCGTGGCCGCCAGCCCAGTTCCGTCCTGATCTTGGTGGCGTCGATCGCATAGCGCGCGTCGTGGCCGGGTCGGTCGGTGACGAACTGGATCAGTCCTTCGTGCGGCCGGTTCGGGCTGCCTGGCAGCATCTCGTCGAGGAGGGCGCAGATTGCGCGCACGACATCGATGTTCCGTCGCTCGCTGTCGCCGCCGACGTTGTAGGTCTCGCCCGGTCGGCCCTTGCGCAGCACCAGGGTGAGCGCCTCGGCATGGTCCTCGACATGCAGCCAGTCGCGCACGTTCTCGCCCTTGCCATAGACCGGCAGGCTTTCGCCGCCGAGTGCGCGCAGGATGACGAGCGGGATCAGCTTCTCGGGGAAATGATACGGGCCGTAGTTGTTGGAGCAGTTGGTGGCGAGCGTCGGCAGGCCATAGGTGTGGTGCCAGGCCCGCACCAGATGATCGGACGCGGCCTTGCTGGCGGAGTAGGGCGAGTTGGGCGCGTAGGGCGTCGTCTCGGTGAATGTGCCGGTGGCGCCCAAGGAACCGAACACCTCGTCGGTCGAGATGTGCTGGAAGCGGAACCGCGCCCGTGCCGCCTCGTCCAGCGCGCGCCAGTGGGCGAGCGTGGCCTCGAGCAGCGTGTAGGTGCCGGTGACATTGGTTCGGATGAACGGTGCGGCACCGTCGATCGAGCGGTCGACATGGCTTTCGGCCGCAAGGTGCAGCACGGCATCGGGCCGCACTTCCTGGAAGACCGCGTCGAGCGCGGCGCGGTCGCAGATATCGACTTTGTAGTGACGATGCCGGTTGCTGGTGCGCGCATCGGCCAGCGATTCGAGATTGCCGGCGTAGGTCAGGCTGTCGACATTGGCCACCGACCAGTCGGTGTCGCCGATGAGGTGGCGAATGACCGCCGAGCCGATGAATCCCGCGCCGCCGGTGACGAGGATCTTCAATGGTGCAGGATCTGGCCGAGGAAGAGCTTGGTCCGCTCGTTCCGGGGATTGGCGAAGAATTCCTCGGGCTCGTTCTGCTCGACGATTTCGCCGCGGTCCATGAAGATGACGCGGTCGGCGACGGCGCGGGCGAAGCCCATCTCATGGGTGACGCAGAGCATGGTCATGCCTTCGCCGGCCAGTTCGATCATGACGTCGAGTACTTCCTTGACCATTTCGGGGTCGAGGGCCGAGGTCGGTTCGTCGAACAGCATGATCTTGGGCCGCATGCAGAGGGCACGGGCGATCGCCACGCGCTGCTGCTGGCCGCCCGAGAGCTGGCCGGGGTACTTCAGCGCCTGCTCGGGGATGCGCACGCGGTTGAGCAGCGCCATGGCGACTTCTTCGGCGTCCTTCTTGGGCATCTTCTTCACCCAGATCGGCGCCAGCGTGAGATTTTCCAGGATCGTCAGGTGGGGAAACAGGTTGAAGGACTGGAAGACCATGCCGACTTCGCGGCGGATCGCCTCGATGTTCTTGACGTCGTTGGACAGCGTCACGCCGTCGACGATGATGTCACCGGCCTGGTGGTCCTCGAGACGGTTGATGCAGCGGATCAGCGTCGACTTGCCGGAGCCCGACGGCCCGCAGATCACGATCTTCTCGCCTTCCTTCACGTCGAGGTTGATGTCGGACAACACGTGGAACTGGCCGAACCACTTGTTGACGGCCTTGAGTTGGATCAGCGACGCGGTGCTGGAGAGATCGCGGACGGCTTTTGCTGCCATTGCTGCCATGTCTGTGCTCCCTGACGGCGCCTAGCGGCGCGTCCCCTTGTTCAACTCGACCTCGAGATACTTGCTGTATCGCGACATCGAAAAGCAGAAGATGAAATAGACGAAGGCGGCGAATAGATAGACCTCACCGGGGAAGCCGGCCCAGTTGGGGTCGACCAGCGCCTGGTTGGCGGTATTCAGGAAGTCGAAGATGCCGATGATCAGCACCAGCGAGGTGTCCTTGAAGAAGCCGATGAAGGTGTTGATAAGCGGCGGGATCACGACGCGAATCGCCTGTGGCAGGATGATCAGCAGCGTCTTCTGCGGATAGTTGAGACCCATTGCATCGGCGGCCTCGAACTGGCCCTTGGGAAGCGACTGCAGGCCGCCACGGATGACCTCGGCGATATAGGCGCCGGCAAACAGGATGACGGCCACCTGGGCGCGCAGGAACTTGTCGATGGTCGTGCCCGAGGGCAGGAACAGCGGCAACATGACCGAGGCCATGATCAGCAGGCTGATCAGCGGCACGCCCCGGATCAGCTCGATGAAGCCCACGCACAGGCCCTTGATCAGCGGCAGGTTGGAACGCCGACCGAGCGCCAGCAGGATGCCGTAGGGGAAGGCGAAGGCGAGACCGTAGGTGGCGAGGATCATGGTGACGGGAATGCCGCCCCACAGGCTGGTTTCGACATAGCTGAGCGGCGCGATGGCGAGGCTCCAGGTCGGCAGGACGCCGGCGATGCGGAGCGCGAGGCCAACCGCGCCGATCGTGGCCAGCACCCGGTAGGCGGTCATTTCGCCCGTGTCGGCGATGCCCTTGCGCAGGCTCATGCCGCTGCCGCCGATCACGAGGGCAACGAACAGGAAGAGACTGAGCGGGATATGGATCTGCCCGAACATCAGCAGGAAGGTGACGAACGAGCCGACGCCCCAGATGACGAGCAGCCGCCAGTTCCACATGCGCCGATCGGCGCTCATGACCAGCATGGCCAGCATGGCGATGACCGCGAACAACGGCCGCCAGTGTTGTTCGTAGGGGAAGGATCCGAAGAAGATGTAGCGGTACTTCTCGCGGATCAGCGCCCAGCAGGCGCCCTGGCCGCGGCATTCGCTGCCGACCGAGGCGGTGAAATTGGCGGTGAAGACCGCCCAGTCGAGGAAGCTGGACAGGATCCAGACCATGGCCACGATCAGGACCACGGTGGTGATGCCGTTGCCCCAGCTCGAGAACAGGTTGCGGCGCATCCAGCCGAGCACGCCAGTGTCGTCGATGGGTGGGGCGAGTTGCGGGCGCTCGCCGGCGGGCAAGTCGGCCATGCTCAGCGCTCCCTCAAGGCGATTCGCTTATTGTACCAGTTCATGAAAGCCGAGATCGACAGGCTGACCGACAGATAGGCGGCCATGATGAGCAGGATGTTCTCGATCGCCTGACCGGTCTGGTTAATCGTGACGTTGATCGACGCCACCAGGTCGGGATAGCCGATGGCGATGGCGAGCGAACTGTTCTTGGTGATGTTGAGGTATTGGCTGGTCATCGGTGGCACGATGACGCGCAAGGCCTGAGGCAGCAGCACCAGCCGCATCGATTGCCCGCGCGAGAGACCGAGGGCCGCGGCCGCCTCGCTCTGGCCCTTGTGCAGAGCCAGGATGCCCGAGCGCACGATCTCGGCGATGAAGGCCGAGGTATAGAGCACCAGACCCAGCAGGAGGGCGGTGAACTCCGGCTGAATTACCGTGCCGCCCTCGAAGTTGAAGCCCTTGAGTGCCGGCCAGCTCATGGTGCTTGGCGCACCGCCCGCCAGCCAGATCACGAATGGCACACCGATGATGACGCCGGCACCGGCCGAGATCGACGGGAAGGGTTGGCCTGTCGCCTCCTGCCGCTTCTTCGCCCAGCGGTACAGCATGACGGCGCCGGCGATGCCGACAAGCAGGCCGACACCCATCCACTTGTGGATGGGATCCGCCATCGGCACCGGGAAGTAAAGGCCGCGGTTGCTCAGGAACATCGAACCCCACAGCGCACTGATCGCCTGCTTGGGGCCGGGGAAGGCTTCGCTGATCAGCTTGTAGAAGAGGAAGAGCCAGAGCAACAGCGGCACGTTGCGGAACGCCTCGACGTACCACGCGCAGATCTTGTTGAGCAGCCAGTTGGGTGAAAGCCGACCGACACCGATCAGCGTCCCAAGTATCGTGGCGAGGATGATGCCCAGAACCGCGACACGCAGCGTATTGAGGATGCCGACCCAGATCGCGCGGGCGTAGGTGCTGGCGGGCGAGTAGTCGATCATCGAATCGCCGATTTCGAAGCCGGCCTCGCGTCCGAGATAGTCGAAACCGCTGGCGATCTTCTGCCGGTTCAGATTATCGATCGTGTTGCTGACGAGATACCAGGCAAGGCCTGCGACCAAACCCACAACCACGATCTGAAAGACCCAGCCGCGAATGATGGGGTCGTTCCAAGGCGCCACTTTCACACGAGGCGCGGAGCCGAGTGCCTCGACTGCCATACGCTAGTCCCCCTGCCTGTTGCGGTTGTCCCGCAAAACTCCCGCTGTTGCAGTCAGTGTAAGAGGGAATTCGTCACTTGCAACCGGACAAACGAAAGCTGCCGCCCTTTCGGGCGGCAGCTCGGTCTGGTCCGGTTCTTGCTGTTCCACCGCCCCGCTTGCGCGGTCCCGGTCAGCGGATCGGCGGCGCGTACTGCAGGCCGCCCTTGGTCCATAGGTTGTTCAAGCCCCGCTCGATCTTGAGGGGTGAACCCATGCCGACGTTGCGGTCGAAACTCTCGCCGTAGTTACCGACCTGCTTGACGATGTTGTAGACCCACTTTTCGTCGACGCCCAAGGCCTTACCCATGCCCGGGGTGACGCCGAGAATGCGCTTGATCGTCGGGTTGTCGCTTTTCATCATCTCGTCGACGTTCTTGGAAGTGATGCCGTATTCCTCGGCCTCGATCATGGCGTACTGCGACCAGCGCACGATGTCCGCGAACTGGTTGTCGCCGTGGCGAACGGCCGGAGCCAGGGGTTCCTTGGAGATGATCTCTGGCAGGACGATGAAGTCCTCGGGCTTGGCCGGCGGCGGCACGTTGGCCGTCCGGGTCGCGTAGAGGCTCGACGAGTCGTTGGTATAGACGTCGCAGCGACCGGAGAAGAAGGCGGCGCGGACTTCGTCGACCTTCTCGATGACCACCGGCTTGAAGGTCATCTTGTTGGCGCGGAAGTAGTCGGCGAGATTGAGCTCCGTCGTCGTACCCGGCGCGACGCAAACGGTGGCGCCGTTCAGTTCCTTGGCGCTCTTCACGCCGAGCTTCTTGTTCACCAGGAAACCCTGGCCGTCGTAGTAGGTGACGGCGGTGAAATCGAGGCCGAGCGCGGTATCGCGGGTCAGCGTATCGGTGGTGTTGTTCGACAGCATGTCGACCTCACCCGACTGCAGGGCGGTGAAGCGCTGCTGCGATGAAAGTGGCACGAACTTGACCTTCTCGGCATCGCCGAAGATCGCACTGGCGACCGCCCGGCAGACATCGACATCCAGGCCGACCCATTTGCCCTGGCTGTCGGCCAGCATGAACCCGGCCGTGCCGGTCCCGACGCCGCAGATGAGCGCGCCGCGCGCCTTGACGGCGTCGAGCACCGTCCCCGCGGTGGCGGCACTTGTCGCAGCGATCGCGGCAAACCCGACGGCCGCCGCTATTGTGATATTGCGCATTGTCGTCCCCTTTTTTGATCGTAAAGCCCCGCCGCAGTTTAGGGCCGATTCAGCTCGCGGCAACCGCTCAAACGAAAACCGCCGCCCTCTCGGGCGGCGGTCTTTGGTCAGGATTGAGGCAAGAGGTTCCTGCCGGTCGCCCATCAGCGGATGGGCGGGGCGTACTGCAGGCCGCCCTGTGTCCACAGGGCGTTCTGGCCGCGCGCGATCTTGAGCGGCGAGCCCATGCCGACGTTGCGGTCGAAGCTCTCACCGTAGTTACCGACCTGTTTGATGATGTTGTAGACCCACTTATCGTCGACACCGAGTGCCTTACCCATGCCCGGCGTCACGCCGAGGATGCGCTTGATCGTCGGATTGTCGCTTTTCATCATCTCGTCGATGTTTTTTGAGGTGATGCCGTATTCTTCGGCCTCGATCATGGCGAACAGCGCCCAGCGCACGATGTCGGCGAACTGGTTGTCGCCATGGCGGACCACCGGGCCAAGGGGCTCCTTGGAGATGATCTCGGGCAGGATGATGTAATCTTCCGGCTTCGGAGCGTTGGCGGCGCGAGTCGCGTAGAGGCCCGACGCGTCAGTCGTGAACACGTCGCAGCGACCGGCGAAGAACGCTGCACGTGTTTCTTCGACTTTCTCGATAACCACCGGCTTGAAGGTCATCTTGTTGGCGCGGAAGTAGTCGGCAAGGTTGAGTTCGGTCGTCGTTCCCGGCTGCACGCAGATGGTGGCGCCGTTCAGTTCCTTGGCGCTTTTCACGCCGAGCTTCTTGTTCACCATGAAGCCCTGGCCGTCGTAGTAGTTGACGC
>JAQSDW010000197.1:13286-15673 GCA_029946105.1 Reyranella sp. | reverse complement strand
CGCGCGGTCCGGAAGATCAGAGCGCGTGTTCGGGGTCCTGGGTGTCGGCCTTGTGAGGGGGCCTGCCCTCCGCCTCGTCGCGTTCCTTTTCCTTCCGGGCTTTCAGGAGCTTGCGGAGGATCATGTTGCGCTTGAGCGAGGAGATGTGGTCGATGAACAGGACGCCGTCGAGATGGTCGATCTCGTGCTGGACGCAGGTCGCGAGCAAGCCCTCGCAGGCCAGCTCCTGTTGCTTGCCGTCGCGGTCGAGGTAGCGCACGCGGACCTTCTCCGGCCGGGCGACGTCGGAATAGTATTCGGGCACCGACAGGCAGCCTTCCTCGTAGATCACGTCCTCGTCGGAGGCTTCGACGATCTCGGGATTGGCCATGCAGAGCGGCCCGGTCTTGGTCTCCTCGCGGTCGATATCGAGCACGATGACGCGGCGGAGGGCGCCCACCTGCGGGGCGGCGAGGCCGATGCCGGGGGCGGCGTACATGGTCTCCAGCATGTCATCCATGAGCTGGCGCACGCCGGCATCGACCGACGCCACGGGCAGGGATTTCTTCTTCAGGCGCGGATCGGGCGCGGTCAGGATGGGGAGGAGAGCCATGGCCGGTAAATATGCAATGAAATCAGTGTTTTCAAGATCTATTGGTGGCCCGCTCAGGAGCGCGTGACCATGGTGCCCATGCCGGCCTCGGTGAAGACCTCCAGCAGCAGGGCGTGCGGCACGCGGCCGTCCATGATGACAGCTGCCTCTACTCCCGAGTTCACGGCGTCGATGCAGTTCTCGACCTTGGGGATCATGCCGCCGGAGATGGTGCCGTCGGCAATCAGGGCGCGCGCCTGTTCGACCGTCATGTCCTCGATCAGCTTGCCGTTCTTGTCGAGCACGCCGGGCACGTCGGTCAGGAACAGCAGGCGCTTGGCCCGCATGGCGCCGGCGATGGCGCCGGCCGAGGTGTCGGCATTGATGTTGTAGGTGAGCTCGTCGTCGACGCCGAAGCCGATCGGCGCCACCACCGGGATGACGTCGGCGCGGCGGAGCTGCTCCAGCACCATGACGTTGATCTTGGCCGGTTCGCCGACCTGCTTGAGGTCGACCTTCAGCAACTCGCCGGTCTTGGGGTCGCGCATCTGCGTGACCTTGCGGGCGAGGATCAGGTTGCCGTCCTTGCCGCAGATGCCGACGGCGATGCCGCCGCATTCGTTGATATCGGCCACGATCGCCTTGTTGATCGAGCCGGCCAGGACCATCTCGACGATCTCCATGGTCTGCGCATCGGTGACGCGGAGGCCATTGACGAAGGTGCTCTTGATGCCGACGCGCTCCAGCATCTTGTTGATCTGCGGGCCGCCGCCATGGACCACGATCGGGTTCATGCCGACCTGCTTCATCAGCACGACGTCGCGCGCGACCAGGTCGCCCAGCTTGGGGTCGGTCATGGCGTGGCCGCCGTACTTCACCACGAAGGTGGCGTCGTTGTGCCGGCGCATGTAGGGCAGCGCCTTGGAGATGGTCTCCGCCATGCGGATGAGCCGCCTCTGTTCCTTGTCGGTCTGAACCGGCTCGGCCATTTCTCGTGCCCCGATCGTGGAAAGTCCCCTCCACTATATCAAGCGCGCGGCGGATAGAAGTGTTTCCTGCGGCGAGGCAGAATGTCGGGATGATCCATACAGATGCACTGGCCGCCCGTGGTTTTGCCGTAATTCCCGGCCTGATCGCTCCCGACGACTGCCGCGCCCTGATCGGGCTGTGGCCCGACAAGGGCAATTTCCGCAAGCACATCACCATGCAGCACCACGGCTACGGGCAGGGCGAATACCAGTATTTCACCTATCCGCTGCCCGACCCGGTCGAGCGGCTGCGCCAAAACCTCTATCCGCCGCTGGCCGGGATCGCCAACCGCTGGAACGAGCAGCTCGGCCGGGAGAAGCGCTTTCCGCCGACGCTCGAAGCCTGGTTGCGGGAATGCCACACCGGCGGCCAGAAGCGGCCGACGCCGCTGCTGCTGCGCTACGGGCCGGGCGACTACAACTGCCTGCACCGCGATCTCTACGGCGAGCTCGTCTTCCCGCTGCAGGTCGTGATCCTGCTCAACGAGCCCGGCCGGGATTTTAACGGCGGCGAGTTCATGCTGGTCGAACAGCGGCCGCGCATGCAGTCGCGCGGCGAGGTGGTTTCCCTGAAGCAGGGCGACGCCGTGGTGTTTGCCGTGAACGAGCGGCCGGTGCAGGGCACGCGCGGCTTCCACCGCACGGCGATGCGCCACGGCGTGTCGAGCCTGCGCGACGGCGAACGATATACGCTCGGCATCATCTTCCACGACGCGGCTTAAGTAGACGTCCGTCGTCTCGACCGGAGCGCCGAAGGCGCGGAGTGGAGAGACCTTCTCTCCACCAAG
>JAQSDW010000197.1:0-13276 GCA_029946105.1 Reyranella sp. | reverse complement strand
CCCCCCCCCCCCCCCGACGGGGTGGTGCGAACCCTAATCCAGCGCGACGGCGGCGATCTCGGCCCTGAGCTCGGGGATGCCGAAGCCGGTCTCGCTGCTGGTCGGCAGGACCTTGGGATGGGCCGCACCGTGCTTGCGCGCGGCGACTTCGGCGGCGGCGATGGCGCGCGGGATCTCGGCCTGGCGCAGCTGGTCGGTCTTGGTCAGGATGAGCTGGTAGGAGATGGCGGCGCGGTCGAGGTTCTTCATCGTCTCGTGATCGCTGTCCTTCACGCCGTGCCGCGAATCGATCAGCAGCCAGATGCGCTTCAGCGTCGGGCGGCCGCGCAGGTAGGCCGCGGCCAGGTCCTGCCAGCTCTCCTTCATCGACTTGGAGACCTGGGCGAAGCCGTAGCCCGGCAGGTCGACGAGATAGAGGCGCCCGGCGAGATCGAAGAAGTTGATCTGCCGCGTGTGGCCGGGACGGGCCGAGACGCGGGCGAGCGTGCGGCGGCCAGTGAGCGCATTGACCAGGCTCGACTTGCCGACGTTGGAGCGGCCGGCGAAGGCCACTTCCGGCAGCGCGATCGGCGGCAGCGATTCGACCGACGCGGCGCCCGAGATGAAGTCGCAGGGGCCGGCGAAGACCTTGCGCGCCGCCTCGATCTCGGCAGCCGTGCGGGCCTCGTCGGGTTTGTTGGCGTCCGGCTTACTATCTGCCATCAGCCCTTCTTGCCCGAGCCCTTGCCGCCCTTCTTGCTGCCGGCATTGCCGTTGGAGGCAGCGGGCGCCGGCGCCGCGATGGCGGCAACGGCCGGGGGCTTGGGCTTGCCACCGCCGATCGGCGTGCCGTGGCGGCGCATGATCATGTACTGCTGGGCGATCGAGAGCGTGTTGCTCCACGCCCAGTAGATCACCAGGCCGGCCGAGAACGGCGCCAGCATGAAGGTGAAGAGAATCGGCAGGAACTGGAACACGCGCGCCTGCACCGGATCGGTCGGCTGCGGATTGAGCTTCTGCTGCAGGTACATCGTGATGCCCATGATGATGGGCCAGATGCCGATGTTGAAGAAATGCAGGATCTCCGGCGGATGCCACTGGAAGAGGCCGAAGCCGGTCAGGATGGTCAGCGGATCGGGCGCGGCGAGATCCTTGATCCAGCCGTAGAACGGCTGGTGGCGCATTTCGATCGTGGTGTAGAGCACCTTGTAGAGGGCGAAGAAGACCGGGATCTGGACCACGATGGGCAGGCAGCCCGCCGCCGGGTTGACCTTCTCGCGGCGGTAAAGCTGCATCAGCTCCTGGTTCATGCGCTGGCGGTCCTCGCCGTAGCGCTCCTTGAGCTTTTCCATCTCGGGCTGGAGCCGCTTCATCTTGCTCATCGCCGCATAGGACTTGTTGGCCAGCGGGAAGAACACCGCCTTCACGATCACCGTCAGGACCAGGATCGACAGGCCGAAGTTGCCGAGATGGACGTAGAGCCACTCGAGCAGCCAGAACAGCGGCTTGGTGAAGAACCAGAACCAGCCCCAGTCGATGGTGAGGTCGAACTTGTCGATGCCGTACTTCTCGGTATAGCCGTCGATGATGCGCACGATCTTGGCGCCGGCGAACAGGCGCGCCTCGGTGCGGCCGGTGCCGCCGGGCGCGATGGTCTCGCCGCCGCCGACATAGTCGATCTGGTACTTGGCATCGGCGCCGGCGCCGGTGCCCTTCACCGTCACGTCGACCTTGGCCTTCTGGTCGGGGATGAGCGCCGCCATCCAGTACTTGTCGGTGATGCCGACCCAGCCGCCCGTGGTGGTGAACTTCTGCTGCTTGTTGTCCTTGAAGTCGGAGTAGCCGAATTCCTTCAGGCTGCCGTTGAAGACGCCGTAGGGGCCTTCGTGCAGGATGTAGATGCCCTCGGCCGGCGGCGTGCCGTAGCGCACGACGAGGCTCCACGGAAACAGCGTGACCGGCTTGTCGCCCTTGTTCTCGACGCTCTGCTTGACGTCGAACATGAAGAACTCGTCGATCGTCACGTCGAGCGCGAACACCAGGCCCTGGCCGTTGTCCCAGGTGAGGCGCACCGGCGCGCCCGGCGCCACCGTGCTCCTGTCGGCGGTCCACACCGTATCGGGGCCCGGCACTTTGAGCGCGGCATCGGACGCCGACCAGCCGAACTCGGCGTAATAGGGATGGGCGGTGCCGACCGGCGACAACACCGGCACGGGCGGGCTCTTGGGATCGATGGTCTCGCGATATTTTACGAGCTGGACATCGTCGATGCGCGCGCCCTTGAGCGCGATCGAGCCCAGCAGCTCGGGCGTGCTGAAGGTCACGCGCGGCGTGCGGGCCAAGGCCTCCGAGAGGCTCACGACCTGCTGCGCCGCGTTGGCGGGCGTCCCCGGCTGCACGCCGGGCGCCGCCGGCTGGCCGGTCGACGTCGTGGGCGCCCCCGGTGCCCCCGGCGCGGTGGCGGTCTGCTGCGTCGTGGGCGCGACCACCGGCTTGGCGGGCGGAAAGGCGTACTGCCAGCCGACGATGATCAACACCGACATGACGATCGCGACGATGAAATTCTTCTGGTCCATTTGAGGCTAACTTTCGGGGCGCGTCAGGCGCGCTCGGCGCGTTGGCAGGAAAGAGTGGTGGCGGCGCGGGACGGCACGGGGTCGTAGCCGCCGCGACCCCACGGTCCGCAGCGGCACAGGCGATGGGCGGCGAGCCAGCTTCCCTTGAGCGCGCCGTGCCGGACCACCGCCTCGGCGGCGTAGCTCGAGCATGACGGTTCGTATCGGCAGGCGCCGACGAAAAAGTAGGCCAGCGTCAATTGATAGAGGCGGATCGCGCCGCGCAGCAGCAGTGACATCATGCGGCCCGGAAACTGGCGATTTGCCGGGGCCGGCGCAAGCCATCCGTGAAGGTCATGGCGTCGCTATGATGTTCCCTGGGACGTCCCCTGAAGGGGCGTTCCCGGGGGCGAGTGCCTTGAGGCGCTTCAGGGCCTCCTGTAGCTCCAGGCGCAAGGCTGCGAAGTCGCGGACGAGGGCGGCCTGGCGGCCGACCAGCACATAGTCGAGGTCGGCGCGGGCCTCGCCCGGGATGATCATGCCGGCGATCTCGCGCAGGCGGCGGCGGACTCGGTTGCGGGCCACGGCATTGCCGACCTTGCGGCTGACGGTGAAGCCAACCCTGATCAGGGATTGAGGCCGGTCGGCGGGCGCGATCTGGAGGACGAAGCCGGGCATGGCGCAACGGCGCCCGGCCTGGACGCGCAAAAAATCTCGACGGTTCGGCAGACGCCCGAGGCGCGCCGCAGACAAGTTTGCTAGGCCGAGAGGCGCTTGCGGCCCGAGCTGCGGCGGCTGGCGATAACCTTGCGGCCGCCGACCGTTGCCATCCGGGACCGAAAGCCGTGCCGGCGCTTGCGCACCAGCTTACTCGGCTGATAGGTGCGTTTCATCACGCAACTCCTTCAAATACAATACCCCCGCAGAGCGGCGGGGGCTAAATCCGTGGGCGAGGGTAATAAGCGGCTGACCGACCAGAGTCAACGTTTGGCCAGGCCTTACCGGGCTTTCCAGGGGCCTTGCCGGGCAGGTCCAAAGGCCCGGACAATGGCCCATGAGCCTCGTCCTGCACGGTTACCACTATAGTGTCTACCTCCGGAGCGTCCGCCTGGCCCTTGCCGAAAAGGGCGTGACCTATGAACGGGTGGAGGTGAACCCTTTCAGCCCCGACGTTCCGGCGGCCTACCTCACCCTGCATCCGTTCGGCCGCGTGCCGACCCTCGTCCACGATGGCTTCGCCCTTTACGAGACAGGCGCCATCAGCCGCTACGTCGACCGCGCCTTTCCAGGGCCGAAGCTGCAGCCCGCGGACGCGCAAGCGCTCGCGCGCATGGACCAGATCATCGGTGTCGTCGATTCCTACGGCTATTGGCCGCTCGTCCGCCAGGTCTTCTCCCATCGCGTCTTCCGGCCAGCCATCGGCCAGACGGCGGACGAGGCCGAAGTGGCACGTGGCCTGGAGGGTAGCGCCAAGGTCCTGGCCGCGCTCGAAGCGCTCGCCTCGCCCGAGGCCTTCCTGGTCGGACCCAACCTGTCGCTGGCCGACCTGCATCTCAGCGCGATGATCGCCTATTTCACCGCGGCCCCGGAGGGTGCCGTCCTGCTCGACCGCCATCCGCGGCTCGCCGGCTGGTGGCGGCGTCTGCAGGCGCGGCCGTCCCTGCCGGCGACGGCGCCGGGTCTGCTCATCACCCAGGTGTGAGCGAGTTTGCTTTGAGGCGGGCGCGATGAAGCCCAATATCGGTTCCGCACGATACGAAAGCGCACATGACCTCGACGATGCTGCGCCGGCTGCTTCCCGTGGCGATCCTGCTGCTGGGGCTGGCGCTCTTCCTGCTGTTCGATCTCGAGCGGTATTTCTCCTTCGAGATGCTGGGCCGCCACCATGCCGAGCTCGCCTCCTGGGTCGCCGCCCATGCAGCCCTGGCAGCGCTCGTCTTCGTGCTGTTCTATGCCCTCGCCGTGGCGTTCTCGCTGCCGATCGCCGTGGTCATCACGCCGGCCGGCGGCTTCCTGTTCGGCGTGTGGCTGGGCGCGCTGCTGTCGGTGATCGGAGCGACCCTGGGCTCCGTGGCGGTGTTCCTGGCCGCGCGCACGGCATTCCACGATCTCTTCCAGGCGCGCGCCGGCGCCACGCTGGCCAGGCTCGAGGACGGGTTTCGCCGCGACAGCTTCAACTATCTGCTGTTCCTCCGGCTGGTGCCGGTGTTCCCGTTCTGGCTGGTCAACATCGTGCCGGCACTGCTCGGCATGCGCCTCGGTCCCTATACGCTCGCCACCCTGATCGGCATCGTTCCCGGCGCGGTGGTCTATGCCGGCGTCGGCGCGAGTTTCGGCATGCTGATCGACCGCGGCGAGAGGCCCGACTTCGGCGTGATCTTCGAATGGCGCTTCCTGCTGCCGCTGCTGGGGCTGGCGGCGCTGTCGCTGGTGCCGGTTCTCTACCATCGCCTGCGCGGCAAGAAGACGGCGCCGTGACATGACGGAGATCCTCGCACCAGATGTCTGCGTCATTGGCGGCGGCTCCGCCGGTCTCGTGGTCGCCTCAGGCACGGCCCAGCTCGGCCTAAGTGTCGTCCTGGTCGAGCGGGCGGAGATGGGCGGCGATTGCCTCAACGTCGGCTGCGTGCCGTCGAAGGCGCTGATTGCCGCGGCCCGTGCCGCCCAGGCGCAGCGCAGCGGTGCCGCCTTTGGCATCGCGCCGGTCGCACCCAAGGTCGACTTTGCCAAGGTGATGGACCATGTTGCCGGCGTGATCGCGGCCATCGCGCCCAACGATTCGGTCGAACGGTTCGAAGGTCTCGGCGTACGCGTCCTCAAGGAAGAAGCCCGCTTCGTCGGACGCACCGAACTGCAGGCCGGCCCACATCGCCTAAAAAGCAAACGGATCGTGCTGGCGACGGGCTCGCGGCCGACGGCACCACCGATCCCCGGTCTCGCCGACGTGCCCTATCTCACCAACGAGACAATCTTCGCCAACCGCACGCTGCCGGAGCATCTCATCGTGATCGGCGGCGGGCCGATCGGGCTGGAGATGGCGCAGGCCCACCGGCGGCTGGGCGCGCGCGTCACCGTGCTGGAGGCGGCGGGCTTTCTCGCCAAGGACGATCCAGAACTTTCCGCCATCGTCGTAAAACACCTGCACGCCGAAGGCGTCGATCTGCGCGACCATGTGAAGATCACCCGCGTCAACCCCGCGGCGTCTGGCATCATCGTGATCCTGGACGGCGGCGAACGGCTGGAAGGATCGCACCTGCTGGTGGCGGCCGGCCGTGCGCCCATCATCGAAGGCCTCGATCTCGACAAGGCCGGCGTCGCCTACACCAAGCGCGGCATCACGGTCGACGGATCGCTCAGGACCTCGAACCGCAACGTCTGGGCGATCGGCGACTGCAACGGCCTCTATGCCTTCACGCACATGGCGGGCTACGAGGCCTCGCTGTTCATCCGCGGCGCGTTGTTCAGGGCGCCCGCCAAGCTCGATCCGGCGATCGTGCCGTGGGCGACCTACACCGACCCTGAACTGGCCCAGGTGGGCCTCAGCGAAGGCGAGGCACGCCAGCAGCATGGCGAGGCGATCCGGGTGCTGCGCTGGAAGATGGCCGAGAACGACCGTGCCCAGACCGAGCGCGAGACCGATGGGCTGGTGAAGGTCATCACCGACGCGCGCGGCCGCGTGCTGGGCGCCAGCATCGTGGGACCGCACGCCGGCGAGCTGATCCAGCCCTGGTGCCTGGCCCTCTCGAAGCGCCTGAAGATCGCAGCGATGGCGAGCTTCGTGCCGCCCTATCCGACCCTGGGCGAGGCGAGCAAGCGCGCCGCCGGCAGTTATTTCACCGAGACGCTTTTCGGCCCCCGCACGCGCGGCCTGGTGCGGTTCCTTGCCCGTCTGCCGGTGTGGTGAAAGGCCGGATCGAAGCTCCTCCATCAGCCGAAGGTCGCAAAGACCTCCTCGATCGCCTTCAGCTGATTGCCAGCTGCTGAAGACGGCACCAGGATCGGCGTGTGCACGCCCGCCGCCCGCCACGCGGCCACACCCTCGCGCACTTTCGCCGCCGGCCCGAACAGCGTGTTGTCGGCGAGCCATTTGTCGGTGAGGTATTTCGGCACGTCGTCGCGGCGGCCTTCGGCGACCGCCGTCTCGATCGCGTCCATTTCCTCGACGTAGCCGGCCTCTTTCCAGTAGTTCCGGTAGTTCGGCAGGAGCGCGTAGTTGCTGAGCGTGCGCCGGTTCACCGCTTTGGCGGCCTCCACATCGTCATTGATGCAGGTCGGGATCATGTTGCCGATGAAGAAGTCGGGACTGTTCCGCTTCGCCGCGGGGAGTGCAGCCAGAGATTCGCCCATGTGCGACAGCGAGGCGTTGGCGAAGACCACGCCCTGGGCGAGTTCGCCCGACAGCGCCACCATGCGCTTGCGCAGCGCCGCCACGATGATCGGCGGCAGGGGACCGAACGCGCTCTCGGCGCGGAACTTTTCGATGAAGGCACGCGTGTCGGCCAGCGGCTTGCCCGGCGTGACGCCCATCCGCACATGCGACGGCCCGTGCGCGATGCCGATGCCGAGGCGGAACCGCCCGCCCGAGACTTCGTGCATCACTGCCGCGCTCTGCGCGAAATCCACGATCGTGCGCTGATAGATCGGCGCGATGGCGGTGCCGAACGTGATCGAGGCGGTGTTCCACGACAGCGCCTCGCAGGTCGACATGTTGCCCATCGGACTCGGCACGTAGATCCCGGCAAAGCCTTTGCGCTCGGCCTCCTGGCAGAGGTCGATGGTGAGGCGACGGCGCCCGGGCATGGCGATCAGACACAGGGCGGGAAGCGGTTCGGACATCGGGACGTTTCCTTCGGCGGGTGCTCATACATACTAGAGCATGTTCCGCTCAGGTAGCACGGGGCAGCTCATTGGAGCGCGCCACTTCGGGCGAAGACTACTTCGCCCGAAGTGGCGCATCTTCTCATGAACATGAGCGCCACTGGAATGGCGCGCTCCAATGAGGCGTGTCTATCTCGACGGCATCCATACTAGATCGGGTGGCTGAATCGACTAGGCTGGCCTCAAAGCAGAGGAGTTGCCATGACCGATCGAGCCTCGCTGCGGCAGCAGGGCGACGCGATGCGCCAAAAACTGTTCGGCGGTGACGACGGCGCGCCGGCAATCATGCGGACGATCAACACGGAGGCGAGCTACGGCGCGATCTGGAGCCGGCCGGGCCTCGCCCTCGCCGACCGCATGGTGTGTGCCCTGGCAGCACTTGGCGCGGTCCAGCGCCTGCCCAAGCTCGGTCGCCATGTCGGCGCGGCGCTCGACCTCGGCCTGTCGGCGCGGGCGATCGTCGAGATCCTGATCCAGATCGGCATCTATGCCGGGTTCGCCGCGTCGGAAGAAGCGGTCGAAGCGGCCGGCAAGGTGTTTGCCACACGTGGCGTCGCCCTGCCGGAGGAAACCGCGCGCGAGGACTCGCTCGAGGCGCTGAGCGCGCGCGGCCGCGAGCTGATGCAACAGCTTCATGGTGCGCGTGCGTCCGAGGGCTACGCCGCCCCCGGCAATGCGGTGACGGGCGCGCTCTATCCGCTGGCGATGCAGTACGGCTATGGCGAGATCTGGTTCCGTCCCGGCCTCGAGCTGCGGCAACGGGCGCTGGTCACGGTGGCGGCGTTCACGGCGCTGAAACTCGACAGCCAGGTGAAGAAGTTCGGCCAGTCGGCGCTCAACATGGGCCTCAGCCGCACCGAGGTGATCGAAGCGGTGATCCAGACCGCCCCGCTCAGCGGCTTCGCCCCCGCCCTCAACGCGCTCGGCGGCTTGAGCGAAGCGCTGAAGTAATCCCGCCGGTCAACGTTCGCGCAGCTTGGGATCGATGGCGTCGCGCAGCGCGTCGCCGAACAGGCTGAAGCCGAACACGGTGAGCGCGATGGCGAGGCCGGGGAAGACGGCGATCCAGGGCGCTGTGGAGGCGTATTCCTCGGCGCCGCCCTGCAGCATCAGCCCCCAGGCCGGTGTCGGCTCCTGCACGCCCAGCCCAAGGTAGGACAGCGACGCTTCGGCCAGGATCGCCTGACCGACAAAGGCCGTCAGCATGATCAGGAATGGCGCCACCACGTTGGGCACCATGTGACGCAGGATGATGCGCGCATGGCTGAAGCCCGAGGTGCGCGCGGCATCGATATAGGGCACCTCGCGGATCGAGAGCGCGCTGGCCCGGATCACACGGGCGCAGCGCGGTATCAGCGGCACGGTGATCGCGGCGATCACGTTCTGCACGCCGGTGCCGAAAATGGCGACCACGGCCAGCGCCATGATGATCAGCGGAAACGCCATCAGCACGTCCATGACGCGCTGCAGGATGAGGTCGGTCGTGCCGCCGAAATAGGCGCTGCCGACGCCCAGAACCAGGCCGGCGAAGCCGCCGACGAAGGCCGAGACGAAGCCGATGATGAGCGCGGTCCGGGCGCCATAGATGATGCGCGACAGCAGGTCCCGGCCGAACTGGTCGGTGCCCAGCCAGTGGGCAAGGCTCGGCGGCTGGGTCATTGCCTCGAAATCGTTGGAGGTCGGATTGTAGGGCGCGATCCATTCTGCCGACAGGCCGGCGAGGGCGGCGATGACCACGATCGCCAGGCCAAAGGTGCCGAGCGGCTGGCGACGGCAGAAGCCGAGCGCGGCGTCATGCCAGGAACGGCGGACGGCGATGGTGTCGTCGGTCACGGCAGTCATCTCGGCACTCTCCTCAGCCGAAGCGGATGCGCGGGTCGAGCCACGCGTACAGGACGTCGACCGCCAGGTTGGTCACCACGAAGATGGCGACCGTCAGCATCACCAGGGCCTGGGTGAGCGTGTAGTCCTGGTTCTGGACCGCAAGCACGAAGAGCCGGCCGATGCCGTTCAGGTTAAAGACCTGTTCCGTCACCACCAGGCCGCCGATCAGGAAGGCGAATTCGATGCCGATCAGCGTCACCACCGGCAGCATCGCGTTCTTGAGCGCGTGGCGGTTTACGATGAGTTGCTCCAGCAGGCCCTTGGCGCGCGCGGTGCGGATATAGTCCTCGCGCAGCACTTCCAGCATCGCCGAGCGGGTCATGCGCATGGTGACGGCGGAATAGCGGTAGCCGATGGTGAGCGCCGGCAGGATCACGATCGACAGGTTGTGCAGGGGGTCGTCCCAGAACGATACATAGTCGATCGGCGGCATCCACGGCGCACCGAACAGGGCATGCGAGACGTCGAGCACGATCAGGATCGACATGATGCCGAGCCAGAACGACGGCGTGGCGATGCCCGCGATCGCCACGGTGCGCACGATATGGTCGAGCCAGCTGTTCTGATGCAGGGCCGAGATCGTGCCGAGCGGGATGGCGATGGCAACCGCCACCACGGTGGCCAGGATGGCGATCTCGAGCGACACCGGGATGCGCGTGGCGATCTCGTGCGCGACCGATTTGCCCGACCACATCGACGTTCCGAAGTTGCCTGACGCGAAACCGACGACGAAGTCGAAGAACTGCAGCAGCAGGGAACGGTCGAGGCCGAGCTGGGCATGACAATTGGCGACGGCCGCAGCGTTGATCGAGCCGCCCGTGCCCAACCGGACGACGCAGATGTCGCCCGGGATCAGGCGCATGAGGATGAACACCAGTGCCGCCGCCCCGATCAGGGTCGGGACGGCAAGCAACAGGCGGTTCAGGATATAGCGATACATCTGCGAGCGCGATTTCCGGCGTCGGGCTCCGCTATTTGTCCAGCCAGATGTTCGCCAGGTTGAGGTTCAGGTAATGGCTCGGGCTGATCTTCCAGCCCTTCATGTACGAGCGATGGGCGATGATACGGCTCCACCACGGAGTCATGATGGTGACGACCTGGGTGTCGAGCGCATAGGTCTCGAAGTCGCGCATCTTGGCACGCTGCTTGGCCGGATCGGTCTCCTTCAGCATCGAGTTGTAGAGCTCGATGAGTTTCGGATCCTCGTAGCCGCCGTAGTTCTCGGGATAGACCGAACGGGGCAGGACCTTGGCGACGTCGAGCAGCGGGTTGACCATGTTCTGGCAGTTGAACTCGACGGCGACCTCGAAGGTACCGCCGCGCAACGCCTCGTAAAAGGGTCCGGTGGGCAGCACGCGCTGGGTCACCTTGACGCCGATCTTGCTCCATTCGTCGATCGCCCAGGTGGCGACGAACTTGTAGGGCTGGTCGACGTTGCGGTTCATCAGCTCGAACTTGAGCCCCTCGGCACCGGCTTCCTTGAGGAGCTTGCGGGCCTCGGCGCGCGCCTTCTCGATGTCGGTGCCGAAACCCACGATCTTCTGGAGCTCTTCCTTGTTTGCCGCCAGCGGCGAGCCCGGGAAGACCAGGCCGCCCACGGTATGTACGGTGGCGATCTTGGACAGCGCCGGAGCGCCCTTCCACGGGTCGATGGCGAGCGCCAGGGCGCGGCGCACCCGCACGTCGTCGAACGGCTTCTTCTTCTGGTTTGGCGTCAGCAGGTTGACGCAGTTCCAGTCGCTGGTCTGGACGGTGATCTTGTCGCCCAGCTCCTTGACCAGTTCATCGCGCGCCGATGGCGGCACGCCGCGGAACTCGGTCGCGGCGCGGTCGGCACGGATGGCGTCGACGCGGACCGACTGCTTGGCGGCGAAGATGGCGGTGAAGCCGTCGAGATAGGGTTTGCCCTCGTGGTAGTAGTCCGGATTGCGCACGCCCTTGACCGACTGGCCGGTCTCGTACTCGACGAACTTGAACGGCCCCGACCCCAGGACATTCTTTTCGTACCAGGCGGGATCCTTCTCCAGGATGTCCTTCTTGTAGATGTAGGCGAACGGATCGGCGAGCGCGGGCAGGAAGGCCGAAGTGGCGAACTTCAGCTTGAACACCACGGTCTCGGGATCGGGGCTCTCCACGGAGTCGACCATCACCATGTAGCTTGCGCGCGCGCTCGACACACCCTTGGGCGGATGCACGATGTACTGCCAGCTCTTGGCGATATCGGCGGCCGTGAGCGGCGTGCCGTCGTGGAACTTGACGCCCTTGCGGATCTTGAAAGTGTAGGTCTTTCCATCATCGGTCGGCTTCGGCATCTCGGTGCAGAGATCGCACACGAAATCGGTCGACGACGAGGGATTGTCGGGATTGATCGAGATCAGCGTGCTGTAGAACGGCGCCGTGGCATGCAAGGTGGCGAAGGTGTTTTCCTTGTGCCCGTCGAGGCTCGGTGGGGCATCGGCCGGGATCATGTAGGTGAGGGTGCCCCCTTTCTTGATGGCTTGCGCCATCGCAGGTGTCGCGATGAGCGCCGATGCGAGTGCAATCGATAGGCCAGCTGAAAGCCATCCGGTTCGGGTCGTCATGGTCGCCTCCCTAGATTCTTCAATTCGTCGTTTCGGTTTATTGTCAGTTCGCGCCTCAACTCACTTCACTGCACGCCACCCAATGGCCGGAGCGCAATTCGCGCAGCTCGGGCCGCGACCGCTTGCAGCCTTCGACCGCCATCGCGCAGCGCGGATGGAAGACGCAGCCGGAGGGTGGATTGATCGGACTCGGGACTTCGCCGCGGACGGGTTGAAAGACCCGGCCGGCCTCGACGGTCGGATCCGGCACCGGCACCGCGCCGAGCAGCGCCCGGGTATAGGGATGCAGCGGGTTGTCGAACAACTCGTCGCAATCGGCCAATTCGACGATGCGGCCGAGATACATCACCGCCACGCGCTGGCAGAGATGGCGCACCACCGACAGGTCGTGGGCAATGAACAGATAGGTGAGGCCGAAACGCTCGCGCAGATCTTCCAGCAGATTGATCACCTGGGCCTGGATCGACACGTCGAGCGCCGACACCGCCTCGTCGCAGACGATGAACTCCGGTTCGAGCGCCAGCGCCCGTGCAATGCCCACGCGCTGGCGCTGGCCACCCGACATCTCGTGCGGGTAGCGATCGGCGAAGCTGGGATCGAGGCCGCAGACCTGCAGCAGTTCACGCACGCGCGCGGTGCGACGCGCTGCATCGGGTGCCAGGCCGTGCACGAGGATGGGCTCGCCGATGATGTCGCCCACCTTCATGCGCGGATTGAGCGAGCTGTAGGGATCCTGGAAGATCACCTGGATACGCCGCCGGAGCGCCAGCATCTCGCGCCGCGACAGGCCGTTGATGTCGACGCCGTCGTACAGGATGGCGCCGGAGGTCGGGCGCTCGAGCTGCAGGATGCAGCGGCCCGTCGTCGTCTTGCCGCAGCCGCTTTCGCCGACCAGGCCGAGCGTTTCGCCACGCCGCAGGCTGAAGTCGATGCCATCGACCGCCTTCACCTCGCCGATCTGGCGCCGCATCAGGATGCCCTCGGAGATCGGGAAATGCATGTGCAGTCCCCTGACCTCGAGCAACGGTTGATCGGTGGCGGTATCCGTCATGTGGCAGCCGTCACGCAGCAGCCTGGGCGGCGGTCTGGGCGGCAGCCAACTCGTCGCGGCGGAAGCAGGCCGACAGATGGCCCGCCGCGCCGGCGTGCTCGAGGGCGGGCCGGGACTCGCCACAGGCCGCGATCGCGAACCGGCAGCGCGGCCGGAAGGCGCAGCCGCCATCGAGGCGCGTCAGGTCCGGGGGCTGCCCGTCGACGGGATCGAGCCGCGCCTGGCGCGGCCGGTCGAGCCTCGGCACCGAACGCAGCAGCGCCATCGTGTAGGGATGGCGCGGGTCGTGATAGACGTCGGCCGCAGCGCCGCTTTCGACCAGGCGGCCGGCGTACATGACGTTGACC
>JAQSDW010000196.1:118853-149204 GCA_029946105.1 Reyranella sp. | reverse complement strand
GCCCTCCGAAGGCAGAGGTCGTGAGTTCGAATCTCGCCGGGTCCGCCAGTTTTTCAAGGGCTTCGATCCCGGAGCGAGCGTGAGCAGGCAGCCGATGAAACTGTTGGGACTGTCAATGCGAGTCGTGGCGGCCGTTCTCGCCCTATCTTCGGTGGCGTGCAGCCGGGACTTCATCTTCGAGGGCAACGAGTACAGCAATCCGATCAGGAACAACCAGATCAAGGAACTCTACAAGGCGCGTGACGCCTGCCTTGCCAAGAATGCCGTCCCCGCCGAAAGCACCAATACCGACGTCACCAGTGTCGCCAAGGCCGTTTCCCTGTCCTGCGCGCCCGAAACCGACAAGCTCATCGCGGCCAGCAATCTCGACAAGGATCCGAAGGTCGCCGAGGCGATCCGCAGCGACACCGAGCGGAAAGCCGCACTGTACGTGCTGAGGGCGCAGCGATGAATTTCCAGAGGCGATCGATCCAAACCGCTCTGGCAGCTCTCATGGCGTCGCTGGGGGCTTGCCACTCTGCTTCGGTGCTCAAAGGCGCAGGCTATAGCGACCCGAGGTTGTCGGGGCGGATCGAAGACGCGTACGACGCACGCGATGCCTGCCTTGCCAGGAACGCCGCGCCCTCCATCAGCGGCGAGTCGGATGTAGCCACCATCGCCAGGGCCGTTGCCCTGTCCTGCAAGCCCGAAACCGACAAGCTCATCGCCGTGACCAACCCCTTTCAGGACCCCTTGGTGACGGCGGCGATCCTGAGGGACGGCGACGGCAAGGCCATGCGCTATGTCTTGCTGGCCCGCGGCGAAGGGTCGAGCTAGCCGAGCGGTATCGCGCGCGCGACGGCCTGGGCAATCTCGCTATCTGCATCCATCGAGGCGCCGAGTTGCCGGCGACAGTCGGCCGTCAGCTGATTGGTGCGCTGTTCGCTGCAGGGCTTGCGGCGCTCGATGTGCGCGGCGCAGAAATAGAAGGCCATGCCGCCCACGATCCAAAGAAAGACCGATATATCGATGGCACGGTCGAATACGCCATCGACTTGCTGCTCACCCTTGGGGATCGACAGCGAGGCCACGAGCCGCAGCGCCACGATGCTGAGCGGCAAGGTCGCCGCGCCACAGGCGAGGTAGATCAGAATCAGCCCGCCCAGCGTCACGCGACGCCCTTTCCGGACTCCTCGCTGCGTGCCCGATCGATGGCGTCGAGAATCTCGGTCAAGCCATTCCAGTAGACGACACCCTGCTTGGCCAGTTCGTCGCGCACGGCTCGGATCAGCCCCGCCTTTCTGATCAGCAGCTCCGCGAGTTCGATCTTGGCGGACTGGTTCGGCACGAGTGATTCTCCAGACTGGCGGCTTCGCTTGGCCCAATGTGCGCGAATGGGCGATGGCCGACAAGGGCGATGCGTCACGATGGACCCTGGGGCCTCGGCCCCGGGTTCTCGGCAGCTAGAGCCTCAGCAGCAAGGCCTCGACGCTGCCGCTCGGCAGGGCGCGGGTTAGCCACGCTGTAGTGGTACTGGAGGCGCCGTGGCCGTCGCTGACGACGGACAAGCCTTATCTCTTCTTCGGCGTGTAGGCGCCGCCCGACGAGGCCGCGCGCACCTCGGCCGCGGTCTTGGCCTTGCGCAGCAGCACGAGCCTGGCCGCTTCGTCGTCGAGCATGGCGCGGGCGTTCTTGACGACCGCGGCGGCATGATGCGGCGGGAATTTCACCGCCCCGTTCTCGTCCATGTGAATAAGATCGCCCGGCGCCACGTCCATGCCGCCGACCGAGACCGGCACATTGACCGACTGCACCGCCATCTCGCCGTGGCCGGCCGTCACGCCCCCCAGCAGCAACTGGAAATTAAGCTTGCGAATGGCATCGACGTCGCGCGACGGGCCGTTCGACAGCATGCCGACGCAACCCACCGCCATCATCGAGCTGATCATCATCTCGCCGGCAAGACCTGCCTTGGCCATCAGTTCGGGCGGCCACTTCTGTTGGATGACCAGGATTGTCGGCTTCTTCATCGCATCGAGCGCATCGATCACGTCCATGAAGGAAAGCCGGCCGGCATAGTTCGGGTCGGGCAGGCCGTAAACGCAGGTCACGGCATGGCCGACGAGCGCGCCCATCTCGGGATAGATGCAGCGGACCGAGGTGTCGGTGTACCAGTTCTCGGTCCAGGGATTGTAAAGCCCGAGGCACAGCGGATTCTTCGGATAGGTTGCCACCACGTTGGTGATGGTGGGCGTGTCGATCTTGCGCAGTTCGGCGAAGATCCGGTCGTCGACGCTCTCGGTCATGGCAGGTATTTCCCCTGGTTGGTCAATCGTTCTTCGCGCGAATGGCGTCGGCGGGCAAGGCCGCCGCCATCACGGGACGAAAATCAGGAAGACGAAGGTCGCGAACAGCACGAGATGCACGAAGCCCGGCAGGATGTTGGTGCGGCCGGCGCCGAAGGTGACGAGGCTGACGGCAAAGGTGAGGACCAGAAGCACGATGTCGTGCGTGTCGACGCCGAGCTCCAGCGGCTGATTGAGAACGATCGCCAGAACGCTGACCGCCGGAATGGTGAGACCGATGGTGGCCAGCGAGGAGCCGAGCGCCAGGTTGAGGCTCTTCTGCAGCTCGTTGTTTCGCGCCGCGCGCAACGCCGCGAGTGTCTCGGGCAGCAGCACCAGGAGCGCCACCAGCAGACCCACGACATCGAACGGTGCCCCCACTGCCGCCACGACTGACTCAAGAGATCCCGCGAAGCTCTTGGCCAGCAGCACCACGGCGACGAGCGCCACCAGCAACAGCAGGACGCTCTCCCAGAATTGGCGCGGCGACGGTGAACCGCCCGCTGACTCGCCGGCCGGCGCGTCGCCGTGGTCCGACAGGAAATAGTCCCGGTGGCGGATGGTCTGGACGTAGAGAAACACACCGTAGAGCACGAGCGTCACGGCGCTGACGAAGCCCAGCTGGGGCGTCGTGTAGAATGGCCCCGCCGCGCTGGTGGTGTAGGTCGGCAGGATGAGGGTCAATGCCGTAAGCGGCATCAGGACCACGAGGTAGGCGCTGGCGCCCGTCACGCGAAAACCCTGCTCCCCGTAGCGCAGGCCGCCCACGATCAGGCAGAGCCCGACCACGCCGTTGCAGACCACCATGATCACCGAGAACACCGTCTCGCGCGCCAGACCCGCCCGGCCTTCGCCCGCCAGCATGATCGACAGGATCAGCGCCACTTCGATCACCGTGACAGCCACGGTGAGCACCAGCGTTCCGTAGGGCTCGCCCGTGCGGTGGGCGATGACGTCGGCATGATGGACCGAGGCGAAGACTACTGCCATCAGCACGACGAGCTCCACCACCGGCAACGCAGCACCGAGCGCCGGCGGCAAGGATTGTACGCCAGTCAGCATCGACACGCCGAGTGCCATGACAAGGCCGAGCAGCGGCACGATCCGCCATATCAGTTTCCTGCGTCCGCCCGGCATCGATCCTCTCATCTTCCTGGACTGGCTCAGATATAGAGAAGCAGCCGCACGGAAGCGAGAACGCCAGGCCTCAACCGCATCGGCGCCGAGGATCAGCCCGCCGGGCGGCGGGACTTCCACCAGTCGGTGAGCTCGCCGACCAGGCCTTTGCGGAAGGCCATGACGATGACCACGAAGATCACGCCCTGGATCACCAGCACGAACTCACCGGCGGCGGCGAGATAGTTCTGCATCGTGATGATGATGAAAGCGCCGACCACCGGACCGATGATCGTGCCGAGCCCGCCGACCAGCGCCATTAGCACGACTTCACCCGACATAGCCGCGCTCACGTCGGTCAGCGTGGCGAATTGCAGCACCATCGCCTTGGTGGCACCGGCCAGGCCGGCCAATGCCGCCGACAGCACGAAGGCCAGCAGCTTGTAGCGATCGGCTTCGTAGCCCAGCGACACGGCGCGTTGCTCGTTGTCGCGGATCGCCTTCAGCACCTGGCCGAACGGCGAATGGATGATGCGGTAGATCGTGCCGTAGCCGAACAGGAAGATCGCCAGCACCACGTAATAGAGGACACGGTCGTCCTTAGTCGGGATCAGGCCGCCCAGCAACGGCTTGCGGACGATGCCCTGCAGGCCATCCTCGCCGCCGGTGAAGGGTGCCTGCACGCAGAGGAAATAGATCATCTGGGCGAAGGCGAGCGTGATCATGGCGAAGTAGATGCCCTGCCGGCGGATCGCCAGCGCGCCGGTGACGGCACCCAGCACGGCGGCACCGGCGACGCCGGCCAGGATACCAAGCTCCGGCGCCATGCCCCAGGCCTTCACGACATGGCCGAAGAAGTAGCCCGAGATGCCGAAGAACATGGCATGGCCGAAGCTCATCAGCCCGACGTAACCCAGCAGCAGGTTGAAGGCACAGGCAAACAGCGCGAAGCAGAGCGCCGTCATCAGGAATATCGGATAGGCGAACCACGGCGCGGCCAGTGCCGCGACCAGCAGAGCGACGCCTGTGATCCGCTGCGCCGTCATTTGGTCTGCCCGAACAGGCCGGCCGGCTTCACCAGCAGCACGATCGCCATGACGACGAAGATCACCGTGTTGGAGGCCGGCGGATAGAAGACCTTGGTCAGCCCCTCGACAAGGCCGAGGCCGAAGCCGGTGACGATCGAGCCCATGATCGAGCCCATGCCGCCGATCACCACGACGGCGAACACGACCAGCACCAGGTTGGTGCCCATAAGGGCCGAGACCTGCTGGATCGGCGCCGCCAGCACGCCGGCCAGGGCGGCGAGGCCAACGCCCAGCCCGTAGGTGAGCGTGATCAGCCGTGGCACGTTGATGCCGAAGGCGCGCACCAGGGTCGGATTCTCCGTTGCCGCCCGGAGATAAGCGCCCAGCCTGGTGCGTTCGATGCCGTACCAGGTGACGAGGCAGATCACGAGGGCTGCCACCACCACGAAGCCGCGATAAGTCGGCAGGAACATGAAGCCGAGATTGGTGCCGCCCGGGATCGGGCTGGGATAGGGGGCTCCGGACGAACCCCACTTCCACTGGAACAGACCCTCGATCACCAGCGCCAAACCGAAGGTGAGCAGGAACCCGTAAAGATGATCGAGATGATAGATGCGTTTCAGCATCACCTTCTCCAGCACCACACCGAACAGGCCGACGACGATCGGCGCCAGCACCAGCGCCACCCAGAACGGGATGTCGAGGATGGTGAGCATCAACCAGGCAGCGAAAGCGCCCATCATGTACTGCGCGCCGTGCGTGAAGTTGATCACGTTCAGCATGCCGAAGATCACGGCGAGACCGAGGCTCAGCATGGCGTAGAAGGCGCCGTTGATCAGGCCGAGCAGAAGCTGGCCGAACAGCGCCTGCGGAGGGATACCGAGAAGTTCGAACATGGCGTCTACACTCCCAGGTACGCTTGCAGCTTGCCAATGTTCTGCTGCACATCGGCCGAGGCGATCATATCGACCACGCGCCCGTCCTCCATCACGTAGTGGCGGTCGGCGACGGTGGCGGCAAAGTGGAAATTCTGCTCGACGAGAAGGATGGTGAAGCCGCGGCTCTTGAGCTCGCGGATGATTTCGCCGATGCGCTGGACGATGACCGGCGCCAGGCCCTCGGTCGGCTCGTCGAGCAGCAGCAGCGGGGCGCCGGTGCGCAGGATGCGACCGATCGCCAGCATCTGCTGCTCGCCGCCCGACAGCTTGGTACCCTGGCTGCGCTTGCGCTCCTCGAGGTTGGGGAAGAGCTGGTAGATTTCGGCAAGGCTCATGCCGCCCGGCTTCACCACCGGCGGCAGCAGCAGATTCTCCTCGACGTTCAGGCTGGAGAAGATCCCGCGCTCCTCCGGGCAATAGGCGATGCCGAGCCTCGCAATCTCGTTGGACGGATGGCCGACGAGCTGCCGGCCTTCAAACGTCACCGAGCCCGAGCGCTTCTCGACGATGCCCATGACGGACTTCAAGGTCGTCGTCTTGCCGGCGCCGTTGCGGCCGAGCAACGTCACGAGTTCGCCATGGCCGATCTCGAAGTCGACGCCATGGAGGATGTGCGACTCGCCATACCAGGCCTGCAGGCCGTCTACTTTGAGCAAGGGGGCCTTCAGAAGCGCCTCAGCCATGACCGGTACCGACATAGGCTTCGATGACTGCCGGCTCTTTCGACACCACGGCATAGGGGCCCTCCGCCAGCACCTCGCCACGCGCCAGCACGGTGATGGTGTCGGAGAGATCGGCAACGACAGACATGTTGTGCTCGACCATCAGCACGGTCCGGTCTTTCGCCACGGCACGGATCAGGGCCGCAATGCGCTTGATGTCCTCCTGGCCGAGCCCGGCCATGGGCTCATCGAGCAGCATCATCTCGGGCTCGAGGGCGAGCGTGGTGGCAATCTCGAGCGCCCGCTTGCGGCCGTAGGGCAGCTCGACCGCGGGCAGTTCAGCGAAGGCACCGAGGCCCACCGACTCGACCAGCTCCAGGGCACGCAGGTCGAGCCGGTCGAGCACCTTCTGGGAGCGCCAGAAATAGAAGGAATTGCCGAGCTTGCGCTGGAGTGCCACGCGCACGTTCTCGCGCACCGAAAGATGGGGAAACACGGCGGAGATCTGGAACGACCGGACCAGCCCCATGCGGGCGATGGCCGCAGGCGAGCTGCCGGTGATCTCACGACCGTTGAAATGGATGCGCCCGGCGGTCGGCGACAGGAAGTGCGTCAGCAGGTTGAAGCACGTCGTCTTGCCGGCGCCATTAGGCCCAATCAAGGCATGGATCGTATGGCGGCGAACGCGCAAATCCACGTTCTTTACCGCCACAAAGCCCTTGAACTCTTTCGTCAGCCCGTTCGCCTCGAGGATTGTTTCTTGTTTGGCCATCCGCCCCCCTTGCGGTGAAACGAATTAATCGGAGCTTGGCGCGCCTGTCCAGCACTGGCGTCGGCCGCGCCCGACAGCTACATTTCCCGGATCGCAACGGGGAGCGTTGCTGGGAGGAACTAAAGAGTGATGAAATTCGGAACAACTGTCCGGTACGCCGGCATGATCGCGGCCGCGGTCGGATTGACTGCCGCTGGCCTCGTTGCTGCTCAGGCTCAGGCGCCTCAGCCCTTCAAGATCGGCGTCACGGAGGGATTCTCCGGCGTCTATGCGGATCTTAATCTCGGTGAGGTCGAGGCCGTGCAGATGGCGGTCGACGATTTCGGCGGCAAGGTTCTCGGCCGCCCGATCGAGGTCCTGTCGGCCGACCATCAGACCAAGCCCGACGTCGGCGCGGCGATCGCCCGCAAATGGTACGACGTCGATGGCGTGAAGATGATCGTTGGCCTCGGCACCTCCTCGGTGGCGCTCGCGGTGCGGAAGATCTCCCAGGAAAAGGGCATGATCGACATCAACACCGGCGCGGCCTCGGCCGACCTCACCGGTCCCGCCTGCTCGGAGACCGGCGCACACTGGGTCTACGACACCTATGCGCTGGCCAAGGTGACCGGCGGCGCCATCGTCAAGGGCGGCGGCGATTCGTGGTTCTTCCTCACAGCCGACTATGCCTTCGGTCACGCCCTCGAGCGCGACGTGACGGCGGTCGTCACGGCATCGGGCGGCAAGGTCTTGGGCGGTGTCCGCCATCCGCTCAGTACCCAGGACTTCTCCTCGTTCCTGCTGCAGGCGCAAGGCTCCAAGGCCAAGATCATCGGCCTCGCCAACGCAGGCCAGGACACGATCAATTCGATCAAGCAGGCCAATGAGTTCGGCATCGTCAAGGGCGGCCAGCGTCTGGCCGGCCTCCTCGTCTTCTCGACCGACGTGGTGGCGCTCACCCTGCCGGTGGCGCAGGGCCTGGTGCTGACCGAGTCGTTCTACTGGGATCTCAACGACGAGACCCGCGCCTGGACCAAGCGCTTCCGCGCCAAGCGCGACAAGATCCCCAGCATGCTGACGGCTGGCGCCTACAGCGCCACCCTGCACTATCTCAAGGCCGTGCAGGCGGCGGGCACCGACGACGCCAAGGCGGTGATGGCCAAGATGCGCGAGATTCCGATCAACGACGTCATGACCAAGAACGGCAAACTGCGCGAAGACGGTCGCGTCGAGCGCGACATGTACCTGTTCCAGGTGAAGTCGCCGGCGGAGTCGAAGAGCAAGGACGATATCTACAAGCTGCTGGCCACCGTGCCCGGCAACGAAGCGTTCCGTCCGATGAAGGACGGCAAGTGCCCGTTCATCAAGGGCTGATCCTTCACCGCCCTTACTGATTACATCGAAAGGGCGCCTGCGGGCGCCCTTTCTTTTTGCCTCACTCGATCTTGATGTTGGTGGCGCGGATGATCATGCCCACGGCATGTCCGGCGGAACTCTTGCGCGCCACAAGCCTGCCTTGTCATATGCGCCGCATGACGCTGCAGGACCGGCCCGCGAAAGGGGCTTGGGGCATCACGGCCCTGATCTTTCTCTTCATGCTGATCAACTTCGCCGACAAGATGGTGGTCGGCCTCGCCGCCAAGCCGATAATGGACGAGCTGAAGCTCAGTCCGGAACAGTTCGGGCTGATCGGATCGGCTTTCTTCTTCGTCTTCCCCTTCGCCGCCGTCGCGGTCGGCTTCGTCACCAATCACGTGCAGGCCCGGCACACGCTGCTGATCATGGCGGTGTTCTGGTCGATGCTGCAGTTCCCGATGCTGGGCACCGTGAGCTTCGAGGTGCTGATCGGCTGCCGCATCCTCCTCGGCGCCGCCGAAGGCCCGGCCAACCCGGTGGCGACGCATGCGATCTACAAGTGGTTTCCCGATTCGCTGCGCGCCATGCCGACGGCGGTCGTTGCCCAGGGATCGGCGATCGGCGTCGTCGTCGCCGTGCCGGTGCTCAACTGGGTGATCGTCCACCATTCCTGGCATATGGCCTTCGCCCTGCTCGGCGGCACCGGCCTGCTTTGGGCAGGCCTGTGGTACCTGTTCGGCCGCGAAGGCCCGCTGGTCGACACCCCGGTCGCAGCGGACGGAAGTGAGTTCAAACCTTTGCCGTATCGGCTTCTTCTCACGTGCCCCAGCATCCTGGCCGCCTGCTGCACGGGTTTCGCCAGCTACTGGGGACTGGCACTCGGCCTCACCTGGTTCACGCCTTACCTGATCGAAGGCCTGGGCTTCAGCCAGACCGTCGGCGGCGATCTCAGTGTCCTGCCGTGGCTTTTCGGCATGGTGGTCGTGCTCGGTGGCGGCTGGATCTCGCAGCACCTGAAGGCGCGCAGCGCCTCGAGCCGAGTGAGCCGCGGCATCTTCGCGTCGACCGCTGTCATCATCGGCGGCTGCATCCTGCCCTTCATCGGCTTCACCACCACGCCCGCCCTGAAGCTCGCGATCCTGATCGCGGGTACCGCGATCGGCAGTACGATCTATGTCGTCATTCCCATGGTCGTGAGCGAACTGACGCCGCAGCCGCAGCGCGCCGCCATGCTCGCCATTGTGACCTCGATCGTTACCCTGGGCGGCGTCATCGCCCCTTTCGCCATGGGCATGATCGTGCAGGACGGCGTCACGCGGCTGGCCGGCTACGACCGCGGCTTCACCATCCTGGGCGGCCTGCTGCTGGTGGGCGGCCTCATCGGCCTGCTCTTCATCCGCCCTGAAGCCGACCGCAAGCGCCTGGCGTCCCTCGTTCCTTGACGCTGCCGGCCCGCTTCCTGTCTGATGGCCGCGAGCGCCCGGACTGACAGGGCGCCTGGGAGAAACGCCGCGTGACACTGCAGGACCGCCCCCTCAAGGGGGCCTGGGGCATGACCGCCCTGATCTTCCTCTTCATGCTGATCAACTTCGCCGACAAGGTCGTGGTTGGCCTCGCCGCCGAGCCGATCATGGAAGAGCTGAAGCTCAGCCCCGAGCAGTTCGGCCTGATCAGTTCCTCGTTCTTCTTCCTGTTTGCCGTCTCGGCGGTGCTGGTGGGCTTCATCACCAACCATGTGCAGACCCGGCATACCCTCCTGATCATGGCCATCGTCTGGTCGGTGGTGCAGTTCCCGATGCTGGGCGCCGTCAGCCTAGAAGTGCTGATCGCCTGCCGCATCGTGCTGGGCGCCGGCGAAGGACCGGCTGGGCCCGTGGCCACGCATGCCATCTACAAATGGTTTCCCGATTCGCTGCGTGGCGTGCCCACGGCCATCATCGCCCAGGGCTCGGCGCTGGGCGTCATCATCGCGGTGCCCGCGCTCAACTGGATCATCGTCAATTTTTCCTGGCACTGGGCATTCGGCGCACTGGGCATCGTCGGCCTGGCGTGGGCGGTGCTGTGGTTCTTCCTCGGCCGCGAAGGCACGCTGGTCGACCCGCCGGTCGCCGACGGCGTCGCCACTGGCGAGCGCGTGCCCTACCGCTATCTCCTGACCTGCCCCAGCATCCTGGCCGTGTGCTGCGCGGGCTTCGCCAGCTACTGGGGCCTGGCGCTCGGCCTCACCTGGTTCACCTCCTATCTGGTCAAGGGTCTCGGCTACAGCCAGGAGGTCGGCGGCAATCTCACCATCCTGCCGTGGATCTTCGGCATGGTAGTCGTGCTGACCGGCGGCTGGCTCTCGCAACGCCTGAAAAACACAGGCGTCTCGAGCCGGCTCTGTCGCGGCGCCCTGGCTGCCGCAACCGTCACACTCGGGGGCTGTGTGCTGCCCTTCATCTCCTTCCTGCCCACGCCCGAGCTGAAGCTCGCTTGCCTGGTCGTGGGCGCGGCGATCGGCAGCACGATCTTCGTCGTGATGCCGATGATCGTGAGCGAACTGACGCCGCAGCCGCAGCGCGCGGCGATGCTCGCCATCGTGACGTCGACAGTGACGCTGGCCGGCGTCCTCGCCCCGCTCGTCATGGGCACCATGATCCAGAACGCCGCGACCCGGCTGATCGGCTACGAGCAGGGCTTCACCATCAACGGCTTGCTGCTGCTGGCCGGCGGCCTGATCGGCCTGCTGTTCATCCGCCCCGAGGCCGACCGCAAGCGCCTGGCGGCGCGTGCGATCGCCGCGCCGTCACTGTGGCCCGCCCGCGCCTAGCCCTTCACCGCGCCGGCGGTGAGGCCTGACGACATGTAGCGGCGGAAGGCATAATAGATCGCCGCCGGTGGCAGGGCGTAGAGGAAGCCTGCCGTCATCAGCAGCTCCCAGGGCGAATCGTCGGCCGACAGGAAGTTGCCCAGAGCCACCGGCAGCGTGATCGCGGTGTCCTTCGACAGCAGCAGGAAGGCGTAGAGATACTCGTTCCACGCCAGCAGCAGCGCATAAGTGCCGACCGCGATCAGCGACGGCACCATCAGCGGCAGGTAGATCAGACGGAAGAGCTGGAAAGGCGAGGCGCCGTCGATCATCGCCGCCTCGTCGAGCTCGACCGGCAGCTTGTCCGACGCCTGGCGCAGGATCCAGATGGCGTAGGGCGACGAGAGAGTGGCCATCGCCAGGACCAGCGACCAGTCGCTGTTGAGCAGGCCGTACATGCCCATGGTCTTGTACATCGGCACGGCGAGGAAGGCGGCGGGGATGAAGTAAGTCAGCAGCGCCAGGTTCATCACCAGCCGGCCACCCTTCATGCGCAGCCGGCTGATCGCGAACGCGGCGGCGGTGGCCACGAAAAGGGTGATCACCGCGGTGCCGACCGAGATCACCAGCGAGTTCCACATCTGCAGCCAGAAATGATAGAGAAAATGGTGCTTCTGGCCCATCACCATCTCGAAATTGCGCAGCGTCGGATTGGTGGGCCAGAGCTGGCCCGAGAAGGCAGCGTCCTTGGGCGAGATCGCGAACAGGAGCATGTGATAGATCGGGATCAGCGTCCACAGCAGGACGGGGATGCCGATCAACAGCAGGCCGGCTTCGAGCCCGATGCCGCGCAAACCTCTCCGTACATTCATCAGGCGCAGTCTCATCGCGACAGCCGCTTCATCATGAAGAAGACCAGCGGCAATATCAGCGGCAGGGCGCACACGATCGAGGCCATGGCCATGCCGATCTGGTCGAGCCGCAGATAGCGGATGCCGAGCGTCGCCAGCACATGGGTGAGATCGGCCGGTCCACCGCCGGTCAGCAGGTAGACGCTGTTGAAGTCGCCGACGGTGAAGATCATCGAGAGCAAAGTACAGGTGACGTACAGCGTGCTCATTGACGGCCAGGTGATGTAGCGGAAGCGATGCCAGGCGCCGGCGCCGTCGACCGAGGCCGCCTCGTAGAGTTCGCCCGGGATGGCGAGCCGTCCGGCGAGCAGGATCAGCGTCCAGAACGGCAGCGACTTCCAGATGTGCACCATCATCGACAGCGAGAGTGCGAGCGCCGGATCGTTCAGCCAGTTCGGCCCGTCCTCGGCCGTCAGCTTGAAGATGAGCGTGTTGATCACGCCCCATTCGGGATTGAGCATGAAACGCACCGACAGGATCGTCGGGATCGATGGCACGGCCCACGGCAGCACGAACAGCACCGCCAGCACCTTCACCCACCAGCGCTTGTGGGTGAAGAAGCCCGACAGGAACAGCGCCAGCGCCATCTTCAGGTTGATGGCGACGACCAGGAAGATGAACGTGTTGATGATGGTGCGCAGGAAGATCGGATCGGCCGCGAGCTGCACATAGAGCTGCGGATCGCGCGCCAGCCAGAAGCTGTAGCCAACTGGAAACACCACGAAGCCGATGAAGATGGCGACGTAGGGTGCCACGAACAGCAGGCCCCAGGTCTGCTTCTCCGACAGCGCAAAACCGGCCCGCCGAGAAGTGTCCCGGCGGGCCGCTGTTTCGATCGTGGTCGACGTCATACGCGTACTCTAGGACAGAAAGCTCAGCCGGCCACTTCCTTGATACGGGCGATCATCTCGTCGACCGCCTTCTCGACCGAGACCTTCTCGCTCACCACGCGGTTCATCGCCTTGGCCCACACATTCTCGTTGTTGAGAATGGTAAATTTGTAGTTCTTGGTGAACTCGAACGGCAGGGTGCCGGCCTTGAACTGGTCGTAGACCGCCTTGCGATGCTTGTCGGCCTGCCAGAACGGGCTCTCCTGGCTCACCTTGGTCACCGGGAACCAGCGGCCGAGCGCGCCCTCGACGTAGGGACGGAGGTTCTCCTCCTCGAGCAGGAAGCGCAGGAACTCGCGTGCCCGCACCTTGTTCTTGGAGTCCTGGAAGATCACGCCGATTTTCACCGCGGTGCGATAGACCATCGCCGTGCCGTCAGGCTTCTTGGGGAAGCCTGCCGTGGCAATCAGCTCGTCGTAGGCCTTGCGGCCGGCGGCGCGCTGCTCGGGCGTCAGCTGTTCGTTGTTGGCGTCGTCCAGCCACTTGGCCGCGATTGAGATCGTGTAATTGTGCGTCATCACGATCGTCTTGTTGTGGAAGGCGACGTTGTTGTCGGGGTCCTTCCAGGTCGTCGACGAGGGCGGCGTGCAGCCCTTGGTGTAGACGTCGGTGTAGTCGCGCAGTGCATTGATCAGGCCGGCGCGGACCTTCGGGTCGTCGACCAGCAGCTTGCCCGAATCGTCGACCAGCTTGACGTTGTAGGCGTCGACCCAGCTCAGGAACGACTGGAACGAGTCGGTCGATTCGACGCCCATCGGGCTGCCGATGCCGTAAGCGCGGGAGTTGGTGGCCTTGCGATAAGCGGGCTGGACCTTGTCGCACCAGAACGACCAGTATTCCTTCCAGGTGCCGGGAATGTCGCTTTCCTTGAAGCCCGCCGTCGCCAGCATGTCCTTCCAGTACTGGATGTGCAGCGTCTGCTGCTTCAGCACGAAGCCGTAGAAGGCCTTCTTCTTCGCCTTGTCGTTGTAGAGGTAGGCGGTCTCGATGGTGACCGGTGCGAAGCGGTCCTTCATCGGCTCGATGACGTCGGAGATGTCCTCGAGCTTGCCGTCGAAGGCCCACTTACCCGCGACCTGGACGTCATAGGTATCGGAATAGGCGATGTCGGGCGGCGAGCCGGAGTCGAGCGCCGCCACCGACTTCGGGATCATGTCCTGCACGGCGTACTGGGACAGATCGACCTTCACGCCGGTCTTGGCCTCGAACTTCTTGATCGCCGCGAACAACGCCTCGTCCTCGGATTTGTAGAAGCCCTTGACCCACCAGACGGTGAGCTTTTCCTGGGCATAGCCCGGGACGGCGGCAAATGCGATCGCCAGCGCCACGGCGCCGGCCAGTACACGTCTCATTGTTTCCACCCAATAGTTGTCTGACAACTTGGTGTTATCAGTCCGCCCCGCGCGAGTCGAGAAAAGAGCGCAACAGGTCCGCGCAGCGGCTGGCATGCGAATATGGCAGACCGTGCCGCGATCGCCCGATGACGTTCAGTTCGGCATGGGGCAGGTGCCGGTGCAGTTCGGCCATGATCGGAACGGGAATGAACGGACTGCCGTCGGGATGCAGCAGCAGGGTCGGACAGCGGATCTCACCCAGGCGCGCCGTGAGATCGGTTCCGACCAACACACCGAGTGCATTCAGGATCGAATCGCGCGGCCATGCTTCCTGCTGCGCGGCGAACCAGGCCCGGCGTTCCGGTGACAGTGCATCGTCGTGGAAGCGGTCGGGCATGAAGGCATCGGACCATCCCTTCACGCCGCCCTCGTCGAGCCGACGCCGCCAAGCCTCGACACGCTGGATCGAGGCGCCGAGATGGGCGCCGTTGCTGACGGTGAGCGTGGCGATCCGCGCCGGCCGTGCGAGCGCCGCGGCCAGGGCCACCGTGCCACCGATCGACTCGCCCACCAGATGGAAGCGGCCTATGCCCGCCGCGTCGGCGACCGCGAACAGGTCGTCGACCATCAGATCGAGCGACCAATTGAAGTCCGCCGCCGGGATATGGGAACGGCCGCAGCCGCGCATGTCGAAGGTGACGAGCCGGTAGCGATCGGCCAGCGCCGGCCGCCAGCCCGCCCACAGTCCGGCGCTGGCTCCGATGCCGTGATGGAACAGGATCGGCGCGCCCGCCCCCTGCGAATGGACCGCCTGCCAGGGCGCCACCTGATCGATGACGTCGTAGTGCAGCGCGCCGTGCGCCGTGCGAGCGAGTGGCATGGGTGCCGATCAGTCGGCGCGCATGCCGGCTTCCTGAATCACCGCTGCCCACTTCTTGCGGTCGGCGACGATCGTGGCCTTGAGTTCCTCGGGCGACCCGATAATCGTGTCCATGCCATTGTCGAGGAACCGCTTTTGCATGTCGGGCTTGGCGACGGCCGCCCGCAGCGCCTTGTTCCACAGCATGACGAGGTCGGTGGGCAGGCCCTTCGACCCGAAGACGGCGAACCAGTTGACCACCTCGTAGCCCGGCAGGAACTTCGAGATCAGCGGCAGGTTGGGAAAGAGCGGCGAGGGCCGGGGCGAGCCGAAGGCGATCGGGATCAAGCCGCCACCGCCGATCTGGCCCAGAAACTCGGGCATATTACCAAACATCATGTCGCAATTGCCCGCGACAATGTCCTGGATCGCGGGCGCGCCGCCGCGATAAGGCACGTGCAGGATATTGACCCCTGCCATCTTCTTGAAGAGCTCGCCCGCCAGGTGCTGCGACGTGCCGTTGCCGGCCGACGCATAGGTGAGCTTGCCGGGGTTCGCCTTGGCGTAGGCGATCAGCTCCGGCACAGTGCGGAACGACACGTGCTTACCGAACACCAGCATGTTGTAGACGCCGGCGATGTTGGCGATCGGCGTCAGGTCGGTGTCGACATTGATCGGCAGCTTCTGGCCGGGCATCACCGGCGAAACGCACATCGCGGCCATGGCGGCCAGGCCGACGGTCCGACCATCCGGCGGCGAGTTCGCCACGATTTCGTTGGCGATGAAACCACTCGCGCCGGTCTTGGTGTCGACGATCACCTTCTGCCCGATCTCCGGCGTCACCGCCTCGGCGAGGATGCGGCACAGAAAGTCGGCGGTGCCGCCCGGCGGAAATCCGCAAAGGATGCGCACGTCGCCACTGATCTTCTGGGCCCAGGCCGGCACCCCGGCCAAAGCGCCAAGTGCCGCGGCAGTGCCCGCATTCACGAACGTTCTACGTTGCATTTTATTTCCTCCCTGGTTGCGACAAGTCTAGCATGTTTCTCCAATGATCAATCTCTCTCGCCGCACTGTCCTCGTCGGTCTCGCGACCGTGCCACCGGCATCCGCGCGCGCGCAGGCCGTCGACTTCCCCGATCGTCCGCTGCGTCTGGTCGTGGGATTTCCGCCCGGCGGACCCAACGACCTGCTGGCACGTCTGATCGCGCCCGGCATCGGCGATCGATTGAAGCGGACGATCGTGGTCGAGAATCGGGCCGGCGCCAACGGCGAGATCGCAGCGGCCTCGGTCGCCAAGGCACCAGCCGACGGCAGCGTGATCATGCTGGGATCGAACGGCTCGACCACGATCGCACCGGCGCTCAGCCGCAACGTGCCCTACGACATCCGCACCGATTTCGTCGCGGTGGCACCGGTCGGCATCAATCCGATGCTGCTGGTGGTGCGCAACGACTTGCCGGCGGCCAATTTGGCGGAGCTGTTGGCGCTGGCCCGCGCCAAGCCGGGCAAGCTCAACGGCGCGTCGGCAGGTGCTGGCGGCGCCACCCATCTCGCCCTCGAACTCTTCAAGTCGATGGGCCATGTCGACATCGTGCACGTGCCCTACAAGGGCGGCGGTCCGGCGATGGCCGATCTCATGGCGGGCCAGGTCGATCTCTATTTCGGTGGCCTGTCGACGGCGCTGCCGCACGTGAAGGCCGGCAAGATGCGCGCCCTCGGCCAGACCCTGCTCGTGCGTTCAGAGGCGGCGCCCGACATTCCTACCATCGCCGAGGCGGGATTGCCGGGCTACGAAGCCGCGATCTCCTACGGCATCTTCCTGCCGGCTGGCGCGCCCGCCGTCCTGGTCGAACGCCTGCACGACGCGGTCGAGGCCACGATCCGATCGCCCGACATCGCGCGCCGCTTCACTGAACTGGGAGCCGATCCGCAGTTCGGCACACCGGCCGAGTTCGCCGCCTACGTTGCCGACGATCTCGCCAAGTGGGCCCGCCTCGCCAAGGAAGCGGGGCTCAAGGCGGATTGACTCATATGGAACGCGAGCCTCCAGGCTCGCTCACGAATCATGAGCGGGCCTGGAGGCCCGCGGTCCGTCTGACTATTTGACCGACGAGAAAGCGGTCGGCGTCAGCATCTGGACAGCGACGTTGGCCACGATCTGGCCGTCCTTCTCGGTCTCGGCGCGCTTGGCATGCCATTCCGGATCGGCCGCGAAGGCGTTCCACTTCTTCTCGCGATCGGCCAGCGACTCCCAGGCGAGGAAGTAGGTGAGTTCCTGGTTGGACTCGCCCACCAGCGTCGTGAAGAAGCCGGCCTGCTTGATGCCGTGCTTCTCCCATATCTTCAGCGTGATGGTGGCGAAGCGGTTGAGCAGCGCCGGCAGACGGCCCGGCAGGCATTTGTAGACTCGCATTTCGTAGATCATCTCTTCCTCCCTAGAAGTTGGCCTAGAAACCGCCGTCGAAGCGCGGCACGAACCCGCTTCCCTTGCGGTCGATGTGACAGGTGAACGGCGCGCCGAAGTGACAGGGCATCAGCCGCGCGCCGGTACCGGCGCAGTGCTCGAGCGCCTCGCGGCGGCTCTTGCGCGCACCGACAGGTTCGGCGCAGGCGAAGCTGTTCCATTCCGGATGAAAGACCTGCACTGCGTGGTGCAGGATGTCGCCGCAGAACAGCGCCTTCTCGCCCTTCGATTCGAACTTGATGGCGATGGTGCCGGGCGTGTGGCCGGGCGCGGGCGTGACGCTCATGTTCTCGTCGAGCTGGGCCGCGCCGTCGACCATCTGCATCAGGCCGGCTTCGGCTACGGGCAGCACCGAGTCTCGGAACGAGCCGGCGTTGGCCGGTCCGGTCTTGGGATCGCTGTCGATCTTCAGGTAATGCTCGTAGTCGGCGCGGCTCCACACGTACTTGGCGTTCTTGAAGGTCGGCACCCACTTGCCGTTCTCGAGCTGCGTGTTCCAGCCGACATGATCGACATGCAAATGGGTGCACATCACCATGTCGACCTCGTCGGGCTTCACGCCGGCCGCCGCCAGCCGTTCGAGATATTTGGTCTCCATGAGATGCCACTTGGGCCGGTGCGGCCGGGGCTTGTGGTTGCCGACGCAGGTATCGATCAGGATCTTCTTGCCACCGATCGTGAGCAGCCAGCTGTGCACGCTGAGCTTCAGGTAGCCCGAGTCCTTGTCGTAGTGGGCCGGCATCAGCCAGCCCGCATGCCGGTCGACCACCGCCGGATCCCAATCGGGAAAGAACATCTTGGCGTCGAAATTAGGCTCGTAGCTCTCCTCGATGCGCCGCACCGTCGCGGCACCGAGCTTCACTTCGGTCATGCCATCCTCTCCCCGTTGCCACCGAGCTTAGCGTTGCCGGGCGGCCCTCGGGAAGGGCGGCGTTCCGCAACTAGAACCGTATCCTTCCCAGGGTGTAGTAGCGGGCAAACGCGGCGACCGCCGCAGCACCAAGCGGCGCCACGGCCAGGAGAAGAATGAGATGCATGCCGAGCGAGCGGGCGTCAAAGGTGCCGGGCAACAGCACTGTGACGGCAACCGTCATGACGAAGAAGATGACGGCAAAGCCGATGCCGCTCGCCGCACCCAGCAGCAACGCCATCAACAAGGATGGCGCGCGGCCGCTTCCAAGATAGTAGCTGAGAGCGAACGCTGCGCCGCAGGCAACGAGGGCAGAAATACTTTCCACGATCGACTCCTTCAATACGCTCTCGACTTGTGAGAATTCAAAGTCGACACTGTTGTTCGCGACCGATTTTGAAACAGTCCGCCTCCGTTGGGATCAACAAAAAACGCATGTCTGAGCTCCCTCTTTCCTGGATTTCCGCATCGTCACTCACATCACATTATCGTCATGGCACGCTGTCGCCGGTCGAAGTTACCGAGGCGATGCTGATACGTGCAGAGACGCTGAAACCACATCTGAATGCTTTCGTCCTGATCGATGCCGACGGCGCGCGTGCCGCGGCAAAGGCATCCGAGGCGCGCTGGAAGCAAGGCACGCCACTGTCGCCACTCGACGGGGTGCCGACCATCATCAAGGATACGACAGCGGTCAAAGGCTGGCCGACGCGCTACGGCTCGCACGCGACCGACGAGACGCCGGCCTCGGAGGATGCAGCGGTCACGGAACGTCTCCGCAACGGCGGCTTGGTCTTCATCGGCAAGAGCACGACGCCCGAATTCGGCTGGAAGGCGCTGACCGATTCGCCACTGCAGGGCACGACGCGTAGCCCCTGGAATCTGAAGCATTCGCCGGGCGGCTCGTCCGGCGGCGCCTCGGCGCTCACGGCCGCCGGCATCAATCCGTTCAACCACGGCAACGACGGTGGTGGCTCGATCCGAATCCCGGCTTGCCACACCGGTCTCGTCGGGCTGAAGCCGAGCTATGGGCGCATCCCGCAGTATCCCGCCGATTCGCCTTTCGCCGACGTCATCAGCCAGGGCGTGCTGGCGCGCTCGGTGCTCGACACGGCGATGGCGCTGAACGTCATGGCTGGCCCCGACCCGCGCGACTGGCGCTCGCTGCCTGCCGATCCGCGCGATTATACGATTGGCCTCGACGACGGCGTACGCGGTCTCAGGATCGGCCTCAGCCTCGACTTCGGGCACGTGAAGGCCGATGCCGACGTTCGCGCCCTGGTCGCGGCCGCCGCCAAGCGCTTCGGGGAACTCGGCGCCCATGTCGAGGATGTCGGCCCGCTGATCGAGCCGCTGCAGAATTCCTTCGAGGCGCTCTGGATCGGAAGCTTCGCCACCCGCTTGCGCCAGATCCCGACCCAGCTGCACGGCAAGCTCGATCCCGGCTTCCGCGCCGCCGCCGAAAAGGGCCTCGCCGTCACGCTCGCCGACTACGCCAAGGCCTACGAGGCCAAGTCGAAGCTGGCCCGCGATCTGGCGCTCTGGCACGAGAAATTCGATCTGCTGCTGGCGCCCGTGGCGCCGACGGCCGCCCCGCCGGTCGAGACCCTCTACAATTCGGAGGCATTTCCGCGCTGGACCAAGGGCGCGCCCTACACGCTGCCCTGCAACCTCACCGGTCAACCCGCCGCCTCGATGCCGGCCGGCCTCACGCCGTCGGGCCTGCCGGTCGGCGTGCAGATCATCGGCCCGCCGCGGGCCGACCATCTCGTCCTCCGCGCCATGCGCGCCTTCGAGAGCGCGTCGGACTGGTCGTGGCCGCAAGCCAGGGTCCTGGAGACGCTGGCCAGGCTCTGAACTTCACTCGAACGTGAAACCCCTCACGTTCGGTGAACCGCTACGCTCCCTGTCAACGACACAGGGAGAAACGACGTGCAAAGAAACTTTCGGACGACCGGTATCAGCCTAGCTACCATCGCGCTGTGCGCTTTCGCGGGCAACCTGCAAGCACAGACGCCCGCACACCGCCCGCAGCACCACCGGCCGCGGCACCGGCAGGGCCGCCGCAGTTTCCCAACATGACCTTCTTCCTCACCAGCGTGGGCGGTCCCAAAGGCGCCGACTTCGGCGGCCTCGCGGGTGCCGATGCCCATTGCCAGACACTGGCGACAAAAGCTGGCGCCGGCGGCAAGACCTGGCGCGCCTATCTCAGCACTCAGGCGGTGGGCGGCGCCACGGCCGTCAATGCCAAGGACCGCATCGGCAAGGGACCATGGACCAATCCCCGGGGCGTGCAGATCGCAGCCAGCGTCGCCGACCTGCATTCGGCCAACAACAAGATCGCGCCGGAAACCCTGGTGTCGGAAAACGGCCGCCTGATTCCGAGCCGCCTCTACACCGTCAACCAGCACGACATCCTGACCGGCACGCAGGCGGACGGCACCGCTTTCCCGCCGGACAAGGACATGACCTGCGGCAACTGGACCAAGAGCGGCGAAGGCAACGCCATGGTCGGCCACGCCGACCGCATGGGACTGCGCGACGACGATGCGTCGAAGTCATGGAACACCTCGCACCCGTCGCGCGCCTGCGATGCCGCGTCCCTGGTGGCGACCGGCGGTGCCGGCCTGCTCTATTGCTTCGCGGCGAATTAACGAACGACGGCGGCTAGCTCGAGGGCTCGCCGGTGATGAAACAGAAGACCAGGCCGTAGGTTTCGCAGAGATGCGGCCCACGGTCCGGGGTCGGCATCGAGAGCATCTTGTTCTTCGGGACGATCAGCCATTGCCGGCCGTCCCAGGCGCGATAGAGGCCGTCTTCGCCGATGTAGGATTGGGTCGGGCGGCAGTCGCCCTGCTTGCCGTCGACCGTTCCATTGCAGCAGCGCGATCCCGTGTCGGGCTGCCGCAGGTCCTTGTACCAGTCGTGGCCTTGCGCATGTCCGTCGCCGTGGCGGCCGGACGGCGGCGATGATTGGGCAATCGCCGTCACGGGCAACAACACCAATAAAAGTGCACGCCAGATCGGTGCCATGGTCTGGGACCGGTGTTTCAGGAAGGCGGGTCTGCCGCACCATCCTAGCCACGTGTCGCGGCGCGGAACAAGCCCGCGGGACATCCTAACCGGCCGGCGCCTCGAATAGGCGGCCCGACCATCAGGCGCATGTCAGCAGACGATGACGCGTTACGGCCGGAAATGCTCCTGACCGGTCCCACGATAGAGGACTTGAACCTGCCGGCCGACGATGGCGGCATGCCGCGCAAGCGCCTCGGGTTCACAGTCGGCCGTTGGCTTCGGTTCGTGCACGAAATTATGGTGGGTATCGACGCCGCGTACGAGCGTGCCGCTGTCCTCCGCACCGACCGCCTGCTTGACGTAGGTCGGGACGTAGCGGATCGCAAAGCCGATGCGGCGATCGTTCGACTGGTTGGGTTCCGAGCCGTGCGCCAGCAGCACGTGATGGAGCGACGCCTGGCCGGGCTTGAGGACAGCGGCGACGCCCTTGGCTTCGTCGACGTTGACGGCGATCTCCTGGCCGCGGCTCAGGAGGTTGTTCTTGTCGAACGTGTCGCGATGCTCGAGCTGGACGCGATGCGAGCCCGGCATGAACTTCATGCAGCCGTTCAGGAGATTGGCCGGCGTGAAGGCCAGCCACACCGTCATGACGTCGGGCGAACTCAGGCCCCAGTAGGTGGCATCCTGGTGCCACGACACGAAGCCGGGGTCGGACGCCTCCTTGATGAAGAAGCTGGTGCTCCAGCACAGGAGATTGTGACCGAGCACGTCCTCGACGGCATCGAGGATGCGCGGGTCGCGAATCAGGTCGTTGAGCCACGTGAGATAGAGGTGCGGCTTGTGACGCCGGTCGCCCTGGATCGGGCCGCCCATTTCCGCTTCATGCGCTTCAAGTCGCCGGCGCAGATCGCGCGTCTCCGCTTCCGGAAGAATGTCGACCGGGAAGTAATAGCCATCGCGTTTGTACTTTTCGATGGCAGCATCGGATAGAAGCTTGGGCATCGGTTCACCCTCTTCGATCGGCTACAGCAAGCAAGTCCGCTCGCACGAATCGTCCGGCCAACGCATGGAACGGTCAAGCCAATTCGGCCTGCTCGTCCCAAGGCAATACCACAGTGCGAATACCCTCGCCGCGCCGCATCGCAGCAAAACCCTCGTTGATGCGCGCGAGCGGCAAGCGCGCGGTGATCAACTCGTCGAGCTTCAGCTTGCCCTCGAGGTAGCAGCGCGCCAGCCAGGGGAAGTCGCGCTGCGGCCGGGCGCCGCCGTAGCTCGAGCGCGTGATCTTATTCTCGCCCATCAGCGCGCCCCAGCGGAACGACACATCCTGGCCGACATTGACCTTGCCGAGAAACACCAGATGGCCGCCGGGCCGCACGATCTCGCTGCCGAGGCGAAAGCCCTGGGCGTTGCCCGCCGCCTCGAAGACATGGTCGGCGCCGCGTCCGCCGGTCGCCTGCTTGACCACGTCCACGACATCGTCCGCCGGCGCACCGGTCGTGAGGTCGGCGCCGAACGTCCGGGCCAGGTCCTGTCGTTCCTGGGCGCGGTCGATGGCGATGATCGTGCCGGCACCGGCCAGGCGCGCGCCCTGGAGGGCGTTCAGCCCGACGGCGCCGCAGCCGATCACCGCGACCGAGGCACCGGGCTGTACCGGCGCGACGCGGGTTGCAGCCCCCACGCCCGTCATCACGCCGCAGCCGATCAGGCAGGCGCGATCGAAGGGAATCTCGCGCGGCACGCGGATGGCGCCGGAGTGCGGCACCACGGCGTACTGGGCATGCGAGGAGACGGTGGAGAAATGATGAAGCGGTGCCGCGGCACAGCTCAGTCGCGAGCGGCCGTCGAGCAGATGACCCTGCGGCTGGTGGCGGGTGAAGGGTTCGCACAGGATCGGCTGGTCGCGCTCGCAGTAGAAACAGTGACCGCAATGCGGGTTCCACGAGCAGACGACATGGTCGCCGACCTTCAGACCCTCGACGCCGGCGCCGAGCGCTTCCACGACGCCGGCACCCTCGTGACCGAGGATGATCGGCATCGGATAGGGCAGCGAGCCCTCGATCACCTCGAGATCGGTGTGACAAAGGCCCGATGCCATGATGCGCACCAGCACGTCACCCGCCTCGAGGCGATCGATCCGCGCGCGAGCGAGCTCGAGCGGCTGGCCCACCTTGCGCAGGATCGCGGCCTCGAACTCGACCATGGCGCGTCTAGGAGTCGATCTTGACACCTGCCGAGGTGATCACCTTCTCCCACTTCTCGACTTCGGCCTGGAGGAACTTCACCGTCTCGGCCGGCGTGGCGCCGACGGGGATCACGGCCTGGTCGGCCAGCCGCTTGCGCAAGGCTTCGTCCTTCATCGCCTTGGCAACCTCGCCCCCCAGCCGATCGACGATCTCCTTGGGCGTGCCGGCAGGCGCCATGAACATCACCCAGCTCGAGGATTCGATCAGGGGACCGCCCGACTCGACGATGGTCGGGATGTCCTCGGCGCCCGGCACGCGTTCCTTGGACATCATGGCGAGCGCCCGCACCTTGCCCGCCCTCACCTGGCTCATGGTGCCGATCGGCACGTCGAGCAGCATCTGGATGTTGCCGGACATCAGGTCGGCCAGCGCCGGTGCCGTGCCCTTGTAGGGGACGTGCACCATCTTGGTGCCGGTCACCTGCATGATCAGCTCACTGGTGAGGTGGGCCGCAGCACCCACGCCGGACGAACCGAACGAGATCTTGCCGGGGTTGGCCTTGGCGTAGACGATCAACTCGCCGACGTTCTTCACCGGCAGGTCGTTGCTGACCAGGATCATGATCGGGGCAATGCCGACGAGAGACACCGGGGCGAAGCTCGTCACGGGATCGAACTTCAGCTTGCCGGCATAGAGCGTCTTGTTGGCGGCGTGGGCCGCGATCACCGTCAGGAAGGTGTAGCCGTCGGGTGCGGCATTGGCGACGATCTCGGCCCCGATCAGCGAATTGGCGCCGGGCTTGTTGTCGACCACGAAGGTCTGGCCGACGTTCATCTTCTCCAGCGTGAGCCGCGTCACCGAGTCGGTGAGCCCGCCCGCCGTATAGGGCACGACCCAGCGGATCGACTTGGTTGGCCATGCCTGGGCGCGGAGCGACGATGGTGCCAGCGCCGCAGCGGCGCTCGCCGCCAGCACGGCGCGCCGGTTGATCTTGTTCATGATAGATTCCTTTCCTGTTTCGCCTTCTCTGTTTTGGCGTCTGTCAGTCGAGATCGAGGCCGTTCATGCCGGCGTTCTTGCGCGCCTTCTTGGCCAGCTCGGTCAGGATCTTACCCGCCTGGCGCGGATCGAGGACCGGCTTCGATTCCGGGCCCTTGTGCCAGCCTTCAGCCACGGCGAACTGGCCGTTGCCGGCCTGGAAGACGCGGCCGGTGATCTCGCGGCTCTCTTCGCTCACCAGCCAGGTGGCGACCGGCGCGATCCACTTCGGGCTGCGCGTCTCCTTGTCCTCCTCGGTGTAGGTGCGCAGGTCCTCGGTCATGCGCGTGAAGGCCGACGGCGAGATCGAGTTGACGGTGACGCCGTAGCGGCCGAGCTCGCGCGCGGCGATGACGGTGAACGAGGCGATGCCGGCCTTGGCGGCACCGTAGTTGGTCTGGCCGATATTGCCGTAGATGCCCGACACCGAGGTGGTGGTGATGATGCGCGCATCGACCGGGCCGCCTTTCGCCTTGGTCTGGTCGCGCCAGTAGGCAGCGGCATGGCGGGCCGGCGCGAAGGTGCCCTTGAGATGGACCTTGATGACGGCGTCCCACTCCTGCTCACTCATGTTGACCAGCATGCGGTCGCGCAGGATGCCGGCGTTCAGCACCACGGCGTCGAGCTTGCCGAAGGCCGAGACGGCCTGGTCGATCATATTCTTGGCTCCGTTCCAGTCGGAGACGTCGTCGCCGTTGGCCACCGCCTCACCGCCCCCAGCCTTGATCTCGTTCACCACCTGCTGGGCGGCCGAGATATCCTGGCCGGCGCCGGCGCGGTCGCCACCCAGGTCGTTGACCACGACCTTGGCGCCGTGCTCGGCCAGCATCAGGCAATGCTCGCGGCCGACGCCGCGGGCGCCGCCGGTCACGATCGCCACCCGTCCTTCGCACAATCTTGCCATTGCTCCCTACCGTTTCTGGCGTGTCTGCCTATGGTTTCCTGCGCTAGTGTAGCGGCCTACCGAGGAGGATCGCCATGGACACGCTGCCGCTCGTTGCCCCCGAACAGGTCGGTCTTTCCGCAGCGCGGCTCGACCGCGTGCGCAAGTGGATGCACGCCTGGGTCGACAGCGGAAAGCTGGCCGGCATGGTGACCTGTGTCATGCGCAAGGGCGAACTTGCCTTCGCCGAAGTCCATGGCAAGTCCGACCTGGCGCGCAACAAGCCGATGCGGCCCGATACGATCTTCCGCATCTATTCCATGACCAAGCCGCTCACCTCGACGGCGATCATGATGCTCTACGAAGAGGGCCGCTTTCAGCTCGACGACCCGATCTCGAAGTTCATCCCCGCCTTCGCCAATCCGCGCGTCATGACCGGCGGCAGCCGCGGCAAGATCGAGACCGTACCGGCAGAGCGCGAGATCAACTTCCGCGACCTGCTGACCCATACGTCGGGCCTGACCTACGGCTTCATGGAGAGCAACCCGGTCGACGCGGCCTATCGTGCCAAGGAAGGCGGCGTCGACTTCCAGACCGCCGACACCAGCCTCAAGCAGCTCGTCGAGCGTCTGGCGCAGCTGCCGCTGATCGCCCAGCCCGGCAAGGCCTGGAACTACTCGGTGTCGACCGACGTGCTGGGCTACCTCGTCGAGGTGATCTCGGGCCAGCCCTTCGAGAAGTACCTGAAGGAGAAGGTGATCGATCCCCTCGGCATGGTCGACACGGACTTCCACGTGCCGGCCGACAAGCACGAACGCTTCGCGGCCAACTACAGCGCGGGAGCGGGTGGCAAGCTCGACCTGATCGACGATCCGGGCAAGAGCCGTTACTTGGCGCCGCGCAAGGTCAACTCGGGCGGCGGCGGCCTGGTCTCGACGGCGTCGGACTATCTTCGCTTCTGCAAGTTCATGCTGAACAAGGGCTGTATCGACGGCATCCAACTTCTTGGCCGCAAGACGGTCGAACTCATGACCATGAACCATCTCAAGGGCGACATGGCCGACATGGGCACGCCGCGCTTCTCGGAATCGACCTACACCGGCATCGGCTTCGGCCTCGGCTTCTCGGTGATGATCGATCCGGCCAAGGCCTATATCGCCGGCACGCCCGGCGAGTTCGCCTGGGGCGGCGCCGCCTCGACCGCCTTCTGGATCGATCCCAAGGAGGACATGGCCGTGGTGCTGATGACCCAGCTCATGCCATCCTCGACCTACCCGATCCGCCGCGAGCTGCGCGTGCTCACCTACCAGGCGATCGTCGACTGAGGCCAACAGGAGCAAGGCGTCATGCGCAACACCGGCCGCAACACCGGCTCCGTCACCGTCCGCAAGCTCCATCCGCTGTTCGGCGCCGAAGTCTCGGGCATCGACATCACCACGCCGCTCTCGGCGCGTGAGTTCGGGCCGATCCGCGCCGCGTTCGAGGAGCACTCGGTGCTGCTCTTCCGCGACCAGCCGATGGACGACGACAAGCAGATCCAGTTCAGCGAGAACTTCGGCCCGCTCGAGACCACGGGCGCGTCCAATCCGGCGGCCGGCACCAAGTTCCAGCGCCAGTCCAATCTCGACATCATGACCGGCGAGCCGATCCCGCCCGACGACATGCGCATGATCTACCAGAAGGCGAATTACTTCTTCCACTCCGACTCCTCGTTCAAGCGCATCCCCTCGCTGTGCTCGATCCTGACGGCGCGCATCTGCCCGCCCGAAGGCGGCAACACCGAGTTCCTCAGCATGCGCGCCGCCTGGGACGCGCTGCCGCCGGCGCTGCAGGCGACGATCCATCCGCTGGTCGCCGAGCATGCGCTGGCCCATTCGCGCGACCGCGTGCAGAAGGGCATCCTGAGCGCCAAGGCCCTGCAGGAACTGCCGCCGGTCAAGCAGCGCATGTTCCGCGACAACCCGATCAACGGCCGCCGCGCGCTCTATATCGGCGCCCATGCTGGCCACATCGTCGATTGGCCCGAACCCATCGGCAAAGCCATCCTCCGGGAGCTGGCACAACGTGCCGAACAGCCGGAGTTCATGCTGTCGCATGCCTGGCGCGAGGGCGACGTGATCGTCTGGGACAACCGCGCCGTGCTGCATCGCGCGACCCACTACGACGCGGTCAAGCACAAGCGATTCATGCAGCGCACCACCATCGGCGGCGACGAGCTCACGGTTCCGCAGTAGACGATGGCGGACCCCGTTCAGGACGGAATGCCGGCGGGCCTGCCGCGCCTCCTGGCGGTGGCCACGATCACCATCGGCCTCACCATGTCGGTGCTCAGCAACTCGATGACCAACCTTGCGCTGCCCTACATCGCGCATGACCTCAACATCACCGCCGAAAGCTCGATCTGGATCGTCAATGCGAGCCAGATCGCCCTCATGGTTTTCTTGCTGCCGGTGGCGGCTCTGGCCGACATCGTGGGCTATCGCCACGTCTACCGCTTCGGCCTCGCCCTCTTCTGCGTCGCCTCGCTGGGCTGTGCGCTGGCGCCCACGCTGCCCTGGCTGATCGCCGCCCGCGCGTTACAGGGGCTGGGCGGCTCGGCGATCATGGCGATCCAGCCTGCCCTGGTGCGCTCGATCTATCCGCGCGCCCAGCTCGGCCGCGGCCTCGGCTTCAACACCACCGTCGTCGCCACCTCGCTGGCGGCCGGCCCCTCGATCGGCGCGGCGTTGCTCTCCATCACCTCCTGGCCGATCCTGTTCGCGGTCTATGTGCCGTTGGGAATCATCTCCTTCATCCTGGCCGAACGCTACCTGCCCCATACCTCGCACACCCACCGACCCTTCGACTTTCTGTCGGCGATCATGTCGGGGCTCACCTTCGGCCTGCTCATCTTCGGCATCGACGGCATCGGCCATGGCCACGAACGCTGGCTGGTCGTCTCCGAACTGGCCGGCGCGGTCGTGCTGGGCACGCTGTTCGTGTGGCGCCAGACCCGGCTCGCCGATCCCATGATGCCGGTCGAGATTTTCCGCCGGCCGATCTTCTCGCTCTCCATCAGCGCCGCCGCCTGCACGTTCACCGCCCAGGGCCTGGCCTTCGTCAGCCTGCCGTTCTTCTTCCACACCGTGCTGGGCCGGAGCGCCACCGACACCGGCATCCTGCTCACCGCCTGGCCGCTTGCGCTGGCCGGCATGGCGCCGATCGCCGGCCGTCTGGCCGACCGCCATCATGCCGGCGTGCTGGGCGCCATCGGTCTCACCAGCATGACCTTGGGCCTCGTGCTGACGGCGCTGCTGCCGCCCGATCCCTCGGCCGCCGACATCATGTGGCGGCTGGTGCTGTGCGGCGCCGGCTTCGGCATTTTCGCCGCCCCCAACAACCGGCTGATGATGAACGCCGTGCCGCGGGAAAGAAGCGGCAGCGCCGGCGGCATCATCGCCTCGGCCCGCACGCTCGGCCAGACGATGGGCGCCGCCCTGGTGGCGCTGGTGTTCGGCCTGTTCGACTTCTCGAGCGGCGGTGCCGCCGATGCCGCCCGCGCCGCCATCTGGCTGGGCGCGGGCTTCGCCGCCGTGGCCCTGATCATCGGGAGCCTGAGACTGCGGCACTGATGTCGCCGATGTCGCCTGAAACGCGACAAATAGAAAAACCACTTCGACGCTTTATCCAGTGGGCTGGCACCGCCTAACCCGTTGATCATTCATCGCGAACGGCTGTCGCCTGGCCCGACCGATGTCTCCCAATGTGGGACATTTCGAAGTTCGGATTCCGCCTTTCTTTTCCTGGCTTCCTATCTCAGCCTCGGGGTCAAAATTGCAGACAAACCAAGGGCGTCTCGATCTATGATAGGAAATAATAGGGCATCAGAGGAAAGTCAAGTCAGGCCGCCGCGTGCATCTCGCGGAACAGCGACGGCGCCATGCCGAAGCGGCGTTCGAAGGCGCGCCCCAGCCGCGCCGAGGAGCGCAGTCCGACCTTGCCCGCGATCGCCTTAAGCGGCAGGCCCTCGGCCAGTAGCGTGCGTGCCGCATCGAGGCGCAGGCTTTCGACAAAATGCGCCGGTGTCTTCGCGGTGGCGTCGGTGAACTTGCGATAGAAGCTGCGCTCCGAGAGGCCCGCCCGCGCCGCCAGCGCCGGCACGTCGAGCGGCTGGTCGAGATGGGCCTGCATCCAGTCGATCAGCCCGGCGAACGGCGTCTCGGCCGAGGTCTGCGCCTGCAGCATCGGGCTGAACTGCGACTGGTAGCCCGGCCGGCGGGCATAGAGCACGAAGTGCCGCGCGATCAGGTTGGCGGTGGCGGCACCGAGATCGGCCTCGACCAAGGCCAGCGCCATGTCGATGCCGGTGGTGACGCCGGCCGAAGTCCAGACCTTGCCATCGACGACATAGAGCGACTCGGCATCGACCTCGAGCGTCGTGAAGCGTTCGGCGAGCCGCTGGCAGCTCGACCAGTGCGTCGCCACGCGCTTGCCGTCCAGGAGTCCCGCTGCCGCCAGTACGAAGGCGCCGGTACAGACCGAACCGTAGCGCCGCGCCTTGGGCGCCGCCGTGCGGAGCCAGCGCCGCAGGTCCGGGCGCTCCATCGCGGCCTTGAGCCCGCGCGAGCCGCCCGCCACCAGCAACGTGTCGGGCTGGCCGCCGATCCGCCGCGACTGCAGCGCCACCCCGCAATTGGAGACCACGGCGCCGCCATCGGGCGAGACGATCGCCAAATCGTAGAACGGCCGCGCCAAGGCCTCGTTGGCCGCGCCGAACACGGCGGCGGGACCGGTGACGTCGAGGAGCTGGCAGCCCTCATAGGCGACGAGGACGATACGGTGAGGCTTGGTCATTGGCAGAAAATAGACGTTCTTTGTCATTTCTGCCAGAGGGAGACTCACCTATTCATTGGAGCGCG
>JAQSDW010000196.1:110342-118843 GCA_029946105.1 Reyranella sp. | reverse complement strand
TCCAGTTGCGCTCATGATGCGCCACTGGAGTGGCGCGCTCCGAAGAGGTGACAAATGGCTGAAACAATCCATATCGGCATCCTGCTCTATCCCAACGTCACCCAGCTCGACGCCACCGGCCCTGCCCAGGTGCTGTCGCGCGTGCCCGGCGCCAAGATGCACATGATCTGGAAGACGCTGGCGCCGGTGCCGACCGACGCGGGCTTCTCGATCGTGCCCACCACCACCTTCGCCGACTGCCCCAAGCTCGACGTGATCTGCGTGCCCGGCGGCGGCGGCCAGGTGGCGCTGATGACCGACCAGGAGACTCTCGATTTCCTGCGCAAGCAGGCGGCCACCGCGCGCTACGTCACCTCGGTCTGCACCGGCTCGCTGGTGCTGGGCGCGGCGGGGCTGCTGAAGGGTTATAAGTCGGCCTGCCATTGGGCGTGGCGCGACATGCTGCCGGCGTTCGGCGCCATTGCCGTGGCCGAGCGCGTGGTGCGCGATCGCAACCGCATCTCGGGCGGCGGCGTGACCGCCGGCATCGATTTCGGCCTTACGGTCGCGGCCGAACTGGCGGGCGATGAGGTGGCGAAATCGATCCAGCTCGTCCTCGAATACGACCCGCAGCCGCCGTTCGATTCGGGCAGCCCGGAAAAGGCGGGCGTCGAGCGCGTAAAACGCATCCGCGAGCGCCTGTCGGGCATGTTGCAGACTCGCCAGAAGGCCAACGACGAGGCGGCGGCCAAGCTCGCCTGACCCGCCCGGCGAAAGAGTCTGGCGCACGTTTGCACGCCTCCCCTCCGGAACCTAGATTGCCGTGGTGCAGACTCTTGAACTGAAAGTTCCGCCGCCCGCCGTGACGCTGCTCATCGCCATCGCGATGTGGTTGGCGGTCTCCACGTCAGGCGCTTTCGCTATCGCGCTGCCCAGACGCCTTTCCATCGCGATCGCACTGGCCGTCCTGGGCGCTGCAATCGCCGCCGCCGGAATCATGTCGTTCCGGCGCGCGCGGACGACGGTCAATCCGACCCGGCCCGACGCCGCGTCGTCGCTGGTCGCGACCGGTGTCTATCGCTTCACGCGCAATCCGATGTATCTGGGTCTTTTCCTGCTGCTGAGCGGATGGGCCATCTATCTGTCGAACGCTGCCGCGTTCGCCGGCCCGCTGTTGTTCGTTCTCTACATCAACCGCTTCCAGATCGTACCCGAAGAAAGGGCACTGGCCGCCAAGTTTGGCACGGCGTTCGACGACTATCGGCGCCGAACCAGGCGCTGGATCTGAGGCCGACTACGCCGCACCCGCCGTCGCGCTCTCGATGGTGATCGCCTTGCCGGCGTCCATGTCGAACTTGAGACGGCGCACATAGTCGAGATCGCGGCCGGTCACGCGCACGAAGCGGCTGCCCTCGGGATAGTCGATGGCGTGGATGGCGCCGACGTCGTAGACGCCGGCGTGGCCCGGTTCGAGGCGGTAGTGCTTGACCTGCTCCAGCCTGGCCTCGCCCGCATCGGCGCCACCGTCGAGGCGCTTGAACTCGCTCATGTCGGTGTGCTTGACCGCCTGGCCATAGACCGCCCACGACGGGCCGTGATCGTGCGGCGGGCTCTTGTGCGGCTTGGGATTGCAGTGTGCCAGCACGACGAAGCCCAGATCCTTGTCCTCGTAGAGCTTGCGCGTGCCGATCGGCGCCGCGGGCCCGACGGCCTCGTCGACGAAGTCCTTGTTGGTCAGCAGCTTCTCCAGGAGCACGCGCACCTGTTCGCGGCCGGCTGGACCGGCGTGGGCCTTGAGGGCTGCCTGCGCATCCTTGACGAAGGTGTCGAGCGTATAGGTCATGGCGTGGCTCCTCTGCAGACGTCGCGAAGCATCGACAGCGCGATGGTGGGAGTCAACCTCTAGCGACCGCCCAAAATGCGCCGTGCGATCACCATGCGATGGACCTCCGACGGGCCTTCGTAGACCCGCATGGTGCGGACCTTCTGCGCCATCATCGCCAGCGGCAGTTCCTGCGTCACGCCCATGGCACCGAAGGCTTGCTGGGCATGGTCGATGATCTCGGTCGCCATTTCGGTGGCGAAGACCTTGATCATCGAGGCCTCCATGCGCACGTCGCGGCCGTCGTCCTGCTTCACCGCGGCATCCATCACCATGAGGCGGCAGGCATGCAGCTTCATGGCGGCATCGGCCACCCACCACTGGATCGCCTGACGATCGGCCAGCTTCTGGCCAAAGGTGACGCGCTGGTTGGCGTGCTCGACCAGCATGTCGAGCGCACGCTGCGCCATGCCTGTGCACCAGGCGCCCATCTGCAGGCGGCGCACGGTGAGGCGAAGCTGCATCGGCGCGAAGCCGGCGCCGACCTTGCCCAGCACCTGGCTCTCGTGCACGCGGCAGTCCTCGAACACGACCTCGTAGGTGCGCTGGCCGGCCAGCATCGGGATGGCGCGCGCGACGATGAGACCCTTGGTGCCCTTGTCGATCAGGAAGGCGGTGATGCCGCCGCGCGAGCCGAGCGCGGTGTCGGTCACCGCCATGGCGATGGTGAAGTCGGCTTTGGCGATGCGGCTGATCCAGATCTTGCGGCCGTTGATCACCCAGTCGTTGCCGTCCTTCACCGCCCTGGTCTTCATGCCGGCCGGATCGCCGCCGGCGCCGGGCTCGGAGATGGCGATGGCCGAGCTGGTGAGGCCGGCGGCATAGGGTTCGAGGTATTTCTTGCGCTGCTCGGGACTGGCCGTGGCCAGCAGCATGTGCAGGTTGGGCGAGTCAGGCGGGAAGGTGAAGGGCACGCAGGTGTAGCCGATCTCCTCGTTGACGCCGACCAGGGCGACGGCCGGCAGGTTGGCGCCGCCCACCTCTTCCGGCACGTCGAGCGCCCACAGGCCGAGATCCTTGCACTGCTTGAAGAGCCTGGCGTTCTCCTCGTCGTCGAGCGCGGCCGGCTGGCCTGAGGCAAAGCGCTCCAGGACGTTCTTCTCGAGCGGCATCAGCTCGTTCTGCACAAACTTCTTCACCAGCTCCCGCAACATCTGATGCTCTTCATTGACCTGGTACATTTGCCGCTCCTCCAATTCTACGGTTATGTCGGCTTGCCGATGCCCTTGTTCACGAAATCCAGCGTATAGGCTTTGGCGACGTCCAGCCCCCGGGGCAGCACGTCGACATCGACCATGGACTCGTAGAAATCCTTCCAGCGCGCCGCGCTCATGGCGCCGATGCCGTCCTTGAGCGCATCGCCCGACATCACGATGCCGCGCTCGTTCAATACCTTGATGGCATAGGCGATGCGATCGTCGGTCTGATCCGGGTTCTGCTGCTTGATGAGCGCATTGGCGGCGGCGATCGCCGGCCCACCCTCGAGGTACTGCGCCCAGCCTTCGAGCGTGGCATCGACGAAGCGCTGCACCAGGTCCTTCTTCTCCGCAGCCATCTTGCGCGAGATGGCGATGGTCGTCTGATAGGCGCTGAAGCCCGCGTCGGCGATCAGCAGCACTTGGGGCGCCTGGCCGAGCACCTGAGCGAGCGAATAGGGCTCGGACGACAGGAAGCCCTGCTGGACGGCGTTCTTGTCGGCGAGGAACGGCGCCATATTGAAAGTGTAAGGCCGGAGCTGCTCGTCGCGGAGTCCGTACTTCTTCCTGAGAAAGGGCCAGTAAGTCACGCGCCCGCCGTTGCCGATCAGCAGAGTGCGGCCCTTGAGCTTGTCGAAGCCGTCGAAGCCAGATCCGGGATGGCCGATCAGGACCTGCGGATCCTTCTGGAAAATCGTGGCGATGGTGAAGAACGGCGCGCCTTCGCGCACGTAGGTGAAGGCCTCGAAGCTGTTCGACATGGTCATGTCGACGCGGCCGGTGAGCAGGAGCTGCCCGATGTTGAGGCTGGGCCCGCCCTGGCGCAGGTCGCACTCGATGCCGGCTTTGCGGTAGAGGCCAGCGGCGATCGCCTGGTAGTAGCCGCCGTGTTCGGCCTGGGCCCGCCAATCGGTCTGGAAACTGATGCGATCGAGGCTCTGGGCCCGGGGCGCGCGGGCGAACGGCACCAGCAGCGGGCCGGCGAACGCCAAGCCCGCGGCGGCGCGGAGAACCCTGCGACGATCCAAGCGCCAAGCCGCGCCAGTCTTGTCGCCAGTCATAGCTTCAGGCTGTCGCCGCGGCGATCGAAGGTGTTGGCCATGATCTCGACCAACGCAACCGACGAGACCGAAAGGGCAGTCAGCGAAGGAACCCAGTTCTGCCACCAGAAGCGCGCGTCGTCCGGCGGCGCCCAGTCGGTCGGGAACGACGCCACGTTGAGGCCCGCGATTCGCGCCAGGCGCATCGCACGCGGCATGTGCGAGGCCGATGTGATCAAGGCAATGCGCGCGCCCTTCACCATTTCCCGGACCTGACGGATGTTCTCGATGGTGTTGAATGAAGCTCCCTCGAGGGTGACCGCCTCGAGCGGTATGCCGAGATCGGTCAGGAACAGGCGCATCGCCTCGGCTTCGGACATCTCCGTGTTGCCGCCGCCGCTGACGATGATGCGCGGCGCCACCCCACGGCGGTAAAGGCGGGCGGCGTGCCAGATGCGGTCGGCGGAATCGGTCAGGTGGGGATCGGGGACGAGCGGTGGCTGGGCCGGCGCGATGCCGCCGCCCAGCACCACGATCACATCGTAGCAGCAGGCCGGCGCCGCCTTGGCGTGGACAAGCGTTTGATCCTGCAGCGACGCCATCAGGCGATCGGAGACCGGCGGCAGCGCCAACACGAGGAGTTCGGCGACCGCCAGTGCCGCCACGACGCCGGCGAGCCGGCGCAGGCCGAACAGCAACAGCACTCCGGCGATCAGCATTCCGAGCGCCAGAGATGCCGGCGGCAGGGCCATCTGGGCCAGAAGCTTCAGGAAATAAAACATGTTCATGCAGGCATGCGCGCGAGAGCGCTTACACTAGTACAAGGCTGCGAGGCGGCCGGCAAAGAATTCCCGAGCGCCGACCGGCCCCTAGGCTATCAATGTCGCGCTGCGCAGGCACGCAACAGGGAGCCTCGTGATGATCTCGCATGTGCACATCGGCGTGACCGACTTCGAACGCGCCTTCGCCTTCTACTCGGAAGTGATGGACGCGTTGGGCATTCCCCTGAAGTTCTGCGAGCACGAAAGCCAGAGTGGAAACGCGTGGGCAGGCTGGATGCCGGCAGCCGCCGCGCGGCCGCTGTTCCTGGTCGGCCGCGCCTTCAACGGCGAACCCGCCACGGCCGGAAACGGCCAGATGGTCGCGCTGCTGGCGCCCGATCGCGTGGCGGTCGATGCCTGTCATCGGCGGGCTCTCATCGCAGGAGGCCGCGACGACGGACCGCCCGGCCTCAGGCCGCACTATCATCCGAACTACTATGGTGCCTATTTCCGCGATCCCGACGGCAACAAGATCTGCGTCTGCTGCCATGATCCGGCATGAGAAGAACGACGCAGACAAAAAGAAGGGCGGGCCCGGCTTGTGCCGACGCCCGCCCGATCTTCGTTCGAAAGCGCGTTAGATCGCTTCCTTGAGATCCTTGGCAACGCGGAAGGCGACCTTCTTCGAAGCCTTGATCTTGATCGCTTCGCCGGTGGCCGGGTTGCGGCCCATGCGTGCCGGACGAGCGCGAACCTGGAAGATGCCCAGGCCCGTAACGCGGACCTTGTTGCCCTTCTTGAGGTGCTTCACGACCAAGCCGATGAACTCATCGAGGGCGCCGGTGGCGTCCTTCTTGGTCATGCCCGTCTTCTCGGCCAACTCGGCCGCGACCTTGGACAGCGGAACAGTCGGAACAGTGGTTTTCGTAGCCATAATGGAGGGGTCCCTTACGTTTTTTCGTTACACCAGTATCTTCCTGACGCCCCAGGACAGCGCTGGCGAGCCCAAGGTTATCCACGAATCGTCATCCCGCAAGCCCGGAACATGCGAAAAATGTCGATTTCTGTGGCTTTTTCGGCCATTTGGACGGCCATCCACAGACAGCAGAGAGTGCCCCGCGTGCCAACGTCCGAATTGACGCCGACTTTCAGCACCGCCGTGAACACCTGGCAGTGCGACGAAAACGACCATTTGAACGTCCAGTTCTACACCCAGTTCGGCCACGAGGCCTCGGCGCACCTGCTCGCCCAACTCGGGCTCGGGCCGCGCGCGCAACGTGCCTCAGGTCTCACCGTGACGGCCGCGGAAGACCATGTCCGCTACCTCCGCGAGTTCCGCGTGGTCGATGCGGTCGAGGTCCGCTCGGCGCCGGTCGAGATCGGCGAGCGCCACCTCCTCGCCTATCACGAGATCCGCAATCCGGCGGAAGCGGGGATCGCCGCCACCGTGCGCCGACGCATCGTCTGCGACCAGCCGTGGCCCGACGCCTTCCGCGCCCGCGCCGAAGCGGCCCGCGTGGATCTTCCGGCGGCGGCACGACCGCGCAGCGTCGGCACGCTCACCCTGCCCGACCTCACGCTTGCAGTCGCGCCTGCAGCAGGCCTGATCGAGGTCGGCCGCACCGTGATCACGCCCGACCAGTGCGACGAGCGCGACGAATTCCTGCCGCGCCATCAGTCCGGCCGCTATTCCGACGGCGCGCCGGTGATGTGGAACCACATGGGCTTCGACCGTGCCGCCATGCAGGAACGCCAGGAAGGCTCGGTGGTGGTCGAGATGCTGAACCACTATCGCCGTCCGCTGCGCGCCGGCGATCTTGCCGTGGTGATGAGCGGCCTCGCCGCCTTCACCTCCAAGACCGTGATCTTCGCCCACTTCCTGTTCGAGGCCGAGACCGGCACACTTGCTGCTTGCGCCGAAGCCGTGGGCATGAAGTTCGACCAGAAGATCCGCAAGATCATGAGCTTCAGCGCCGAGGATCAGGCGCGCATGACGGCGTGCCAGCTCAAGCTGTGAGGAGAGACGATGCCTCCGAAATTCGATGGACCAAAATTCGACGGCAAGCGTCTCGCCGAGCTCAAGGAAGAAGTCGAGACCTTGAGCAAGGCGGTGCTCGAAGCGTCGCGGGCCCATCTCACTTTCGATGACGATCCCGCCAACTTCGCCAGCCTGCTCGCGCGGGAGGCAAAATGATCAACGACGATCCGGCGCTGCGCGATCTCAGCGAAGTCGCCGATGCTATCGCCGACGGTCGCCTCACCTCGGTGCAGGCGACCGAGGCGTGTCTCGCCCGCATAAAAATCTGGCAGCCGCGCACCAACGCCTTCCTGCGCCTCCACGCGGAGAAAGCGCTGGAGCAGGCGCGCGCGATGGACAGGGAGTTGGCCGAAGGCAAGCGCCGCGGCCCGCTGCACGGCGTGCCGATGGCGCACAAGGACATGTACTATCGCAATGGTGAGCGCTCGACCGGCGGCAGTGCAATCCGCCGCGACTGGGTGGCGCCCGTCACCGCCACGGCGCTGCAGAAACTCGATGCCGCCGGCGTGGTCGAGCTGGGCTTCCTCAACATGGCGGAATTCGCTGCGGGCCCGACCGGCCACAACGTGCATCACGGCCATTGCCGCAATCCCTGGGATTCTTCGCGCGTGACCGGCGGCTCGTCGAGCGGCTCGGGCGCTTCGGTGGCGTCGCGCATGGTCTATGGCGCACTGGGCTCCGATACCGGCGGCTCGATCCGCCTGCCCGCCGCCGCATGCGGCGTGGTCGGCATGAAGGCGACCTACGGCCGCGTCAGTCGCGCCGGCGCCGTCGCGCGCTCCTGGAGCCTCGACCATGTCGGGCCACTGACACGCACCGTGCGCGACAACGCGCGCATGCTGGGCATCCTGGCCGGCCATGATCCCGATGATTCGACCACCAGTGAGAAGCCGGTGCCGGACTACGAGGCGCTGCTCCAGGGCGGCGTGTCGGGCCTCAGGATCGGCCTCGCGCTGCCGAACGACGGCCCGGCCGCGCTCGATGCCCAGGTGGGCGCCGCGGTGCAGGCCGCCGCCGATGCGTTGGGCAGGCTCGGCGCCAGGGTCACGGCCGCGAAGCTGCCCGACTTCACCGCGCTCTATCGCGCGGCCGAAGTGATGGTGAAGTGCGAGGCCGCCGCCATGCACCGGCCGTGGATGGAGAAGACGCCGGAGCTCTACGCCAACCAGGTGCGCACGCGCATGGAGGCGGGTTTCTTCATTCCCGCGACTCACTACATCGATGCGCTCCGCCTGCGCGCGCATTTCGTGAAAGAGTTCCTGGCAGTGGCGATGGACGGCGTCGATGCCGTGATGCTGCCGGCCATCCCCTTCCCGATCCCGACCATCGAGGAAACCGACACCGAGACCAAGGGCGGACCGGCGGTGCTGAAGATGGTGGCGGGCTTCACCGGCCTCACGCGGCCGTTCAATACGCTGGGCATCCCGGCGCTGTCGGTGCCGTGCGGCTTCGACACCAACGGCGCGCCGATCGGCCTGCAGCTGGTCGGCCGGCCGTTCGACGAGGCGCTGCTCTACCGCGTCGGTCACGCCTATCAGGGCGCGACCGACCATCATCGGAAGGTGCCGGTCTAGGTTCGGAGGAGCGCGCCACTCCAGTGGCGCA
>JAQSDW010000196.1:108697-110332 GCA_029946105.1 Reyranella sp. | reverse complement strand
CCCCCCCCCGCTCCGATGAAATCTACACTGCCAAGTTGACGGTCACGCTCTTGCGCCGGGTGAAGCTGTCGAGCATGCCCTCGAGCGAGAACTCGCGGCCGAGGCCGCTCTGCTTGAAGCCGCCGTAGGACATGCCGGGCGACTGGCCGCCGCCCTGGTTGACCTGGATCCAGCCCGATTCGATCGCATGCGCGGCGCGCAGCCCACGGCCGATGTCGTGCGTCCAGACGTAGGCGGCGAGTCCGTAGTGGCTGTCGTTAGCCATGCGGATCGCCTCGGCCTCGTCGCTCCAGCGGATCGCCACCAGCACCGGTCCGAAGATTTCTTCCCGCGCGAGGCGCCAGTCGTTGGAGCGGTCGGCGAACACGGTCGGCAGCGTGTAGTAGCCCTCGCTCAGGGGTCCGGTCTTGGGCGGCAGGCCACCGAACACCAGCTTGGCGTCGGAGCGCTTGAGGCCCTCGTCCACGTACTTGCAGACCTTGGTGTACTGCTTGTTGTTGATGATGGTGCCGATGTCGGACGCCTCGTCGAGCGGATCGCCGATCTTGAGCGCCGTCGTCTTCTTCTCGAGCTTGGCCAGGAACGAATCGAAGATGTCCTCGTGCAGGAACAGGCGCGAGCCCGCGGTGCAGCTCTGGCTTTGGCGTGTGAAGCGCATGGCATTGATGATGCCATCGACCGCCCAATCCTCGTCGGCGTCGGGATAGACAAGCGACGGGCTCTTGCCGCCGAGCTCGAGCGAGACCGGCACGATGCGCTCGGCCGCGGCGCGCATGATCACCTTGCCCACCTCGGTCGAGCCGGTGAACGAGAGCTTGGCGATCTTCGGATGGTTGGCGAGCGGGCCACCGCATTCCTCGCCATAGCCGGTGATGACATTAAGCACGCCCGGCGGCAGGAACTCCTGGCAGACGTCGGCCATCAGCAGCACGCCCATCGGCGCGTCCTCGGCCGCCTTCATCACCAGCACGTTGCCGGCGCAGAGCGCAGGCGCGATCTTGAGCACACCCAGCATGACCGGGGCATTCCACGGGATGATGGCGCCGACGATGCCGAGCGGCTCGCGGCGGGTGTAGGAGAGCACGTGCTCACCCAGCGGCACAGTCTCGCCCTTTAGTTCCGAGGCGAGGCCACCGAAATAGCGGAAGATGTCGGCGGCCATGCGGGCCTCGCCGCGCGCCTGGGTGCGCAGCGCATTGCCGGTCTCGAGCGCGATGGTGCGCGCCATCTCCTCGACGCGCGCTTCCAGCGCTTCGGCGATCTTGAGCAGGGCCTTGCCGCGTTCGCGCGGCACGACGGCCTTCCACGCGGGGAAGGCCTTGTCGGCGGCGGCGACGGCTGCCTCGACATCGGCTGCAGCAGCGCGCGGCACCTCGGCCACGGCGGCGCGCTTGGCGGGATTCTCGACGGCGATGCGCTGGCCCGAAGCGCTGCCGACCCACTTGCCACCGATCAGCATACCCTTGGGCTGATAGGTGCCGGCGACTGATGCGGCGGATGTGGTCTGGGCGGCGGTGATCGACATGCGGGCTCTCCGGTTACAAAACGCCCGGGAGTTTGGCCCGCATGCCGTGACGCGACAAGACTAGGCGTCCAAGACTAGGCGTCCAAGACTAGGCGGCCACCGCGAGCTGC
>JAQSDW010000196.1:0-108597 GCA_029946105.1 Reyranella sp. | reverse complement strand
CAAGACTAGGCGTCCAAGACTAGGCGTCCAAGACTAGGCGGCCACCGCGAGCTGCGGTGCGAGCGCCTCTTCTGCAGACAGCGTGCGGGCAACGGCGTGAACCGTCGCCGCGATCCGCACGGCGGCCTGGATCTGCTCGGGCGAAAGATGCTCGCGGCAGACCCTTTCATGCGCCTCCAGGCACATGCCGCAGCCGTTGATGGCCGAGACCACCAGCGACCACAGTTCGAAATCGACCTTGTCGACGCCGGGCTTGGCCATCGCGGTCATGCGTAGTTTGGCCGGCAAGGTCTTGTAGTCGGCGGCGTGCACGAGATGCACGAAGCGATAGTAGATGTTGTTCATCGCCATCAGCGCCGCCGCCGTCTTGACCGCGGTGAGCGCTTCGGTCGAAAGCTCGCGGCCATAGATGTCGACCACAGCCTCGGTGGTCGGCGCATGATTGGCTGCCAGCGCGGCAGCGATGAAGCTGCCGGCTTTCTGTTGCGGGCTCAGCAACTGCTCGGCGGCCAGGCTAGACAGGTTGAGCTTCAGGTCGCGCGCATAGTCGGGCAGCCGGTCCTTGAGGACGTCGATCGACATGGTCGCCTCCTTACGCGGCCTTCAGGACGTCATCGCCCTTCTGCCAGTTGCAGGGGCAGAGCTCGTCGGTCTGCAGGGCGTCGAGCACGCGCAGCACTTCCTGCGGGTTGCGGCCGACCGAGAGGTCGTTCACCGACACGAAGCGGATGATGCCCTCGGGATCGACGATGAAGGTCGCGCGCAGGCAGACGCCCTCGGCCTTGTCGAGGACGCCCAGCGACTGCGACAGCTCACGCTTGAGATCGGCCAGCATGGCGAAGGGCAGCGCCTTCAGGTCGGGGTGGTTCTGGCGTCAGGCGAGATGCACGAACTCCGAATCGGTCGAGACGCCATAAACGACGGCATCGCGCTCGTTGAAGTCCTTGTTGATCCGGCCGAAGGCCGCGATCTCGGTCGGGCAGACGAAGGTGAAGTCCTTCGGCCAGAAGAAGACGATCTTCCACTTGCCCTTGTCGCTCTTGTCCGAGACCTGCGTGAAGGCGGTCTTGGGATCGGTGCTCACCACCGCCTTGAGGTCGAAGGAAGGAAACTTGTCACCGATGGTCAGCATGAAACGCTCCGTGAAGGGAAGATAGATTGGAACGTTTCTAATATGTCGTCTCACCCTCTAATTGCAAATCATTCGCAGAATTATTTCAATGAAGAAATTATGTCTTCTTTTTCAAAGGCTTGCGGTTCCGCCGCGCGGTCAATTCACCGTATTTCATGCCTTCGAGCTTGAGCCCGTCGGGGTCGAGAAAGAAGACGGCGTAGTAGTCGTCGTAATACTCGGCGGCGGGATCGACGATCCGCACCTTCTCCTTCTCGAGGAACGCCTGGAGCGCGTCGACATCCTTCCGGCGGCGCAGCTCGAAGGCATAGTGATGGAAGCCGACATCGCCGATGCGATGGGTCTTGCGTCCCTCCGCCGGCGCGATCCAGTACCGGGTCCGGCCGTTGGTCCAGCCGATGGTGGTGCCGTAGTCTTCCGACAGCTCGAACCCCAGGAAAGTGAACAGCCTGGCGTAGAAGGCCTTCGACTTTTCGTAGTCGCTGACCCTGATGGAAATGTGGTCGATGCCGACGACACGGGACGTGTTGCGAGCCATGAGATGCCTCCGGTAATTCCACCCAGTAATTCCAATGCTCACAACGGTCGGGATATCGGATTGTTTCCCCGCCGTAGCCGAGCAGCCGACGCCCGCACTGCAAGCCTCTACAGGAGCGCGACCTTGCCGGCGTAGCGCCGAGGCCCTACCTCTGCTGCCGATGTCAAAACTCAACCGTCTCTCAGTCCTCGACCAGTCGATCGCCGTCGCCGGGCGCCCGCACGACCTGTCGATCCGCAACACCGTGGCGCTGGCAAAGCACTGCGAGGCACTGGGCTACCAGCGCTTCTGGGTGTCGGAGCACCACAATCACCCGACCATCGTCGGCACGGCGCCGGAGATCGTGATGGCGGCGATCGCGGCCACCACCGAGCGCATCCGCATCGGCAGCGCCGGCATCATGCTGCCGCACTATGCGCCGTTCAAAGTGGCCGAAGTCTTCCGCGTGCTCGATGCGCTGGCGCCCGGCCGCATCGACATGGGCCTCGGCCGCGCTCCCGGCTCGGACGGCCGTACGGCGTTCGCCCTCAATCCCGCGGCCAACGAACGGCCCGAGCATTTTCCCGCCGACGTGCGCGACCTGATCGCCTGGGTGCATGACGAGCCGCTGGTCGAACGCCATCCCTTCGCCGCGGTAAAGGCTTTCCCGCAGGGTGCCACGGCGCCGGAAGTGTGGATCCTCGGCAGCTCCGACTACGGCGCCCAGGTCGCGGCCCTGTTCGGCCTGCCCTATTGCTACGCCTGGTTCTTCAGCGACGGCGCCGGCGGCGAGCGCGCCATCGACCTATACAAGCGCACTTACAGGCCGAGCGCGCGCCATCCCGAACCCCATTGCGGGCTCTGCGTCTGGGCGCTGGCGGCCGAGACCATGGAGCAGGCGCAATACCACTTCACCTCGCGCGCCCTCTCCCGCATCAACCGCGACAAGGGCATCCTGGTGCCGCTGGAAGCGCCCGATATCGCGGCGCAAGCGCCGCTCAGCGTCCACGAGCAGGCGCGCATGGAACAGTTCCGCAAGGATTCCTTCGTCGGCACCGGCCCTGAAGTCGCCGCCCGTATCCGCGAGCTGGCCGAGCGCGTCGGCGTCGACGAGATGGCCGTCGTCACCTGGACCCACGACGAGGCGGTTCGACGCGAGAGCTATACTCAGCTCGCGCGCGCGTTCGACCTCAAAGGCTAGCGCGCCAAGACCTAGCGCCCCTCGGTCCAGCTTTCCGAAAACGCCAGCGCGCAGGTGCTGAAAGGCCTGCCCTCGCGTTCGCGCTTCCACGGCAGGCCACGTGCCTGCACGCCATCCACGGTCAGCCGGGCGCCCATCACCGGGATCAGCACGGTGCAGACGCCGTAGGGCCGCGGATTGGGCGCCTCGTTGGGATTGGTGTGGATCAGCAGCGGATCGCCTGCGTCGTACCAGGTCAGCGCCACTTCGGAATCGGCGGCCGAGACATGCTCGGTCCAGAAATAGCGCGGATCGCCCGAGCGGCCGAACTCGGCATCGATCACCGGGATCGACGTGTCCTTGAGTTCGGGGTTGAGCATGCCCTGCACGGTCTGCTGCAGCCAGCGCGCCATGGCGATGTTGTCGGAATAGATGCGCCAGTGGCCGTGCGTCAGCTCGCTCTTGAGATAGAGCACGTGTCCCGGCCCGGCCGGGCAGAACAGGATGCGCCAGAAGCTCGCCTCGGTGGAATTGGGATCGCCGTCCTTTTCGCTGAGGCGGATGAATGGGTTCTCCCCCGTGACGATCACGCGATTGGGGTCTGCGGCCATGATTGTCTCCCTTGTACCCGCCTGCGACGGCACTCGATCCCCGGCAAGGAACCGCAGCATCACACCAGCGTTCTTCTGTTTGGCATGCCTCGTCGGACGACGGGCGCGCGAGCCTATCGAGGAGCAATGGCATGGGTCAATCATTTCGCGTCGCGCTTAGCGTGGTCGTGGGCATGGTCGCTTTCGCCGGCGCCGCCTACGCGTTGAACGAGCCGCCGTCGCAGGTCGGCCGTCTCGCCTATACCGAGGGCTCGGTTTCCTTCCACGACGACGAGCAGGCGGGCTGGAGCCCGGCCGTCATCAACACGCCCCTCACCTCGGGCGATTCGATCTGGACCGAACCCAATGCCCGCAGCGAAATATCGGTCGCGGGAACGCGCGTGCGCATGGATGGCAGCACCCAGCTCAACATGCTGGCAATCGAGGACAACCAGACCCAGCTGCAGGTCGGCCAGGGCCGCGTCGACATCAAGACCTACTCCCTCAACCCCAACATTCCTTACTCTGTCGTGACGCCGCGCGGCACGATCAACCTGCGCCAGCAGGGCGACTACTACGTCGAGGCCGGCTCGACCCAGGACGCGACGCGGCTGGGCGTGCGCTCGGGCGCCGCGCAGATCCAGGGGCTCAACGGCCAGATGCTGACGGTCAATGCCGGCCAGGTCGGCGAAGTTTTCGGTGATAGCGGCGCGCTGCAAATGCGCACCGTCAACAGCGCGTCACCGGCGCTGCCGGCGTCGTGGGCCGCACGCGACCGTCAGGTCAATTACGACCTGCCAACGCAATATCTGTCCGCCGGCATTACCGGCTACGAGGACCTCAACGCCAACGGAACCTGGAGCAACGACAGCCAGTACGGCAATGTCTGGACGCCGCGCTCCGTGCCGTCGGGCTGGCAGCCCTACAAGGAAGGCCACTGGACGTATGTGAAGCCGTACGGCTGGACCTGGGTCGACGACCAGCCCTGGGGCTATGCGCCATCACATTATGGCCGTTGGGCCAATCGCAACAATCAGTGGGTCTGGGTACCGCCGCAGCGCGAGACGCAGCCGGTCTATGCGCCGGCGCTGGTCGATTTCATCGGCGGCGTTCAACTCATCCAGGCGCTGCTCGGCGGCGGCACATCGCTCGGCGCGCAGAACAGCGCGCCCGTGGGCTGGTTTCCACTGGGGCCGCGCGAGGCCTATGTGCCGTCCTACAGCACCGACCGCGCCTACTACACCCGCCTCAACAGCTCCAACCAGGTCCAACAGCAGGCCCTCGATGAGCGTTGGCTGCGGGCGCAACGCCGCGAGGCCTACATCGCCGGCCAGAATAATACGGCCCTGGCGAACCAGCGCTTCACGACGGTGATCCCGTCGACCGTGTTCGTGAACTCCCAGCCGGTCGCACGCGCCGCCTTGCAGGTCTCGCCGGCGCAGATCGCCGCCGCGCCTGTGGCCCCGGTGGCAGCGCCGCCCGCGCCCACGGCATCGCTCGCCGTGGCTGCTCCGGCCACGGCGGCGCCTGCCGCCGCTCCAAAGGCGGCAGATTCGAAGGCAGCAACGCCTGCACCGGCGGCCAACCCGAAAGCCGAGGCGGATGCCAAGGCCAGGGCGGAAGCACAGGCCAAGGTCGGCGCCAACGCCAACCTGCCGGTCGCCAAGACCGCCATCGCCGATATGCCGACGCTGGCCAAGCCTACAACGCAGAAGCCCGCCGCGCCGGGCCCCAAGCTTGCAACGGCACCCAACACGCCGGCTGCGACGACAAATGCGACGGGCAGTACTCCGGTGAAGAAGACCGCGCCGCCGCTCGTGCCGCGCACCGGCGCCGCTCCGCCGGCGCTCAAGGATGACAAGGCGCCGGCCGCCCCCGCCCCGGGCACGCCGCAAGCCAAGGCACCGACGGCGACCGACACCAAGGCGCCGAGTCTGCCGAACGCCGTTACGCCGGCTCCTGCGGCTCCGGCCCCCGCGACGCAGGCGCCCGCAGTACCGGCACCCACCAAGCCTGCGACGGCAGAACCGCCGAAAGCAGCTCCTGTGACGCCGCAAGCTGCGAAGCCCGTCGAGCCCATCAAGCCCGCAACTCCGCCGACGCCGGCGCCGGCGCCGCAGCAACAAGCCAAGCCCGATCCGGCGAAGCCTGTGGAAGCACCGAAGCCTGCAGCCCCCAAGGCGGCCGAACCAGCTCAGCCCGCGCCGCCAGCACCCCATCCGGCAGAAACCCGGACGCCGCCGCCGGCCGACAACAAGGCACCGGACAAGGGTGCGGCCGTGACGCCGCAAATTCCGGCTCCGGCCGCCACTCCGAATGTCCAGCCGCCGAAGCCGGTCACGGTCGAGCCGAAGGTTGCTATTCCGCAGCCGCCAGTGCCCGCCGCCACGCCGCCAACCGCACCCGTTGCGATCGACACCAAGGGCGAGGTCAAGATCGGTGAAAAGCCCGAACCGGCCAAGGAAGAGAAGAAGTAGCCGGCTTAGCTAGAGAACCTGGTTGCGGAGCGTCTTCTCGTCCCGCCACAGGCGATCGAGATTCTCGATCAGGATGTCGATGACATTGTCTTCGTAGGCACGCGTCTCGCCCGCCGTGTGCGGCGTGATGAAGACGTTGGGCATCTCCCACAGCGGCGAGCTGGCCGGCAGCGGCTCGTCGACGGTGACGTCGAGCGCTGCCGCCCAGATCTTGCCCGCCTTCATGGTGGCGATCAGCGCCGCTTCGTCGGCCACCTTGCCGCGCGCCGCGTTGACGAACACCGATGACGGCTTCATGGCGGCGAAGGCCGCGGCACTCATCAGGCCCGTCGTCTCAGGCGTCAGTGCGCAGGTCAGCGCCACGAAATCGGCTTGGGCCACGAGTTTCACAAGGTCGGCCATGCCGTGGATCGAGTCGGCGCCGTTGGCGCCGGCGGCGGGATCGCGTCGGATGCCGATCACCTTCATGTCGAAGGCCTTGGCGAGCTTGGCGAGATGGCTGCCGATGCGGCCCATGCCGACCACCAGCAGCGTCTTGCCGCCGAGCTCGTCCTCGCGCTGGGTCAGATCGCCAATCATGCCGCGCCAGATCTTCTTGTGCTGATTGTCGCGCGCCTCCGGCAAGCGCCGCGCGACGGCCAGGATCAGGGCGATGGCATGCTCGGCCACAGCGCGGGCATTGACGCCGGCAGCGCTGGCGAGACGGATGCCCTTGGCCCCCAGCAATTCCTTGGAATACTGGTCCATTCCGGAGCTGATGGACTGGATGAACTTCAGCTTGCCGGCATGCGGAATGATGTCGTTCTTCCACATGCCCGACACCGATACGACATCGGCTTCGCCGACCCGTTGCACGAATTCGTCGTAGGAGCGGACCTGGAAACTCTTGATCCCGGTATCGCGCGCGTCGAACCGATCCTTCATTTGATATGCCGCATGCGCGAAACAGATAGTCAGACTTTCTCTCGTCGGAAACATGGCACTCCCCCTACACAAGATGCGAGACTAGCCCGAACTGGACCCCAGGGGGAAATTTCATGAGTCGCAATCCGCTCCGTGACTGTCTCAACGCCGGCAAGCCCACCGTGGGCACGCATATCCTGTCGGCGTGGCCGACCCTGGTCGAGCTGATCGGTCACTCCAAGCAGTACGACTATGTCGAGTTCACCGCCGAATACGCGCCCTTCACCATGCACGACCTCGACAATCTCGGCCGCGCCTTCGAGCTCATGAACATGTCGGGCATGATCAAGATCGAGCAGACCCAGTACACGCACCAGGCGATGCGGGCGATCGGCGCGGGCTTCCAGAGCGTGCTGTTCGCCGACATCCGCTCGGTCGAGGACGCCAGGGCAGCGGTTGACGCGGTGCGCGCCGAGACGACGATGGCCCAGGGCGCGCGCGGGCGCGGCCGGCTGGGTGTCGGCATGCGGCGCGACGTCGGCACGGTGCGCACCGGTGGATCGCCCGCCTATGTCGATGCGCTGAACGAGATCGTGATCGCCATCATGGTCGAGAAGAAATCCTGCGTGGACGATCTCGACGCCGTCCTGTCGGTGCCCGGCATCGACATGGTGCAGTTTGGCGCTTCGGACTTCTCGATGAGCATCGGCAAGACCGGCCAGTACAACGACGCCGAAGTGCTGGCGGCCGAGAAGAAGACCATCGAGATGGCGCTGAAGAAGGGCCTGCACCCGCGCGTCGAGCTGCGCGACCCGAGCCAGGCCGCCAAGTATCTCGACATGGGCGTGAAGCATTTCTGCATCGGCTGGGACGTGCGCATCCTGGCCGACTGGTGGGACACCAAGGGCGCGGAGATGCGCGGCATGCTGGGCGGTAAGGCCGATGCGCCGGCCAAGGTCGCCGCCAAGGCTGGCAATTACTGAGCCGGGCGAGCATCTCGTGAAACCGCCGATCGCGGCGCGGCGGCCCGCGCCGCGCACGCTGCATGGCATCACGGTCGCGGACGACTATGCCTGGCTGAAGGACGAGAAGTGGCAGCAGGTGCTGCGCGATCCGTCCCTGCTCGATCCGGATATCCGCGCCTACCTTGAGGCCGAGAACGCCTATGCCGAGGAGTTGCTGGCGCCGACTGAAGCGCTGCAGAAGACGCTGGTCGCGGAGATGCGTGGCCGCATCAAGGAGGACGATTCGGGCGTGCCCACGCCGGACGGGCCCTTCGCCTATGTGTGGAAGTTTCGCGACGGCGGCCAGCACCAGTTGATCGGCCGCACGCCGCGCACCGGTGGCGACGTCCAGATCGTCCTCGACGGTGACGCGCTGGCCAAGACGTCCGACTACTTCAAGTTCGGCGGCACGCGTCATTCGCCCGACCACCGGCTCGAAGCCTGGAGCGCCGACCTGCGCGGCTCCGAGTTCTTCACCATCCGCGTCAGGCGCTGGGATACGGGCGAGGACCTGCCCGACGTGCTGAGCCAGACGAGCGGCAGCATGGTCTGGGGTCTCGACTCGACGTTCTTCTTCTATGTTCAGGTCGACGACAACCATCGTCCACTGAAAGTCTTCCGCCATCGGCTGGGCACGCCGCAGGTCGACGACGTGCTCGTCTACGAGGAAAAGGATATCGGCTGGTTCACGCGCATCGAGGAAAGTGCGGGCCGCCGCTTCTGCATCATTGGCGGCGGCGACCACGACACCTCAGAGCAATCCCTGATCGATCTCTCCGTGCCCGATGCGACGCCGCGCCTGATCGCGCCGCGCGGGAAGGGCGTGCGTTACAGCGTCGCCGACCGGGGCGACGAACTCTTTATCCTCACCAACGACGGTGGCGCGATAGACTTCCGCGTCGTGACCGCGCCGCTCGCCGCACCCGGGCGCGAGAACTGGCGTGAACTGATCCCGCATCGGCCGGGCACCTATATCCTCGGTATCGAGCTTTTTGCCGGACATCTCGTGCGGCTCGAGCGCGCGAATGCCCTGCCCTCGATCGTGATCCGCGACCTCGGCGATGGCGCCGAGCACCTCATCGCCTTCGACGAAACAGCCTATTCGCTCGACATGGCCGGCAGCTACGAGTTCGACACGACGGTGATGCGCTTTTCCTACTCCTCGATGACGACGCCGGCCGAGGTCTACGACTACGACATGGTGAGCCGCACGCGCACGCTGCGGAAGCGCCAGGAGATCCCGTCCGGCCACGACCCCGCACTTTATGTGACGACACGGATCACCGCGGTCTCGCACGACGGCGCCGAGGTGCCGGTCTCGATCCTGCATCGCCGCGACCTCATTCGCGACGGCGCCGCCCCGCTCCTGCTCTACGGCTACGGCTCCTACGGCATGACGATGCCCGCCTCCTTCTCCGCCAATCGCCTGTCGCTGGTCGATCGTGGCTTCGTCTATGCCATCGCCCATATCCGTGGCGGCGCGGACAAGGGCTGGTCGTGGTATCTCGACGGCAAGCGCGAGAAGAAGACCAACACCTTCGACGATTTCGCCGCCGTGGGCCGCGCGCTGATCGCCCTAAAATACACGTCGGCGAAGCGCATCGTCGGACACGGCGGCAGCGCCGGCGGCATGCTGATGGGCGCGATCGCCAACCGCGCCGGCGAACTCTTTGCCGGTATCGTGGCCGAAGTGCCGTTCGTCGACGTGCTCGCCACCATGCTGGACGACAAGCTGCCGCTCACGCCGCCGGAATGGCCCGAGTGGGGCAACCCGATCATCGACGAGGCGGCGTTCCGCTACATCCTGTCCTACTCGCCCTACGACAATGTCGCGGCCCAGGACTATCCCGCGATCCTGGCGATGGCCGGCCTCACCGATCCGCGCGTCACCTATTGGGAGCCGGCGAAGTGGGTCGCCCGGCTGCGGGCCACCATGAAGTCAGGCGGCCCACTCCTTCTGCGCACCAACATGGGCGCGGGCCACGGCGGCTCGTCCGGCCGCTTCAGCCGCCTCGACGAGGTGGCGATCGTTTATGCCTTTGCGCTCTGGGTGGTGGGTGTGGCGGACAATGCAATCCCCATGACGTCGCCGGATGGGCGCGCTAGCCTGTCCTGAAGCAAAGCAAGCAGCCAGGAGGGACGCCATGAAAGCAGCAGCTGACAAGGTCCTGAAGGAAGCGGTGAGCCGGGGCGACGTGCCCGGCGTCGTGGCGGTCGCGACCGATGCCAAGGGCCAGACCTACGAGGGCGGCTTCGGCAAGCGCGTGCTGGGCGAGGCCGCCGACATGACGCCCGACACCGTGGCGTGGATCGCCTCGATGACCAAGGCGATCACTGGTGCTGCCGCCATGCAGCAGGTCGAGCGCGGCAAACTCTCGCTCGATGCACCGGCCAAGACCACGATCCCCTATCTCGGCGAAGTCGGCGTGCTGGAAGGCTTCGACGCCGCCGGCAAACCCAAAACCCGCAAGCCCAAGCGCGACATCACGCTGCGCCATCTGCTCACCCACACCGCCGGCTTCTCCTACGAGATCTGGAACGCCGATATCGGCAAATACCAGGAAGCGATGGGCGTACCCGGCATCACCGGCTGCGAGAACAAGGCGTTGACCACGCCGCTACTGTTCGATCCCGGAGACCGCTGGGACTATGGCATCAACATCGACTGGGCCGGCAAGATGGTCGAGGCGGCGAGCGGCAAGACGCTCGGCCAGTATTTCCGCGACGAGCTGCTGGGGCCGCTCGACATGGACAGCACGGGCTTCTTGATCACGCCGACGATGCGTTCGCGGCTGGCCAAAATCCACCATCGCGGACCCGACGGCGCGCTGGCGCCGGACCTCGCCCTCGAACTGCCGCAGCAACCCGAGTTCGAGATGGGTGGCGGCGGCCTCTATTCCACCGCCGGCGACTATCTCAGGTTCGTGCGCATGATGCTGAACGAGGGTCGGTCGGATCGTGGCCGCGCCGTCCTGAAGCCCGAGACGGCGGCCCTGATGTCGAAGAACGCCATGGGCGCGACCAAGGTCGCGCTGCTCAAGACCGTGGCGCCGCCGCTGTCGAACGATGCCGAATTCTTCCCCGGCATGGACAAGCAGTGGGGCCTCTCGTTCATGATCAACAATGCCGAGGCGCCGACCGGACGCTCGGCCGGGTCGCTCACTTGGGCCGGCCTTGCCAACACCTACTACTGGATCGACCAGAAGAAGGGCTTGGGCGGCGTCTACGTGACCCAGATCCTGCCCTTCGCCGACACCAAGTCGCTGCCGCTGTTCTACGAGTTCGAGAAAGCGGTCTACGCCGGCTGACGCTCAGGCGAGCGCGAACAGCTCGGTCTCTTCGCGGACGCCGCGCAGACGGTGGCGGCCGAGCGAGACCAGGCGGTCGCGGCTGAGCGTCGCCGCTTCGGCGAAAGCCTGCGAGATCAGCAGGCTGTAGTCGAGCGGCTCGCACAGTTTCTCGATGCGCGAAACTTCATTCACCGCGGGACCGATGACGGTGAAATCGAGCCGCTGGTCGCTGCCGACGTTGCCGTAGAGGACGCGACCGATGTGCAGGGAGATGTCGAGGGCGGCAACCGGCTTGCCCGCCGCCGTGCGCTCGGCGTTCAGCGCCTTGACCAGTGCCAGCACTTCCTTCGCAGCTTCGAGGGCGGCGGCGCAGACTTCGGCACGCTCGTCCAGGATCACGGCGAAGGCCGCCAGCATGCCGTCGCCCATGAACTTCAGCACCTCGCCGGAGCGCTCCACGACGGGCTGGACCATGCAGCCGAAATAATCGTCGAGCAGCGCGATCAGCTCCTTGCCCGGCATGGTGTCAGCCAGTGCCGTGAAGCCCTGCAGGTCGGTGAAGAAGAGCACCGCCTCCAGGCTCTGCGCCTCGCCGCGCAGCACGGTGCCCGAGAAGACGCGGCTCGCGGGATCGTTGCCGAGATAGGCGGCCAGCAACCCATGGCTGATGGTGCGCATGGTCACGGCCTTCACGGCAACGGCGAAGACCGGCAGGATCTCGCGCAGGATCGCGACGTCGGCATCACGATGCCCGCCTGGCCGGTCGGTCGTGGCCGAGACGACGAGCCACAGACGTTCGGCATGCTCGACTTCGGTCGCACTGCCGACCGCGGCCGGTGCCAGTTCACCGAAGGGCGACACCCAGCCCATCCATTCGGTCATGCCCGCCTGGCGCAGCTCATCGAAGACTGGCAGGTCGGGCAGGCCGCCGGGCGGACACTCGGGCACGTCGAACCTGTAGCGCTGTTCTGAAATGCCGTCGCGCAGCATCGCGGCGAAGGGGCTCTGGCGCACCTCGTCCGATTCGATCTCGGCATGGGCGAATTCAAAATGCCGGGTGACGCCACCGGTTGCATCCCAGATCAGGCTGCGGGCGCGTACCATCGGATGGAGTGTGTTCATGCCGACGAACATGCGCTCGATGCGCAAGCCCGCGTCGTTCAGCCGGTGGCCGAAGCCGTCGACGATCTCCTCCAGCGGCATGTTGCGCAGTCCGGCTTCCGCGAGCCAGCCCACGAGAGAACGCGAATCCATCACCTGCTCGTGGCAGAAGCACATGCGAACGTCGACCTCAAAATGCGAAGAGATTATCGCGGAAGTGGGCGTGCTCGTAGGCCGTGCGAACCACGCCTCGTCGTTGCAGGGCCGGCACCACACCGTCGACGATCTCGGTGATGTAGCGCCGCGACAGCGCCCCGCTGAAGACGAAGCCGTCGCCGCCGACCTGCTGCATCACTTCGGCCATGACGCCCGCCACGTGGTCGGCGGTGCCGATCACGGCATCCTCGAAGCCGAAGCGGTAGTTGCTGGCGATCTCGCGCAAGGTGCGGCCCTGCGCCAGGAAGCGCTTGAGCGTGCCCTGCTGGCCGTTGGTCGTGAGCTCGGCCAGCGGCGCATCGAGGTCGAAGGTCGAGAAATCGATGTCGGTCAGGCTGCCCATCTGGGCGAGCGCCAGCTCGGGCATGGCATCACGCTGGGCCTGGCGGCGCCGGCTGCGTTCCTGCGCTTCCTCGTTCGTCTCGCCGAGTGTGGGCGTCACCACGAAGAAGAGCTTGCAGCTATCGGGATCGCGCCCTGCCGCGGCGACCCGCTTGCGGAGGTCGACCCGAAACGCCGCCATCTCCTCGACCGTTCCGAGGGCCGCGATGACGCAATCCATATGCCTGGCAGCGAACTCGCGGCCCTGCGGCGAACCGCCGGCCTGGATCAGCACCGGGCGTCCCTGCGGCGGACGGGCAGTGTTGAGCGGCCCACGCGAGGCGAAGAAGCGTCCCTTGTGGTCGATGGTGCGAACCTTGGTGTGGTCGACGAAGATGCCGGTCTCTCGGTCATTGACGATCGCGTCGGCATCCCACGACGACCAGAGCTTGCCCACCAGATCGACGAACTCCTCGGCCATCTCGTAGCGCAGGTCGTGGTCGAGATGGGCGTCGAGGCCGAAGTTCTGCGCCGCTCGCTCGGCTGTCGAGGTGACGAAGTTGCAGCCCACGCGACCCTTCGACATCAGGTCGAGCGTGGCGATCAAGCGGGCGAGCAGATAGGGCGGATAGAAGCTGGTGGAGATCGTGGGCACGATGCCGAGATGGCGGGTCGCCTGCGCGAGCAACGGCACCAGCGGCAACGGATCGTTCTTCGGCGCCCTGAGCGCCCGCGCCAGGTAGAACTCCATCGACCCACCGAAATTGTCCGGCACGAACAGCGAGTCCTCGAGCAGGAGGAAATCGAGGCAGGCCCGCTCGCATCCCTTGGCGAGCTCGATGTGCAGATCGGGCTGCGTCCAGTCGTCGGCGTCGACGCCGCTCCACGGCTGGTTCCAGCCGTGCACCCCGTAGCTGTTGCCGAGGAACCAGCCGAGATGAAAGGGACTTCCCGTCGCCAAGATGAACGCCTCCGCGAATGCTTCCAGAGGGATGCAATCCGCGGACCAGACGAGGCGGTCCTCAGGCCGGCGGCGGCACCATCGTTCCCACCATGGTCCCCGGCGGCAGCGCCGCGCAATGATCGTAGATCGCCGAGGGTCGGGTGAACCACACCTTGTCCTTCTGCGGGTGGTTCACGATGTGCTGCAGGGCTTCGCGCAACATGCGCAGGCGATAGGGCTGACCCACGATCATGGTGTGGAGCGCGATGCCGCACACCAGCGGCTGCTTCGCCGACTGGCGCAGCAGCTCCTCGAACTGGCCGATGATGAAGTCGCGGAATTCCTCGGGCGAATGGTGGCGCACCAGAACCTGCGGACTGTCGTTGATCTCGATCGGATAAGGCACGCTCATCAGCGGCCCCGAGCGGGTCTTCATCCACAGCGGCTGGTCGTCGGCCGGCCAGTCCATCAGGAAGTCGAAGCCCGTCTCCTTCAGGAGGTCGGGCGTGTGATGGGTCGACGCCATCCACGGCGCCATCCAGCCGCGCGGCCGCTTGCCGCTGGCCTTCTCGATGGCGTCGCGCACCTCCTCGAGGAAGCGTCTCTCGTCGGCCTCCCACATATGGCCGTGGCGCTCGGCATTGGTGCGGCCATGGCCGATGAACTCGTCGCCACGCGCCTTCAGCGCATCGACGATCTGCGGCGCATAGTCGAACACCGTGGTGTTGATGAGATGGGCGGCCGGCAGGTTGAGCTCGTCGAACAGGTCGAGGCAGCGCCAGACGCCGACGCGATTGCCGTAGTCGCGCCAGGCGAAGGTGCGCGGATCGGGCGGCGTGCCGGCGACGGTGAGCAGATGGCCATCGCCGGCACCGAAGGCGAAGTGCTCGATGTTGAGGCCGAGATAGATCGCGAGCCGCTTGCCCTCGGGCCACGAATAGTCCTTGCGCTCAGCGATGGCCGAGTAGGCATAGCGGTTGTGATAGGGCAGACGGATCGTGTGCATCAGGCCCTCTCGTTCAGGCTGGCGTTCATCTGGCGGAAGGTCGCGACCGCCTTGGCATGAAAGGCGCGCTCCTCCGGTCCGGCATCGGCCACCGGCCGGCGCTCGTCGTCGAAATTGCCATACTTGTCGGTGCCGCGCACCAGCATCGCCGTCACGCGATTGGCGGCCGTGCACCGCGCATGGGTCGGGATGTAGCTGATGCCGAGGCCGATACGACGATCGTTCGAGCGATTGGGCCGCGAATTGTGCACGAGATGGGTGTGGTGCAGCGAGTACTGCCCGGCCTTCACCGGCATGAACGCCGTCTTCGTGCGATCGACGTCGACCGCCAGCGCCTGCCCGCGCGACAGCAGGTTCTCCGGATCCTGCATCTCGGCGTGGCGCAGCTGCCCCAGCCTGTGCGAGCCCGGCACGACCTCCATGCACCCCGACTCGACCGGCGCGTCGGTCAACGCCACCCACGCCGTGACGTGGCACACCGGATCGAGCGCAAAGTAGGTCGCATCCTGATGCCAGCTCACGTAGGCGCCGCTGCCGGCGTCCTTGGGCCAGACCGTGAGATGGAACAGCCGTATGTCCGGCCCGATCAGGTCCTCGACGGCGTCGAGCACCACTGGCGAATGCACGATCTCGTCGACCCAGGGGAAAAGCAGGTGCGGCTTGAAATTGTGGCCGCGCGTCATCTTGCGGCCTTCGGCGCGTTCGAAAGCTTCCAGCCTGCCCCGCCAGGCGCGCGCCTGTTCGGCCGGGAAGCCGTCGACCGGGCAGATATAGCCGTCGCGTTCGTAACCCGCGATCTGCCCAGCCGTCAGTTTCCTGGTCATCAGTGCGCCGTCCAGCCGCCGTCGACGAACAGCAGCGTGCCGGTGACGAACGATGAATCGTCGCAGGCCAGGAACAGCGCGGCCTTGGCCACCTCCTCCGGCTGGCCGATGCGGCCCATGGGATGGCGGTGCTTCCAGAAGGTGCGCATCGCCTCGGGATCGGCGTAGCGTTTCAGCGACTTGGCGGGCATCGGCGTGTCGATGACGCCCGGCATCAGCGCGTTGACGCGAATGCCCTGGGCCGCGTGATCGACCGCGATGGTCTTGGTGAGGGAGGCGATGGCGCCCTTGGAGGCGATGTAGGCCGCGTTCTTGCCCGGACTCGATTGCGCGAGCTGCGAGCCGATGGTGACGATGGCGCCCGACCCGGCGGCGATCATCGGGACGATTGCGTAGTGGATCCAGAGATAGGTGCCCTTGACGTTGATGGCGAAGGTGCGATCCCACGCCGCTTCCTCGATCGTGTCGACGGTGCCGCCAGTCGAGGCGCCCGCGGCGGTCAGCAGCACGTCGATACGGCCCCATTTTTCCATGACGCTGGCCACGCCTTCGCGCGCCTGCAGGTCGGAGCTCACGTCGGCGGTGATGGTCATCGCGATACCACCCTTGCCGTCGATCTCGGCCGCGACCTGGCCCAGCCCGACGGCATCCTGATCGACCAGCGCCACCTTCGCCCCTTCGGCGGCGAACAGGCGGGCCGATGCGGCGCCGATGCCCGAGGCACCGCCGGTAACGATGGCGACCTGACCCTTGAGTTTCATGGTGGCGAGCTTAGCGCGCTCATTTTGCGCCCGCACGACAAAGTGACATCCGTTGATGAAGGACAGTCCCCACATCTTGGTAGTGTTTCGCGGAGAGGAGCGACGATCATGATCCGGCCAAACCGGCGACAATTCACCCTGGCGGGCACCATTCTGGCGGCAGCGGGCCTGGCTTCGCCCGGCGCGCGCGCCGAGGTCTTCGAGGTGGTCCGCAGCGACGAGGAATGGCGCCGCCTGCTGACGCCCACCCAATATTCGGTGCTGCGCCAGGCCCAGACCGAACGGCCCGGGTCGAGCCCGCTCGACCGCGAGAAGCGCGCCGGCACGTATCATTGCGCCGGCTGCGAGCTGGCGCTGTTCGCCTCGACCACCAAGTTCGACAGCGGCACCGGCTGGCCGAGCTTCTGGCAGCCGCTCGAGGGCGCCATCGCGACGCGCAGCGAAACGTTCCTGTTCATGAAGCAGACCGAAGTCCACTGCCGTCGCTGCGGCGGCCATCTCGGCCACGTCTTCAACGACGGGCCCAAGCCCACCGGCCTGCGCTACTGCATGAACGGCGTGGCCATGGCCTTCAAGCCGACGGCGGCAGGCTCATGAGGAAGCTGGCGTTACTCGCATCACTGCTGGTCGCGGTCACCCTGGCTTCGGCCGGAGCTCAGACGCGCGCCGTCGCCATCTTCGCGGGCGGCTGCTTCTGGTGCATGGAGCCGCCGTTCGACAAGGTCGATGGCGTGCTGGCGACCACCTCCGGCTATACCGGCGGCGCCAAGATCGATCCGACTTATGAACAGGTCTCGGCCGGCCGCACCGGCCACTACGAGGCCCTGCAGGTCGACTACGATCCGGCGCGCGTCAGCTACGAGCAGTTGCTGGAAGTCTTCTGGCGCAACATCGATCCCTTGGATGCCGGGGGGCAGTTCTGCGACAAGGGCCCGCAATACCGCGCCGCCATCTTCGTGACCGACGATCGCGAGCGCGCGCTGGCCGAGGCCTCGAAGGCAGCGCTGGAGAAATCAGGCAAGTTGCCGGGACGGATCGTCACCGAGGTCCTGCGGGCGGCCAAATTCTATCCGGCCGAGGCCTATCACCAAGATTACTACCGCAAGAATCCGACCGCCTACACCTACTACCGCTGGACATGCGGCCGCGACCGCCGCCTGGAGCGGCTGTGGGGTCCTTCATCGACGCATTGAGCAGCGCCGATACATCACGTCGCCATTATTTCCCCCGCGCCCGGCGCGCCATCATGTTCAACCCTTCGATCAGCGCGGAGAACGCCATCGCTGCGTAAATATAGCCCTTCGGCACGTGAACGCCCATGCCTTCAGCCAGCAACGTACCGCCGATCATCAACAGGAATCCCAGCGCCAGCATTACGATGGTCGGATTGTTGCCGATGAAGCGGGCCAGCGGGTCCGCGGCGAGCAGCATGACGGCCACGGCCACCAGGACAGCGATGACCATGATCGGCAGGTCGTCGGTCATTCCGACCGCGGTGATGATGCTGTCGAGCGAGAAAACGATATCGAGCACCAGAATCTGTCCTATGGCGGCGGTGAAGGTGACGCTGGCCGTACCCGCGGCCGATGGCCCGGCGTTGTGGCTTTCGCCCTTGGCCACGCTGTCGTGGATCTCCGTCGTCGCTTTCCAGATCAGGAACAGGCCACCCGCGATCAGAATGAGGTCTCGCCACGAGAAGGCGTGGCCAAATACCGCAAACAATGGCTGGGTGAGCTGAACGATGAAAGCCACCGTGCTGAGCAGGCCCAGGCGCATGAACACCGCCAAGCCTATTCCGAGCCGGCGCGCCCGGGAGCGCTGATGCTCCGGCAGCTTGTTGGACAGGATTGAGATGAAGATCAGATTGTCGACGCCGAGCACGACTTCCATGATCACGAGCGTGGCCAACGCCGCCCAAGCCTGGGGGTCACGGGCGAGAGTGAGTAATCCTTCCATGACTCAATAACATAGGCCGTCACGGCACGGTGCCAAGAGGCCTTTCCTTTCTTTCGATCAGCCGCTAAGCCCACCTCAGATGTCCAAATCCGCCGCCGCGCCACGGCCTGCTCCCCCACGCGCGCCCACCCTCGCCATCGTGTTCCTGTCGGTCGCGGCCTTTGCCTCGGCCGCCAACATGCGGGTGACCGACCCGCTTCTGGTCCAGCTCGCGGCCGAATTCGGCGTCACCGTCGGCGGCGCCTCGATCGTGGCCACGGTCTTCCTGTTCGCCAACGGCGTGTTCGTCCTGGTGCATGGCCCGTTCGGCGACCGCTATGGCAAGATGCCGGTGGTGACGATCGCCTGCATCGGCGCCGCGCTCTGCTGCATCCTGAGCGCGCTCGCGGCCACGCTCGACCTGCTCACCCTGGCGCGCTTCCTGACCGGTGCGGCGAGCGCTGCCATCATTCCGCTGGCCATCGCCTGGGTGGGCGACAATGTGAGCTACGAGCGGCGCCAGGCGATGCTGGCGCGCTTCCTCACCGGCCAGACGCTGGGACTGATGACGGGCGCGGCGCTGGGTGGCGCGATCGGCGACTGGCTGGGCTGGCGCTCGGTCTTCTGGGTCCTGGCCACCCTCTATCTGGCGGCCGGAGGCGCCCTGATCGCCGTCATGCGCGCCCGTCCCGACCTCGCCCGTCCCGGCGAACGCGCCGAGGGCTCGATGGTGGGCCAGATGATCCGCGTGCTGCGCCGCCGATGGGCCCTCACCGTCATCATCGTGGTGGCGCTGGAGGGCGGCACGTTCTGGGGCGCGTTCACCTTCGTCGGCGCCGACCTCCATCAACGCTTCGGCCTGGGCTTCGCCGCGATAGGCCTCGCGGTTGCAGCCTTCGGTGCCGGCGGCTTCATGTATGTGATGCTGGCACACCACCTCGTCCGCCTGCTGGGCGAGCGCGGCCTCTGCCTGTGGGGCGGCACGGGCCTCGGCGTCGCCTTCGCCGGCATGGCGCTGGCACCTTCAGCCGAAGTCGAGTTCGCCGCCATCGTGCTTTCGGGCGTGTCGTTCTACATGTTCCACAACACGCTGCAGACCCACGGCACGCAGATGGCGCCCGAGGCGCGCGGCGCCGGCATGGCGCTGTTCGCGCTCTGCCTGTTTCTGGGCCAGGCGATCGGCGTGCCCGTCGCCGCCCCCATCGTCGATCGCTGGGGCGCGCCGCCGGTGTTCTGGGCCGCCGCGATCTTCCTGCCGCTGCTCGCGCTCTGGTTCGCGCATGCGATGAAGCGGCGCTGAACGGCCAGTTTTCGGCACGCCTCGTTGTGCCATGCAGTGTCCGGCCACCTGTGCCAAAAATCCGGGTCAAGCCCTTGATGCGGCTGCCCGATCGCGCCCTGACGAACTGTGCCATCGACGCCCGTTTCCGGCCGGGATGAGTGTTCGGAAAATCACTGCCGGAGTGGACCATTCCCAGGCCATTCCTGGACCATTCGTGGGCCATTCCTGGGCCGTTTGGGTCATAAAAAACGCCCGGCGGATTTCTCCGTCAGGCGTATCCCATCGTGACAGAAATATTAGCAAAAACCTGTTGAACCTGCAGACTGGGAGTGGGTCAGTTTGAAACTGGTGTCCTGTTTTGAACAGGTTCGACAAGTGGCCATATAAGGCGCACGGAACAATCGGACCTTGGCGTCTCGGTGCCCTTTATACAGAAGTTTGTTCGCGAGCAAAACATAGCGGAATTTCAAAAGCTTCTGGCAATAACGACGGATGAACACCAGCGCCGCACTTTGCTGCAATTGCTGGCAGAGGAAGAGGCGAAGGCACCTCCCGTGTTCAAGGCGAAAGCACGGGACAGCGACGACTAGGTTCCCGCTGATTCCCATTGGCACGACCGTCCAGGCGTGCAGCCAATAACGTGATCCATCGAACGCCAAGAAAGCGGCTTCAACCAACCGAACAATGGCCGCAGACTTTAGCCAACAAGTCCCCAGCCTCGATCCAACATTTCGTGACGCAAGGTTTCGGGTCGATTGTCAGATCGCAACTTCTCTAGAGCCTCGCCAGACATGTCCGAGAAGACGCGCCACCGGAGTTGCGCGCCCCCGGCGTCAGTTCTCCGGCGACACGCGGAACTCGTAGGGCTGCTCGAGCAGCTTCGATTCCTCCGGCGTGAGGGCGATCTCGGTCGACTTGGCGGCCGAGGTGAGCTGGTCGAGGTCGGTGGCGCCGATGATGGGCGCGCCCATGTAGGGCTTGTGCAGCAGCCAGGCGAGCGCCACCTGGGCCGGCGCCGCGCCCTTGCTCTTGGCGATCTTCTTCAGACGCTTCACGATCTCCCAGTCGCAATCCCGGTAGGTGCCGGCCTTCACCTGCGCGTCGTTCTTCGCCCGCTCGGTGGTGCCACCACCGCTTTGGCTGCGGTTGCCGGCGAGGAAACCGCGCGCCAGCGGCGAATACGGAATGAGGCCGACGCCCTGCTCGTGGCAGAGTCGGTTCATCTCGCGCTCCTCCTCACGCGCGACCATGTTGTACAGGTTCTGCATGGCAATGGGCCGCGCATAGCCCTTCCAGTCGGCGATCGCGATCATCTGCGCGAACTTGTAGGCCGGCATGGTCGAGCCGCCGATGTAACGGACCTTGCCCGAGCGCACGAGCTGATCGAGCGTATACATCGTCTCTTCGACAGGCGTATGGGGATCGAGGCGATGGAGCTGGTAGACGTCGATGTAGTCGGTCTGCAGGCGCTTCAGCTGCTGGTCGATCGAGGCCATGATATGCTTGCGGCCGGTACCGACGTCGTTGGCGACCAGGCTCATGCGGATGCCGACCTTGGTCGACAGCACGATGTCCTCGCGCTTCGTCATCTTCATGAGCGTGGCGCCCATGATCTCCTCGGAACGGCCCAGATTGTAGTTGTCGGCGGTGTCGAAGAAGGTGATGCCGACATCGAGCGCGCGCTTGAAGTAGGCCGGCGCCTCGGCCTCGTCGAACTTGCCCCAGCCGCGCCGGCCCTTGGCGCCCCACGAATTGCCACCGAGGCAGATCCTGCTCACGATCAGGCCCGAGCGGCCGAGCGGTCCGTATTTCATCCAATGTCCCCCTTGATGACGCGAGCCTACGCCGCCACCTTAGCAGGATGAAAGTCCTGATCGAATATTGCGGCGCTTGAGGCTACAAGCCGCAGGCCCTCCGTGTGAGGGAACGCCTCGAAAAGCTGGGCGCAGCCGACATCGAGCTGCGCATCGGTAGATCCGGCCAGTTCGACGTCACCGTCGACGGCACGCTCAAATACACCCGCAGCAAGACCGGCCGCTTTCCGACCGACGACGAAATCGAGAATCTGGTGCCCGGCTAGGTCGCTCTAGCCCAGCACTTCCTTGTTCACGCAATGGGCAGCGTTGGGGCGGCCGTCGAAGACACTCAGGATGTTTTCGATGGCGGTCACCGCCATGCGATCGCTCGCTTCCTTGGTGACGCCGGCCATGTGCGGACTGAAGATCACGTTCTCCAGGCTGAACAGCTTGTTGGCGGGATCCGGCGGCTCCTTGTCGAGCACGTCGAGACCGGCGCCGCGCAGCTTGCCGGTGCTGAGGGCAGTATAGAGCGCGTCCTCGTTGATGATGCCGCCACGCGCGGTGTTCACCAGGAAGGCATCGGGCTTCATCAACGCCAGGGTCTGGGTATTGAACATGTCGATCGTCTCGGGCGCCTTGGGGCAATGGACCGAGACGAAATCGACCTTGGGCAGGGTGGCTTTGAGATCGGTGACCTTGGTGGCGCCGGCCTTCCTGATCTCGGCCTCGGAGATGTTGGGATCGAGCACGGAGACGTCCATCTCGAAGGCGACGCAACGCTTGACCGTGCGCGAGCCGATGCGGCCCATGCCGACCACCAGGATCGACTTGCCGGAAAGATCGGCCGGTAGGTCGGCCAACCGCTGGCCCCAGCCGCCTTCGCGCACGAAGCGGTCGTATTTCTTCACCAACCGGGCCGAAGCCAGCAGCATGTACATCGCGTGCTCGGCTACCGACACGGAATTGGCGATGCCCGTGGTCATGAGCGGAATCCTGCGCTTGTTGAGCGCGGGGATCTCGACCGCGTCGAAGCCGACGCCGAGGCGGGCCACCACCATCATGCCGGGCGCAGCGTCGAGCTCGGCCTGGCGGAACGCCGTGCCGCCCAGGGTCACCGCATTGGCGTCCTTCAGGGCGGGGTGCAGGCTCGGCACCGTGTCGTCGCTCAGGATCTGGAAATCGACGTCGTCGCGCTTCTTCAGGACGTCGATACCGGCCTGCGGCATGCGGCCGACGATCAGTACTTTCTTGCGATTCTTGCCCGTATTCGGAACCGTGGTCATCGTTTCCCCTGCATTTCTTGGATCGAACCGGGGCGATCCTAGAGCCGGGGTCAGCCGGAGGCTAGGGGAGGTAATTGAGCGGGAGCCGCGTGGTGGACTTGATTTCCTCCATGGCGAACATCGAGGTGACGTCGCTGAGGTCGATCTTGGCGATCAGCCGCTTGTAGAAGCCGTCGTAGGCCTCGATGTCCGGCAGAGCGAGGCGGATCAGGTAGTCGATCTCGCCGCTCATGCGGTAGCAGTCGATCACTTCGGGAAACGATGCCACGGCCTTGGCGAAGCGGCCGAGCCATTGGGCCGTGTGATGGGCGGTGCGCACCGCCACGAACACCGTCACCCCGGCGTTCACCGCCTTGCGGTTCAGCAGGGCCACTCGGGCACGGATGATGCCCTGCTCCTGCAGCCGGTTGATGCGGCGCCAGCACGGCGTCGTCGACAGCCCGACGCGGCGGGCGATCTCGGCGAGCGGCATGTCCGAATTGTCCTGCAGGCAATCCAGAATCTTCTTGTCGAAGGAATCCAGCGACAATTTCGCGGCCATCGGCGGTCCTTTAGAATTGGTTCCTCAATTCTGGGCTCGATGGCGCAAAGGTAGCAAGCCGTTTCCTGCAGCGGCCGCTAAAATCCAATGATGATCCGCCGCTTCACCGATCACCCCGCCTCGGTCAATGAGACCTACTTCCAGCACATGGCCATGGCTTTCGGCTTCGGCGGCCGCATGCTGGTCGGCGCGCTCGCCTGCTTCGTGCATGGTTTCTTCCCATGGCTTTGCCTGACCCGCGGAAGCGATACGGTACGGGGACTCCACCACCGCATGGTGGCGCACCGGGTCGTGCGCACGCCGCCGGGTCTCACGACGACTGGTCTCACGCCGCAACCCCGCGCCGCCGCGGGCGACTAGGCCTTCTCCCTCTCGCATCTGCTTAGCGGCCCTGCCGGCGAAAGTTCCCTGGTCGCCGCTTGCAACCCGCTCTGTACGCCCCACGTTCAATGATGGACGTTGAAGCATCGCAGGGAGGATCGACTTGGAAACACCCCTCAAGATCAGCTTTCAGGGCGGCGACGCCAGCGATGCGTTGAGCCAGATGATCACCGGACATGTCGAGACCCTGGAACAACTGTACGGCCGAATGACCGCCTGCCATGTCGTGATCAAGATTCCCGACAAGCATCACCGCACCAGTGGCCTTTTCAGCGCCAACATCCACATGACGCTGCCGGGCGGCATCGACATCAACATCGATCATACGCCGCAGGCCGACGACCGCTTCTCCAGCCCGCAATTCGCGGTCAACGACTCCTTTCGCCGGGCCAAGCGGCTGCTCAAGGAGCGGGCACAGAAGCAGCGCGGCGCCGTGAAGACCCTGCACGAGCGCGTCGACCGCACGCTCGACCGTCCACCCGGAGCCTAGCGCCGCTTCACACCCTTCTCGTCGAGCCGTTCGCACAGCAGGCCGATCCGGTCGCCGCCCCAGAACAGTTCGCCGTCGAAGGAAAAAGTCGGCACGCCGAATACGCCCGAGGCTTCGGCCTCGCCGCGCAGGCGGTCGTGCTCGATCCCACCGCTGCCGGCGAGGAAGGCCTCGAAGCCTGCCGGGGCGCCCGCCGCGACGAGTATCGCGGCAATTGCCTCGGGGCTTTCGGGGTCGAGTTCGCGCCGCCAGAAAAGATCGAACGCACGATCGTTGTAGCCGCGGAAGATGCCGTGCTCCTGGGCATAGAGCATGCCGGCATTGATCGGGCGGGCATAAAAGATCTTCTTTGGCCCCATCAGGGTGAGGCCCTGCTTGTTGGCATAGCGCCGCGCGTCCATGTAGGCGTAGCGCACGCGGCGCCAGTGATGGGCATCGCGCTCGGCCACCGAGCCCTGGAACGAGGCGATGTCGAGCGTGTAGGGCCGCCACAGGACGGGGATGTCGTAGTCGGCCTCGAGCGCATAGGCCCACGCCTTGGCGACGAAGGCGTAGGGACTTACATAATCGCTCCAGAGAACGATCCCACTCACGGCCGTCCCGTCTCGCGTCGCCACAGCCACCAGAAGACCGCGACGACTGCAACTGCCAGCACGCCGCCGACCAGCAGCAGCACGGCCGACTCCTGGATCCATGCCACCGCCGGCACCGACATCGCCAGAAAAACGCCAACCAGGCTGATCCGCCATACCCGCGCATGCACGCCGGCCAGGAAAGTACCGAGCGCCAGCAGAATCAGCAGGGCGAGGCTGGTCGCGTTGTCGTTGATGACGCCGCGCACCTCGGGAAGGAACATCAGCCACATCGCCGCCACCAGGGCGAACCAGTGTAGCGCCTGGGTCAGCGCCAGCTGCATGCGCTCGGCGCCGGTCTGGAGCTTGCCCCATCCCGAGATCACGCAGATCAGCCCATAGATCGGCGCAAGAGCCATCCAGTAGTAGTAAGTCGTCGGGCCGCGAAAGCTGGTGAGCACGATGCCGCCCACCGCCAGCACCAGCATCAGAGCATAGGGCAGGTCCCGAAGCAGCCAGTGCCGGGCGCTGGTGGTATCCGTCATGGTGTGGTTCTCATTCTGCGCGCCTCATCGGGGCTCTCCTCATCGGGCATCCTTCGCAAGCTTGGTTTCGACCACGCGCGACCACAGCGTGGCGCCCAGCGTCAGGATCTCGTCGTTGAAGTCGTAGCTGGGATTGTGCACCTCGCAGCCGCCCTCGCCGCCACCGTTGCCGATGTTGATGAAGGCACCCGGCACCTTCTCCAGCATGTAGGAGAAGTCCTCCGAGGCCATCACGTACGGCCCCTCGCGGTTCATGTTCTCCGAACCCACGATCGTCTCCGCCACGTCGGCGATGAACTTGACCGCGTCCTTGTCGTTGACCAGCGGCGGGAAGGCGATGCGCACGTCGGCCTTGGCGCTGCCGCCCAGCGTCCGGGCGATGCCTGCCGAAATGGTTTCGATGCGCTCCTTGATCAGCGCCATGGTCTCCTTGCGAAAGGCGCGGACCGTGCCGCGCAGGACGGCCTCCTGCGGGATGACGTTGTAGGCGTCGCCGGAATGCATCTGCGTCACCGAGATCACCGCCGAATCGAGCGGCGCCACGTTGCGCGACACCACGCTCTGCAGCGCCGAGATGATCTGCGTCGCGATGATCACCGGGTCGATGCCGGTCTCGGGCCGCGCGCCATGCGCGCCCTTGCCGGTGATGTGGATGTCGAACAGGCCACCGCCGGCCATCTGCGGGCCCGAGCGGATGGCGAACTTGCCAACGTCGAGCTTCGGCCTGTTGTGCATGCCGAAGATCTGTTCGCAGGGAAACTTGTCGAACAGCCCATCCTTGACCATGGCCTCGGCGCCGCCGCGGCCTTCCTCGGCCGGCTGGAAGATGAGGTGCACGGTGCCGTCGAAGTTGCGCGTCGCCGAAAGATACTTGGCGGCGCCCAGCAGCATGGTGGTGTGGCCGTCATGGCCACAGGCATGCATGCGGCCCTTGTGCGTGCTGCGATGATCGAAGGTGTTGAGCTCGTCCATCGGCAGGGCATCCATGTCGGCGCGCAAGCCGATCGCGCGCGGATTGTTGCCGACCCTGATGGTGCCGACGACGCCGGTCTTGCCGATGCCCGTCGTCACCTCGAGGCCCCACTCCTTCAGCTTCTGCGCCACGATGGTGCTGGTCCGCTCCTCCTCGAAGCCGAGTTCGGGGTGAGCGTGGATGTCGCGCCGGATGGCGGTCAGCTCGTGGGCGAAGGCGGCGATCTTGGGCTCGATATTCATGGGTATCAGGACTCCAACAGGAAGGAGGTCATTACACGACGAAACTCCGCGCCGTGCACGTTCGGATATGCATGTCCGCCGTCCGCCAGCACCCAGGCGCGGGCGCCCCGGATCAGGCGGACCAGCTCTTCGGTGAAGTAAAGCGGCGTCACGGTGTCGTCGCGGGCACAGATCGCCAGGGTGGGCGCCCGCACCTTCTGCAGCCCGTCGCGCCGGTCATGGGCGATGATGGCGGCGATACGCGACAGCACGATTTCCGGCACCGGGATGGTTTCCAGGGCCTTGGCCTCGGCCGCCACAAGGTCGGCATCGTGGTCGCGTACCCAGGACGGCATGTTGAGCGCCAGCGCGCTCGATTTCAGATAGGCCTCCGGGCCCAGTTCACGCAGCATCAAGGAGCGGACCTCGAAGAGGCGACGGAAGAAAGCATCGGCCTTGGCCCAGGTCGAACTCAGGACCAAGCGGTCGATGCGGCCGGGATGGTCGATGGCCAGCACCTGGCCCATGGCGCCGCCGGTCGAATGGCCGCACCAGTGCACCTTATCGTAGCCCAGCCCTTCGATCAGCTGCAGCGCATCGTCGGCCATCTGCTCGATGCTGTAGGCGATCTTCGACAGCGTGCTGCGTGCCGTGCCGCGGTGATCGTGCACGACGACGGTGAAGCGCTTGGCCAATTCGGCCACATTGGCGTCCCAGAAGCGACCGTCGCCGCCCAGGCCCGCCACCAGGAACAAGGGCGGGCCGCTGCCGTTCTTTTCATAGTGGAGCTCGGCGCCATCACGCAGTTTGAAGAGTGGCATTTGCACGTCCCCTCGATTTCCTTTAGGTGCAGCCCATGGGAGGAAAGCGCAGGATGAAGCGCCTGTCGATTATAGCGATTGCCCTGTTGGCCGGCTGCACCGCCGAACAGCAACCCCAGACCAACCTGATCCCCCGGCCGGCGCCCGACGATCCGACGCCACAGGGCATCGCCTACCTCTGCGATGGCCGCAAGGAAGTGGCGGTGGTCTACGCCAAGAACCGCGCCTCGGTGACGCTCGACGGCAGGACCTGGCGCCTCGAATACCAGGCGACCGACCAGGGCTTCCGCTACGTCGACACGACCAACGAATGGGCCGGCCGCGACGATCTTGCCACCCTGCGCGAGATCGGCGGCAGTGCACGCCCGCTCGCCTTCAACTGCCGGCCGAACAGACGCACGACCTGAGGGCCCGCGTCAGGGTTGGCCGCATCAGGGCTGGAAAGGCATGAGCAGATATTCGCGCATGGTCCTGGGCTCGCGGACATCCGCCAGCCCGACCTTGGGCCACTCGCCGGCCTTCGGAAAACAGGCGGTTCCGAACAGGACATCCCACAGTGGCGTAATCGTGCCGAAGTTGCGGTCGAAGTGCCGCTCCTCGAGCGAGTGATGGATGCGATGAAACCGGTTGTCGCCGATCACGTAGCGCAGCGGCCCGATGTTGATGTTCGCCGAGGAGTGGACGAAGTAGGCATGGGTACTGGCGACGGTGAGAACGATCCACGGCACCGGACCGGACTCGACACCGAGCAGGAAGGACATGGGCACGGTGACGGCCGTGAACTGGAACAGATCCTCGGTGAAATGGTGATAGCTGCTGGTCGCACTCATCTCGGTGATCGAATGGTGCACACGATGGAAGCGCCACAGCCAGGCGAAGCGGTGCTGGGCGCGATGCAGCCAGTAATAGAAGCCGTTGCTGGCCATCGACAGCACGAACGACGCCGCCAGCCAGCCGGCGACCTTCAGCGGCCAAGACTCCGACGTGGTGAGCGGCGACAGGTCGAGGATCGCCAGCGGCGCGATCTTCTTGGTGTCGACCAGGACCATCGCGGCTTCGAGCACGAAGGTGTTGATGGCGACCGATGCGGCCATGAAACAGGCGGACCGGACATAGGACCTGAGCGAGTTCCGGCTGTGCGGCAGCAGCATCTCGAAGAGCAGATAGGCTAGGCACACTGCGCCCGGAAACATGAGGCGCAGCACCATCGAATTCACGAGGCCGTAGGCCATCGAGTAGGCGTCGCCGAGGAACGCAAGCATGGCCGGAACCTATCGGCGACGCAGGCGGGCGCGCAAGGCCGCGAGCTGCGACGAATGCATGCGGCCGGCGCCTAGCGCAGCCACAGCCTGATGCCGTAGCTCACCAGCGCGGTCACGCTGACGCCGCCGGCCCACAGGCCCACGAACCACAGCAGCTGGCGCCCCTTCGGCATCAAACCCTCCGACGGTCTCACCTCAGTGGTAGCCTTCATGGCCGGTCTTGCCGCGGAACACCCAGTACGAATAGCCGGTGTAGGCAAGGATGATCGGCACCATCACCAGAACGCCGGGCAGCATGAACTTCAGGCTGACGTTGGGCGCGGCGGCATCCCAGATCGAGACCGACGGCGGCACGACGTAGGGATAGAGGCTGATACCGAGGCCGAGGAGCCCCAGGGTGAACAGGCCGAGCGTCATCAGGAACGGCGTGTAGTGGTGGCGACGGCGCAGGCTGAAGAAGAAGACGGCCGAGGTGATCACCACCAGCAGCGGCACCTGGGCCGTGAACAGCACCTGCGGCCAGGCGAACCAGCGCAGCCAATAGGCCTCGCGCAGGTACGGCGTCCAGGCGCTCACCGCCGCCATGGCGACGATCACGGCGATGCCCAGCCGCAGCGCCAGCCCATAGCAGCGATCCTGCAGCGTGCCCTCGCTCTTCATGATCAGCCAGGTGGCGCCCAGCAGCGCGTAGCCGACAACGAGGCTTACGCCCACCAGCACGCTGAACGGCGACAGCCAGTCGAACCAGCCGCCGGCATATTCGCGGTTCGCCACCGCGACGCCCTGCAGCAGGCCGCCCAGCGTGATGCCCTGGGCGAGCGTCGCCACCACCGAGCCGATGCTGAAGGCTGCATCCCAGAAGGCGCGGTGCGCGGGATCGCGCCAGCGGAACTCGAAGGCGACGCCACGGAACACCAGGGCCAGCAGCATGGCGATGATCGGCGCATAGAGTGCCGAGAGGATCATGCCGTAGGCGAGCGGAAAGGCCGCCAGCAGCCCGCCGCCGCCCAGCACCAGCCAGGTCTCGTTGCCGTCCCACACCGGCGCGATCGAATTCATGGCGCTGTCGCGCTCGCGGCCGGCCGGGATGGCCATGAACAGGATGCCGATGCCGAGGTCGAAACCGTCCATCACGACATAGGCGAAGATCGCAAAGGCGATGATGAAGGCGAAGATGACGGGCAGGTCGAGCGCGAAGGGCATGATCAGGCCTCCCTGCCGGTCGCCAGCTGCTCGGCCACGACGGGCGACGGCGTGAGGCCACCCGCGCGCACCGGCTCACCGCGGCTCGGGCCCTGCTCGCCGCGGTGCGGCGGATGGCTCATCAGCTTCAGAATGTAGAAGACGCCAGCGCCGAAGACGACGAAGTAGACCACGACGAATGCCAGCAGCGAGGCCGCGACCGCCGGCGCATCGAGCCTGGAGGCCGAATCGGCGGTGCGCAGCAGGCCATGCACCGTATAGGGCTGGCGCCCGACCTCGGTCGTCACCCAGCCGGCGATCACCGCCACGAAGCCCGCCGGTCCCATGACGAGGGCAAAGCGATGCAGCAGCGGCCACTCGTAGAGCCGGCCCCTTACGCGCGCGAGCAGGCTGAAGGCGGCAAGCGCCAGCATCAGCATCCCCATGCCGACCATGATGCGGAAAGCCCAGAAGACGATGGCCACCGGCGGCCACTCCTTGCGGTCGACCGAGTCGAGCCCCTTGAGCGGTGCGTCGAGCGAGTGCTTCAGGATCAGCGACGAGGCCTTGGGGATCTCGACCGCATAGAGCGTCTTGGCCGCGGCCTTGTCGGGCCAGCCGAACAGGATGAGCGGCGCGCCGTCGGGATAGCTCTGGAAGTGACCTTCCATGGCCATGACCTTGACCGGCTGATGTTCGAGCGTGTTCAGCCCATGCTGGTCGCCGGCCAGGATCTGCAGCGGCGCCACCACGGTGATCATGCCCATCGCCATGGAGAACATGACGCGCGCACCATCATTCGTGCGCTCGCGCAAGAGATGCCAGGCACCGACTGCACCAACGACCAATGCCGTGGTGAGATAGGCGCCGAACACCGTATGGACCAGCCGGTAGGGAAACGACGGATTGAAGATCACGGCCAGCCAATCGACGGGGACGAACTGGCCGCCCGCGTTCATGGCGAAACCCGTCGGTGTCTGCATCCAACTGTTGGCCGAGAGGATCCAGAAGGCGGAAATGAATGTGCCGACCGCGACCGCCAGCGTGGCGACGAAATGCAAGGTGCGGCCGACGCGGTTCATGCCGAACAGCATGACGCCCAGGAAGCCCGCCTCGAGGAAGAAGGCGGTCAGCACCTCGTAGGCCATCAGCGGCCCGATGACCGGTCCTGCCTTATCGGAGAAAGCCGCCCAGTTGGTACCAAACTGGTAGGCCATGACGATGCCCGAGACCACGCCCATGCCGAAGGCCAGCGCGAAGATCTTCAGCCAGTACTTGAACAGGTCGAGATAGATCTGCCGGCCGGTCCACAGCCACAGCCCCTCGAGCACGGCGAGGTAGCTGGCGAGTCCGATCGAGAAGGACGGAAAGATGAAATGGAACGAGACGGTGAAGGCGAACTGCGCCCGGGCCAGCACGATCGCGTCGAAGGCTTCGAACATGACGTTCACCTCATACGATACGAGACGCGAAGGCCGGTGACTTGAGCGCAACGGTCAGCACATCGAGCGCACCCACCAGCTCCGAGCGACTACGCGCGGCCCCCAGCGCAATGCGGATCGCGTGCTGAGGCTCGCCATCCACGCTGAAACTGTCGCTGGTCACCACGGCAAGCCCCTGTCGTTGGACATGCGCTGCGAACTCGGCCCGGGTCCAGGTCGATGGCAAGGTGAGCCAGACATGGTGTCCCTTCGGATGTGCTGCATAAGTCTGACCCGAAAGTGCCTTTGCCGCCAGCTTCTGTCTTGCCGCAGCCTCGGCTGCGATGGCGGAGATAATGGCATCGGCACTGCCATCCGCCAGCCATCGCATGACCAGTGCGACCATCAGCGGCACCGGCATCTGCGCCACCGTGCGCAGCGCATTGCCGAGCATGGCGGCGGCGGTGCGATCGGGCGTGAGCAGGAACGACACCCGAAGGCCCGGCGCGATGCACTTCGACAGGCTGACCGCCAGATAGCTGCGCTCCGGAATCAAGGTGGCGATCGGCTGGACCTTGGGATCGAGGCTGCCGTAGGCATCGTCTTCGAACAGCAACACGTCGTTTCGGCGAATTGCCGCGGCAAGCTGCTCGCGCCGGGCCGGCGTGATCGTGAGCGTCGTCGGATTATGGATCGTCGGGATGAGATACACCGCCTTCGGCGCGTGCCGACGGCAGGCTTCTTCCAGCGCGGCCGGGATCATGCCCTCGCCATCCGACGGCACGCCGACGAGACGCACGCCGAGCGCTGCGGCCGCGGCCTTGAAGCCGGGATAGGTCAGGTGATCGGCCAGCACGACATCGCCGGGCCTTGCGTGCGCCAGCAACAATCCGGTGAGCGCCGTCTGCGTGCCCGGAAACACCACCAGTCGGCTCGCCTCGGCGGTGCGGACGCGGCGGCGCAGCCAGTCGGCCGCCACGCCGCGGTCGGCTTCGCTGCCACCCGCCTGCTGATAGCTCAGGAAATCGGAGATGCCGTAATCGCGCTGCAGGCCGGCGAGACCGCGCGCCACCCTGCCCTCCAGATCGGCCTCGACCGGCTCGGGTGGCAGGTTCATCGACAGGTCGAAGTCGACCCCGGCCGCCGCCGCCCGCGGCGCGTGCACGCGGCTTTCGGCGACGAAGGTCCCCTGCCCGACCCGCGCTTCGGTGAGACCACGCCGCCGCGCCTCGTTGTAGGCGCGCGTCACCGTGGTGAGATCGACGCCCAGAGCCTTGGCCAGCGCGCGATGCGTCGGCAGCCGCTGGCCGCGATGGAGCCGGCCCGAGGCGACATCACGGGTCAACGCCTCGACGATGCCCGCGTAGACCGGCCCGGGCTGGTCGCCCAATGTAGGGGCCCAATCCATACAATATCCTCTCTTCAGCCTTGAATGTATGCCTAATTGTAAGGACATACAAGCGGCGGCGAGGAAGGGAGAATGTGATGTCGACGGTGCAAACGGAGAAAGGTGGCCTCTACCTGATGCGGGGCCTGCTGGGCCGGTGTCCGCCTGCGGCTAGGGCCATCTGTTCCGCGCCTTCGTGAAGGTGGCCGACGCTTGCGACAAATGCGGCGAGCCGTTCCACCATCACCGGGCCGACGATTTTCCCGCCTACCTGACCATCATTCTGGTCGGCCATCTGGTCGTGCCGCTGGCGATGTATGTCGAGATCGCCTTCATGCCGAACTATTGGCTGCACGCCGCGATCTGGGCGCCGTTGATCCTCGGCCTCTCGCTCGGCCTGCTGCAGCCGCTGAAGGGACTGATCGTCGCGATGCAGTGGTACATGGGCATGCACGGCTTCGCCGAGGCGAAGCATGCACGCGGCCAGCTCGCCTAGCCCCAGGCGTTGAAGACCTGGGCGATGCCTGCGCGATCGAGCCCGCCGCGCAGGCAAGTTTCCAACAGCACGCGCGCCTTGAGCGGTTGCAGGCGGCCACCCCAGATCAGGCCCTCCTTGCGCAGCGCAATCTCCGAACTCGGACCGCCGTAGGTCTGGCGCAACATCGGCCCGCCGGCACCCGCACGCGGTGACACGACCGTGGGCAGCGCGCCCGCGAGTTGCGCCACCAGCGGCGCGATGCGCTCCGGCACGTGACCGCCGCCCATCGCCCCCAGCACGACGCCGCGGTAGCCGAACTGGTCGCGATGATCGAGCATTGCTTCCAGCATGAAGCCCGGCTCGTCGAGCCCCATCCAGAAGAGCGCCACGGGTTGCTCGCGGGCGCCCGATACGTCGCCGATCCGGGCACGCGCGTTCGTGATCGCTTCGCGCACCGGCAAGGCGAGCGGCACCACGCGATCCTCGACCAGCGCCGCAAGCGGTCCAGTCTGCGGCGAAGCGAAAGCATTGAGCCGGGTCGGATGGACCTTCAACACATCGGACGCAGCGAAAACTTCGTCCAGCATCACCGCCATCGCGCCCAGCGCCCGCGCATGCTCTCGCACCCAGGGATCGCAGGCGACACGGACGGCGGCCAGCAGGTTGCCCGGTCCGTCGGGCGAGGTGAGCGCCGGGTTGCGCATGGCGGCGGTCACGATCACCGGAATGTTGCGATCGAGCAGCAGGTCGAGCAGGAAGGCCGTCTCCTCGAGCGTGTCGGTGCCTTGGGTCACGATCACGCCATCGACGTCGAGCCCGGCGATCTTGGCTGCCAGCGCATGGATCTGGTCGAAGCTCAGCGAATGGCTACCCACTCTCGACACCGTCTCGGCATCGATCGCAGCCAGCGTCGCCAGAGCTGGCACCGCCGCCACGAGATCGTCGGCGCCCAGACCCATCTGCATGGCGCCCGACGCGTCGGGGCGCGTGGCGATGGTGCCGCCCAGGGCCAGGACTTTTATGCGCGGCAATGTCATGCGGTGAGCCTCAGCGAGCGGAAGAAGCGTTCGGCCTCGGGCGCGCGCATCGCGTCGGCTGGCGCCAGATAGCCCAGCGACACGAAGCGGCGGCCTTTCAGCAGCGAGAGTTGGCGCAGCGCGCTGCCGCCGGCGATCGGGCCGATCGATTCGACGGCAGTGGCGCCCTGCACGTCGCGCCAGTCAACCTTGCTCCATTTGCCGCCCTCGAGGCGCTGGGCGCGGTCGTCGAGCGCGATCTGCAGGTTGGCACGCGGCCGCGAGACGTCGACTTCGACGGGATAGAGTGCCGTCTGCGCCACGAAGGAGAGCCGGCGATATTCGAGACTGTAGGAATGATAGACGAAGTGCGTGCCGGCGGGCGTCGTCGTGTCGATCGCCCTGTAGATGGGCCTTCCCGGCATATCGACCAGGAAAGCATTGTCGTTGTCCTGCACCACGATCCAGCCGGTCTGGGCTGCGGCCTCTCCCACCGCGACCACAGCCAGAGGCAGGGCCATCGCCTGTCGGCGCAACAGGCTCATTCCGCGGCAGGCCGCAGGCCGAATTTCTCGCGCGCCTGTTCGCTGGTGTAGTAGCCGCGCGCGACATCGCGAGTGATCGATAGAGGATCGCGCTTCGCGGGATCGCCGAAGCCACCGCCACCCGGCGTCGACACGCGCACGACGTCGCCGACGCCGATCTCGATATCCTGATCCTTGGAAAGATGCGGCGGATGGTAGGTCTTGCCGCCCTGTATCACGGCCACCGTGTTGACGCCGCCGGCGGCACCACCCCGCGCACCCTGCGGGCCGGTGCGGCCATGGTCCATCACCATGGAGACCCGTGCCTCACCGCGCCGGAGCTTGATGGCGTAGTTGATGCCGAAGCCGCCACGGAATTCGCCGGCGCCGCCCGAGCCTTCGCGCAGCGAGAACTCCTCGAACAGGATCGGATAGAATTGCTCCAGCACCTCGACCGGCGGCATCTTGGAGATGCCGATGGTCGAACAGCCGTTGCTGAGGCCATCGCCACCCTGGAAGCCACCGTAACCGCCGCCGGTGAAGAGATACATGATGTAGCTGCGGTTGCGCTCGGGATCGAAGCCGCCGACGCCGAGATTGCCCGACGTACCGGCAGGTGCCGCGAACAGAATGTCGGGAATAGCATGCGTAAGTGCCGCGAACACCGCCTCGGCGATGCGCTGGCTTACTTCGGCCGCGCAGCCCGAGACCGGCCGCGGATACTTCGCATAAAGGAACGTGCCCTCGGGCTCGACGATCTGCAGCGGTTCGAAGGTGCCGGCATTGATCGGCACGTCGGGAAAAATGTGCTTTATGGCGAGATAGATCGCCGACTTGGTCGTGGCGATGACGCTGTTCATCGGCCCACGGCAGGGCGAACTCGAGCCCGTCATGTCGAAGGTGAGGGTCTCGCCCTTTTTCGTCACCTTCATGCGGATCGTGAGCGGCTCGTCGACCACGCCGTCGCTGTCGACCAGTGACGTTCCTTCGTAGACGCCATCAGGAATGCCCGAGATCTTGGCCCGCATCTGACGCTCGGCGCGATGACGCATTTCGGCGATCGCCGCCCGCACGACATCGGCGCCATAGCGATCGATCAGCGCCGTCAGCCGCACTTCGCCCGTCGTGAGGGCCGCGGCCTGGGCCTTTATGTCACCGATGCGCTGGTCGGCGATGCGGATGTTGCTGAGGATGATCGAGAGGATCTCCTGATCCATCTCGCCCTTCTTGAAGAACTTCACCGGCGGCATGCGCAGGCCCTCCTGCTCAACCTCGGTGGCGCTGGCCGAAAAGCCCCCGGGCACCATGCCACCGACATCGGGCCAGTGGCCGGTGTTGGCGAGCCAGGCGAACAGCTCGCCCTTATGGAAGAACGGTTTGACGAACCGCACGTCCATCAGATGGGTGCCGCCGAGGTAGGGGTCGTTGACGATGAAGACGTCGCCCGGTTCCACCTTTCCTGCATAGTGGCTCTTCACCCGCTCTATGACGGCACGGGTCGAAAATTGCATGGTGCCGACGAAGACCGGCAGTCCCAGTTCGCCCTGTGCGATCAAGGAACCGTCGGTTGCGTCGTAAATACCGTCGGAGCGGTCCATGCCCTCGGAAATCACCGGCGAGAAAGCCGCCCGGACGAAAGCCAAGTCCATTTCGTTACAGACCTGGATCAGGCCGTTCTGGATGACGGTCAAGGTGACGGGATCGAGGTTGGACATGCCTGAATCACTAGCACAGCGCATGCCCGCGTGCGCTATAGTCGAGGTCTAATTTCCCCTCTTTTGAAATGGGTTCCCATGAACGCGCCTTTCGCAGCGGATAATCTCGATTTGATGAAATTCGGCGTCGGCCAGCCCGTGCCGCGCAACGAGGACCCGGCCCTGCTGAAGGGAGAGGGCCGCTACAGCGACGACGTCAGCCTCGAGAACCAGGCCTATTGCGTGATGGTGCGCAGCCAGATGGCGCACGGGATCATCAAGGGCGTCGATGCCGAGGAAGCGCGCGGGATGCCGGGCGTGCTCAGCGTCTGGACCGGCGCCGACCTCAACGCCGCGGGCTACGGCGCGCTGAAGACGGTGATGATGGTGCCGCAGCGCGACGGCTCGCCGATGAAGACGCCGACGCGCTATTCGCTCGCCACCGACAAGGTGCGCTTCGTCGGCGACCCGGTGGCCTTTGTCGTAGCCGAGACGCAGGCACAGGCCAGGGACGCAGCCGAAGCGGTCGTGCTCGACATCGAGGCCCTGCCCGCCGTCACCGAAGCGCGCGAGGCCGCCCGGCCCGGCGCGCCCGTGGTGTTCGACGACGTACCCGGCAATGTCTGCGCCGACTATCACTACGGCGACGCGCCCAAGGTCGAGGAGGCTTTCGCCAGGGCGGCGCACGTCACGCGCCTGCGCCTGGTCAGCAACCGCATCGTCGTCTGCGCCATGGAGCCGCGCTCGGCGATGGCGTCCTACGACAAGGCGAGCGACCGCTACACCTTCCAGGCCGGCAATCAGGGCGTGTTCGGGCTCAAGCACCAGATGGCAGCACTGCTCGGCGTCAAGCCGGCGCAGATGCGCATCCTCACCGGCAATGTCGGCGGCTCGTTCGGCATGAAGGGTTCGCCCTATCCCGAGTATGCCGGCATGTTCCATGCCGCCAAGATCCTCGGTCGTCCGGTGAAGTGGACCGACGACCGCAGCGGCAGCTTCCTCTCCGACCAGCACGGCCGCGACCACGATTTCGACGCCGAGCTTGCCCTCGACAAGGACGGCACCTTCCTCGCCGTGCGCCTTACCGGCTACGCCAATCTCGGCGGCTACCTTTCGAACGTCGGCGCGGCCATGGGCGCGCTCGGCGTCACCCGCAACCTTGCCGCCATCTATCGCACGCCGCTGATCGAGGTCGCGACCAAGGTCTGCTTCACCCACACCTCGCCGATTGGCGCCTATCGTGGCGCCGGCCGACCCGAGGCCAACTACTTCATGGAGCGGTTGATCGACACCGCGGCGCGCGAGATGGGCCTCGACCAGGTCGAGATGCGCAAGCGCAACCACATCAAGCCGGAGGAGATGCCTTACAAGACCGCCTCGGGCACGGTCTACGATTCGGGCGAGTTCACCATCCTGCTCGACAAGGCGCTGAAGCTCGCCGACGTCGACGGCTTCGCCGGCCGCAAGGCCGAGAGCAAGGCGCGCGGCAAGCTGCGCGGGATGGGCATCGGCGATTATCTCGAAGTGACGGCGCCGCCGACGAACGAGATGGGCGGTATCCGCTTCGAGCCCAATGGCGACGTCACCATCATCACCGGCACGCTCGACTACGGACAGGGCCACTGGTCGGCCTTCGCCCAGGTGCTGACCACCAAGCTCGGCATCCCGTTCAAGAAGATAAAACTGGTCCAGGGCGATAGCGACCTGCTGATCGCGGGCGGCGGCACCGGCGGCTCGAAGTCGATCATGGCCTCCGGGGCCGCGATCGTCGAAGCCTCCGACAAGGTGATCGACAAGGGCAAGCAGATCGCAGGCGTGGCGCTCGAAGCCTCGGCCGCCGACATCGAATTCCAGGCCGGCCGCTTCACCATCGTCGGCACCGACCGCGGCATCGGCATCATGGAGCTTGCAGAGCGTCTGCGCGGCGGCATGAAGCTGCCCGAGGGCGTGCCCGACACGCTCGACGTCAGCCACGTCCACGAGGCGGCGCCGTCGGCCTTTCCCAACGGCACGCATGTCGCGGAAGTCGAGATCGATCCCGATACCGGCGTCGTCGAAGTGGTGAAGTACACCATGGTCGGCGACTTCGGCACGGTCATCAATCCGCTGCTGGTCGAAGGCCAGAGCCATGGCGGCGTCGTGCAGGGCATCGGCCAGGCGATGTTCGAGCACGTGGTTTACAGCGAAGAGGGCCAGCTGTTGACCGGCAGCTTCACCGACTACGCCCTGCCGCGTGCGGCCGACACGCCGTTCTTCAAGATCGACTATCACTCGGTGCCGGCCAAGACCAACGTGCTGGGCGCCAAGGGCTGCGGCGAGGCGGGCTGCGCGGGCTCGCTGCCCTCGGTGATGAACGCCATCGTCGACGCGCTGGGCGGCAAGCACATCAATATGCCGGCGACGCCCGAGCGCGTGTGGGAGGCACTCAACTCCTGAGCGCCGATGTAGCCCCAACAGACGTCGCGATTGTCGGCTGCGGGCCGGTCGGCGCCCTGCTGGCCAACCTGCTGGGCCAGGCCGGGCTCTCGGTCGACATCTACGACCGGGAGCGCGAGGTCTATGCCTTGCCGCGTGCCGTGCATTTCGACGGCGAGGTCATGCGCATCTTCCAGTCGGCAGGCCTCGCCGACCGCATTGCCGCCGCGACGCGGCCTTCGCCGCACGGCGCGCGTTACGAGGAACCATCCGGCCGTACCCTGATGATCCGCCGCGGCAGCGACCAGCCGGGACCCAACGGCTGGTCGGGAAGCTGGTACTTCCATCAGCCCGTCCTCGAAACGATCCTGCGCGAAGGCCTCGGACGCTTCGACCACGTGCGCGTTCATCTTGGCCGGGACCTCACCTCCGTCGACGAACTCTCGGCGCGTTTCGTCGTCGGCTGCGACGGTGCCCGCTCGCTCGTACGTGCCGCCATCGGCAGCCGGCAGGTCGACCTCGGCCTGCATCAACTCTGGCTGGTGGTGGATGTCCTGACCGATCCGGAGAGTTCGCGCACCCGGGCGCTACCCCCTTATTCTCTGCAATTCTGCGATCCGGCCCGGCCGATGACGTTGGTGAACGTGAACGGAGACCGCCGGCGCTGGGAAATCATGCTGATGCCGGGTGACGATCCCGCCCGCCTGATCGAGCCGGACGTCTTCTGGCCGATGATCGCCCGCTGGCTCGGACCGGGGGATGCCAGGATCGAGCGCTCGGCAGTCTACACCTTCCACTCGCTCGTGCAGGAAGGCTGGCGCAAGGGCCGGCTGCTGCTCGCCGGCGATGCCTGTCACCAGACGCCGCCCTTCCTGGGGCAAGGCATGTGCACCGGCATGCGCGACGCCGCCAACCTCGCCTGGAAGCTTGCCGCCGTCGTGAAGGACGACGCACCAGATTCCCTGCTCGATACCTACGAGAGCGAGCGCCTGCCCCATGCACGCGCTTTCATCGAACTGGCGGTGCGGCTGGGCAGCGTCATCCAGGCGACCGATCCGGCGGAGATTGCCGCGCGCAATGCGCGCTTCGCTGAAGGCAGCACGATCTTCGACTTTCCCCAGCCGCAGCTCGGACCCGGATGCGGCCTCGGCGTGGAGCCGCCGGTGGGGGCGCTCTTCCCGCAGCCGCGCCTCGCCGACGGACGCCTGATGGACGAGGCGATCGGGCAGCACTTTGCCGTTGTCGGCGAAGCGGCTCTTCTGGAAAGCGTGCGGAGCGAAGCGGTGCTGCTGCCCGGCGTCGGTCTCGACTGGCTGGCACAGCACGGGAGTCGGGCCGCGATCCTGCGGCCCGATCGATACGTCTACGCCATTGCCCGCGACCGCGCCGAACTCGACGCGGGTCTCGCGGCGTTGCCGATCAGGCCGGCGTGAACATCGGCAGTGGCGGACCGCCGTCGGTCGGCTTGAAGACCAGCTTCACCGGCTGCTCGCACTTCAGTCTGTCGAAGTCGCAGTCGACGATGTTGGTCACCATGCGCGGGCCTTCGGCCAGCGTGACGTAGGCCATGGCGTAAGGCACCGGGGCGCGGCGCATGACGCTGTAGGAATAGAGCGTGCCCTTGCCCGACGCCTCGATCCATTCGGTCTTGTCGCTGAAGCAGAACGGACAGATCGTGCGCGGATAGTGATGGGCCTGGCCGCAGCCCGTGCACTTGCGCACCAGCAGCTTGCCCTCGGCGGCGGCCGCCCAATAGGCCTCGGTCTCCTGGCTGACGGCCGGCGCCGGCAACTTGCGTTCCTTGGCTTCGGCCATGGTCTACTCCCTCTCCAGAATGACGGTGGCGCTGCCGTGACGCAGGCCGAGCGAGCCGCCGGTGCCGTGCGCGACGGCGAGATTGCAGTTCGTCACCTGCACGGCGGGATGAGCCTCGCCGCGCAGCTGCCGGACGGCCTCCAGCACCTTGGTGAGGCCGCCGCGATTGCCCGGATGATTGCTGCAGAGCCCGCCGCCGTCGGTGTTGAACGGCAGTTTTCCCTGGCCCGCGATCAGGTTGCCGTCTGATACGAACGCGCCACCTTTTCCTTTCTCGCAGAAGCCGAGGTCCTCGAGCTGCATCAGCACCGTGATGGTGAAGCTGTCGTAGATCGAGGCGTACTTGATGTCGGCGGGCTTCACGCCGGCCTCGGCAAAGGCCGCCGCACCGCTGAAGCGCGCGCCAGAATAGGTGAGATCGACCTTGCCGCCCATCTGGGTCTTCACGAACTCGCCGGCGCCGATCAGCTTGACCTTGGGCCGCTTGAGCTTGGCCGCGATCTCCGGGGCCACCACGACGATCGCGCCGCCGCCGTCGGTGATGACGCAGCAGTCGAGCCGGTGCAGCGGATCGGAGATCATCGGCGAATTCACCACCTCCTCGACCGTGACCACGTCGCGCAGCAGCGCATGCGGATTGTATTGGGCATGGTGCGAGGCCGCGACCTTGATCCAGGCAAGTTGCTCGGACGTGGTGCCGAACTCATGCATGTGGCGCATGGCGCACATGGCGTACATGTTCACCACCGTCGGCCCGTAGGGGAACTCGAACGGTTCGTCCGGCGTCGGCGTGCCGCCGCGCGAGCGTGGCACCGTGCCGGTTGCCATGCCCTCGGCGCGCGGCCGTCCGGCCAGCGTGATCAGCGCCACCTTGCACTTGCCGGCGGCGATCGCCTCGGCCGCGTGGCCGACATGGAGCACGTAGGACGAGCCGCCGGTGTCGGTCGAATCGACGTGGCGCGGCTTCAGGCCCATGTACTCGACCATCGACATCGGCCCGAGGCCGGGCGCGTCGCCGGCGCAGAAATAGCCGTCGACGTCGTCCTTGGTGAGGCCGGCATCCTCGAGCGCGCCCTTGGCGCACTGGGCGTGGATTTGCGCCAGCGAGATGTCCTTGGCGAGCCGTGTCGGATGCTCGTAGATGCCGGCAATATAGGCTTTGCCCTTGATGCTCATTGGTGGGCCATCCCCCTGGTCATTGTGCGGTGCACATGTTGGGCGATTGGGAGCTCACAGGAAAGTGCGCTCTTTCGCCGCGAAAAATGGTGCTAGGCTCTGCGAAACGAACTGGGGGCACAGCTCATGATCTTCCGTCTTCTTTCCGTCATCACCGCGGCTTGTCTGACGTTCGCGGGCCTGGCGTTCGCGGGCCTGGCGTTCGCGGGCGCCGCCAATGCGCAGGGCAAGGCCGAACTGCTGTGGTACAGCCAGGCCGCCTTCAAGCTCACCACGCCCGGTGGCAAGGTGATCATGATCGATCCCTGGATCATGGGCGCCACCAAGATCCCGCCCGAACTGAAGGACCTCAGCAAGATCGGCAAGGTCGACCTGATCCTGGTGACGCACGGCCATGGCGATCATCTGGGCGATGCCATGGAGATCGCGAAGACGAACAACGTGCCGATCTGGGCCCCGGCCGGCCTCAACCAGTGGCTGGCGACGCTCGGCATGATGCCGGCCAACCTGGTGCCGCGCATGAACAAGGGCGGCACGATCGAGCCGTTCCCCGGCGTCAAGATCACCCAGGTCCATGCCGAGCACTCCTCGGAGATGATCCTGAAGGATCCGGCGACCGGCAAGGACACCAGCTATCCCGCCGGCGAGCCGGTCGGATTCATCATCGAACTCGAGAACGGCTTCAAGATCTACCATATGGGTGACACCGGCCTGTTCGGCGACATGAAGATGATCGGCGAGTACTACAAGCCCGACCTGCTGCTGATCCCGATCGGCGGCCACTATGTGATGAGCCCGAAGGACGCGGCCTACGCCACCAAGGAGCTGATCAAACCCAAGATGGCGTGGCCGATGCATTACGCCAGCAACCCGTTCCTGCGCGGCACGCCGGCCGAGTACAAGGCGGCGCTGGGCCAGACGTCGATCCAGGTGATCGACGCCGAGCCGGGAACGAAGAAGCAGTTCTAGTCGATCCTCTCGAGGATCGTTTCCCAGACCGATTTGGGGTGATCGTATCGCGCGATCACCCCTTCTTCGTTGTGGAGGACGCGCCAGCCCCTGGCGAACAGACGATCGACGGCAGCGCGGTCGAAGAAGCGCTTGGGCTCTCCGTCGACGAGATAGTAATTCTCCGCGATCGGCGGATGACCGCTCGCACCGAAGTGATGGTCGTTGGTCGAATTGAGCCGGCACAGCAACACGCCCGACGGCTTGAGCACTTCATGGATGCGGGCCACCAACGCTTCCGTCTCCGGCCAGGGGAAGTAGTGCAGCGACAGGCTGGCGACGACCACGCCGGCACGCGTCACTGGCCACGGCGACTGGATGTCCTGGCAATGGAACTCAGCCGACGGTACGCGCGTCCGGGCATTGCCGATCGCCTTGGCCGACAGATCGATGCCGACGAGCCTGTGTCCGGCTGCGACCAGTACCTTGCTGTCGCGACCGCCGCCGCAGCCCAGTTCGAGAATGGGAAGACCCGCCGCGCGCTCACTGATAAGCGGCAGCCAACGCGCCAGCCAGTCGTCCTTAGTCGCCGGCAACGTCACGCGCACCGGGCGTGCGGGCCCGGAACTCCTCGGGCGCTTCACGGCCGGCGTCGGTGAATGCCTTCTTCACGGCGGCGACGTTGGGGCCGAAGATGCCCTTGCGGTTATCCTTGGCCCACTGGTTCGAGTTGACGATGGTATCGAGCGAACCCTGGAAGCGCGGCATCACGTAGCGCGCAAACAGCTCGTAGGAGCGCAGGATGCTTTCGCGGCTCGCCCATTCGTGGGCACGGAACAGCACGCCGCCGAAGCCGCCGTTGGAATAACCCAGCAGCCGCTCGATGCCCTTGGCCACGGTGTCCGGATTGCCGACGAGCGTTGTTCCCATCTTCACACCCTCGCGCAGCGGATCGTCGGCGCGGCCCGGCGGGCGGCCCAGCGTGTCCTCGAAATAGGTCACGGTCTCGCGGCGTTCGCCGGCATGGACCTCGCGCAGCGCCTGCTCGTCATCCTCGGCCACATGCGTGTTCACGACGACGCGCCACTTCGAGCGATCGGCCTTGAGGCCGTGCTTGGCCGCGGTCTCCTCGTAGATGCCCCACTGCTTGCCCAGCATCTCCGGTCCACCCGGAATGCCGGCGCCGATCGACAGCACGCCGAGGCCATGCTTGCCGGCAGCGATCATGCCCGAGGGCGTGATGGTGCTGGCGCAGGCGATGGGAAAATGCGGATAGCTGTAGGGCGCCAGATGCAGCCGCGCTTCCTTGAGCTCAAACCAGTCGGTCTTCATCGTGACCGGCTCCTCGCACTTCAGCAGCGCCATGATGGCGGCCAGCGACTCCTCCATGCGCGGCCGCTGGGTCGAAGGCTCGATGCCCATCATGTAGGCGTCGGACGGCAGCGCGCCCGGGCCGCAGCCGAGCATCGTTCGTCCGCGCGACATATGGTCGAGCTGGACGAAGCGGTTCGCGACCATCAGCGGGTGATGATACGGCAGGCTGGTCACGCCCGAGCCGAGGCGGATGTAGCGCGTGCGTTCGATGGCGGCGGCGATGAAGATTTCCGGCGAGGCAATGGTCTCCCAGCCAGCGGAATGGTGCTCACCGATCCAAGCCTCGTCGTAGCCCAGCTCGTCGATCCACTCGAGCAGCTCCATGTCGCGCGCCATGCCGAGCGTCGGGTTCTCGCCGACACGGTGGAACGGCGCCAGGAAGATGCCGAAGGTGAGCCCCTTGTGATTGCCCGTCTGTGCCATGAAATCCCCGCCGAAAATCGTCCGTAGACCGGCACACTAGCACACGCCACGATATGGAAGATGAACGACGATACCGCCCTGCCGCTGGCACGCTTTACGATCCTCGAGGTGAACGACACTGATGTGCCGCTCTGCCTGCGTTTGGCGACCTCGCTCGCGGCCAAGATCGCGGCCGACCTCGGCGCGTCGGTGCTCAAGATCGAGCCGCCCGGCGGCGATCCGGTCCGCCGCGCCCCGCCATTCCTGCCGCAGGGCGAAAGCGCGCTCTTCCAGTTCCTCAACACCTCCAAGCGCTCGCTGGTGCTCGATCTCGGCGGCGACGCCGGCCGCGCCGCGCTGAAGGCCCTGCTCGACAAGGCCGACGCCGTGCTGTTCGAGGAACCGGCCGCGTCGGCGCCGCTGCTGCGCGCCGCGCGCGCGACGCCGATCGAGATCGCGGCGTTTCCGGCCGAGATGAATGCAGCCAACCGGCCGATCAGCGAATTCACCATCCTGGCGCTGGGTGGACTGCTGCACATGGTGGGCGAGCCCGAACGCAAGCCGCTGCGGTTGGGCGGCCATCAGGCCTCCTACGCCGCGGGCCTCACCGCCTTCACCGGCCTCACCGCGGCACTCGCCGCCCGTGATGCCGGCCAGCCCGCGCCGCCTGTCCGCGTGTCGCTGGCCGAAGTGATGCAATGGGTGAACTGGAAAGCCGTATCCGGCGCCGACGCTGGCGGCGTCTCCCCCGGCCGCGAAGGCAGGAACTCGGAATTCCAGATCGTGCCCTGCCGCGACGGCCACGTGGCCGTCGTCTACACTGTCACGCAGTGGCCGGCGACGCGCGCCCTGATCGGCGATCCTCGGCTCGCCGATACGAAGTTCAGCACCCGTGCCGGCCGCCGCCAGAACATCGCCGAACTGTACGAGATCATCACGCCGTGGTTCGCCAACAAGACGCGAAGCGAGATCCAGACAACGGCGCAGGCCAAAGGCGTGCCCTTCGGTCCGACCTTCTCGCCGGCCGAGCTGCTCCAGACCGAACAGTATGTCGCGCGCGGATTCCTGGCCGACATGGCGCATTCGACTGAGGGCACCTTGCGTCTGCCGCAACTGCCCGTGCAGTGGAACGGCCGGTCGTTCGCGCCGCAACCAGCTCCGGAGTTGGCCGCATGAGCGCGCGTCCCCTCAGCGGTATCCGCGTCCTCGACTTCGGCCTGCTGACGGCCGGCGCCAACACCTCGGCCATGCTGGCCGATCTCGGCGCCGACGTGATCAAGATCGAATCGGGCGCCTATCTCGATCCCTTCCGCATCGTCGGCAAACCCGATGACAACGACGGCTGGTGGAACCGCTCGCCGCAGTTCCGCTTCACCAACCGCAACAAGCGCGGCCTGGCACTCAACCTCAAGGCGCCCGAGGGACAGCGCGTCATCCGCGAGCTCGCGGCCCATTGCGACGTCGTTGTCGAGAACTTCCGCCGTGGCGTGCTCGACCGTGCCGGCCTCGGCTACAAGGACCTGAGCGCCGCCAACCCGCGCCTCGTGTTCGCGGCCATATCGAGCCAGGGCGACACCGGGCCGGAACGCATGAACGTCTCGTTCGGCAGCACGCTCGATGCCACCTCCGGCATCGCCTCCCTCACCGGCTACGAGGGCGAGGAGCCGCGCATCTCCGGCATGGACGTGAACTACCCCGACCAGATTGTCTCGCTGTTCGCCACCGGCATCGTGATCACGGCCGTCATGGAGGCGCGTCGCACCGGCAAAGGCGCGTTCCTCGATTTCTCGCAGCGCGAGGTCGCGTCCTTCACCTTGGGCGAGGAAATCCTGGCGGCCTCGGCCGATCCGGCGCGACCCAACGACCGGCGCGGAAACCGCGAAGAAGGTGTGGCCCAGCAGGATGCCTATCTCTGCGAGGATGGACGCTGGATCGCCGTCACCCTCGACCGGCCCGATGCTACGCTCGAAGCCTTCTGCATCGGTCACGACAGCACCGCCGCGGTTGCAGCGCTCCTAGCGCGCGCCATTGCCGCCGCGCCCTGCAACGACGGCAACGATCTTCTCGGCAACATGGCGCTGCAGGGCGTCACCCTCGTGCGTGACGAACGCGGCGGCCTAGTCAAGGGCCTGCCCTATCGTCTCGGCGGCAAGGGCATCAGCATCGAGCGTCCCGGACCCGATCTCGGCCAGCACACCAGCGAAGTGCTGCGCGAGCTATTGGGCTACGACGACGCACAATTGAAGAAACTGGCCGAAGCAGGCGTCACCTCGACGACGCCCACTGTTGGAGAGATCTGAGCCATGGCGCGCGCTGAAGTGAAGAAACTGATGGAGCGCATGGCGATCCCCGCCATCGCCGCCCCCATGTTCCTGGTGTCCAATCCCGCGCTGACGCTCGCCTGCTGCGCCGAAGGAGTCATGGGCAGCTTCCCCGCCCACGGCACGCGCAGCCGCGAGGAGTTCCAGGCCTGGCTCGACGAGATGCAGGACGGCATGAAGCGCCTCGAAGACTCGGGCAGGAAGCCGGCACCCTGGGCGGTGAACCTGGTCGTCCACGCCTCCAACCCGCGCTACGCCGGCGACCTCGAGCTGGTCGAGAAATACAAGGTGCCGGTGGTGCTGACGTCGAAAGGCGCACCGGGCGACGCCATCAAGCGCATCCATGGCTGGGGCGCGGTGGCGCTGCACGACATCGCCAACCGCCGCCATGCCGAGAAGGCGCTGGAGGCCGGCGTCGACGGCGTGATCGCCGTGGCGGGCGGTGCCGGCGGCCATACCGGCACCATCAATCCCTTCGCCCTCATGAACGAGGTGCGCCAGCTGGGCGATCACTTTGCCGTCGTGCTGGCGGGCGGCCAGACCACCGGCCGCGACGTGCTGGCGGCCGAGGCGATGGGCGCCGACCTCGCCTATATCGGCACGCGCTTCATCGCGACCCAGGAGGCGATGGCGGCCGCCGCGCACAAGGACATGATCCTCGCGACCCGCGCGACCGACGTCTTCCTCACCGCCTCGATCGACGGTGCGCCGGCCAACTGGCTGACACCCAGCCTGCTAGCGGCCGGCGTCGACCTCGACGTGCTGCGCACGACCCTACCGGGCAAGATCGTGGCCGCGCAGGAGAACAAGAAGCGCTGGAAGGACATCTATACGGCGGGCCACGGCGTCGGGAACATCGAGGACATCCCCGCCGCCGCCGAGCTCTGCCAGCGGCTTGTTGATCAGTACAAGGCCGCGAAGACGGAATTGGCTCGTTTGACGGCTTGACTGGAATGATGGTTCAATTTGGTCCAAAATGGATCAAATTGAACCGGAGTGAACCATGTCGGCATTTACCATTCGATTGCCCGACGATGTAGCAAAGAAGCTGGACGCGCTCGCCGCGAAGCTGGACCGGTCACGGTCCTATGTGGCGGCCCAGGCAATCGGCGATTTCGTGACACGCGAGGCATGGCAGCTCGCCGACATCGAAGCGGGCTTGCGCGAAGCTGACCAGGGCGACTTCGCCACTGATGCCGAAGTGGCCGCAACCATCGCCAAGTACACCCAGCGCAAGCGTCGGCGGTGAAGCGCGTCGTCCGCTGGACGAGGCGCGCCAGGCGTCGCCTTGAAGAAATCGGCGCGTACATTGAAGCCGACAATCCCACCGCCGCGGCGCGGGTTGTCGGGACCATTGCTCTAGCTGTTCAACGACTAGGCAAAGCACCTGGGCGCGGTCGCCCGGGACGCATTCGCGGCACGCGCGAGTTGGTCGTCGTCGGGACACCGTACATTGTTGCTTATCGGATTCGTGCCGATGACATCGAATTGCTGACAATCCAGCACGGCGCTCAGCTTTGGCCTGACGATCTCTAATTCCGCACGATGACCGAGGTGGCATGGACTGGAGCCGCTTCCCTGCTCTAGGCTCCCCGCTTCGCAAGCTTGGGGGCGTTCGCGTGAAGACAAAGGCAGCGGTCTGCTACGAAGCCGGCAAGAACCTCGAAATCGAGGCCGTCGACCTCGAAGGGCCGAAGTTCGGCGAGGTGCTGGTCGAGATCAAGGCATCAGGCGTCTGCCACACCGACGAATTCACGCGCTCCGGTGGCGATCCCGAAGGCCTGTTCCCGGTCATCTTCGGTCACGAAGGCGCAGGCGTCGTGGTCGATGTCGGTCCCGGTATCATATCGCTCAAGAAGGGTGACCACGTGATCCCGCTCTACACGCCCGAATGCCGTCAATGTAAGTCGTGCCTGTCGGGCAAGACCAACCTCTGCACCTCGATCCGCGCCACCCAGGGCCAGGGCGTGATGCCCGACGGCTCGTCGCGCTTTTCGATCAAGGGCAAGAAGATCCATCACTACATGGGCTGCTCGACCTTCTCGAACTATACGGTGCTGCCCGAGATCGCGCTGGCGAAAATCCGGCCCGACGCACCGTTCGATAAGGTCTGCTACATCGGCTGCGGCGTCACGACGGGCATCGGCGCCGTCATCAATACCGCCAAGGTCGAAGCCGGCGCCAATGTCGTGGTCTTCGGCCTGGGCGGCATTGGCCTCAACGTCGTGCAGGGCGCCCGCATGGTGGGCGCCGGCATGATCGTGGGCGTCGATCTCAATCCGGCGCGCGAGGCGCTCGGCCGCAAGTTCGGCATGACGCACTTCGTCAACCCCAAGGACATCGGCGGCAAGGATCTGGTCGCGCATCTCGTCGAACTGACCGACGGCGGCGCCGACTACAGTTTCGAATGCGTCGGCAACACGACCCTGATGCGACAGGCGCTGGAATGCTGCCATCGCGGCTGGGGCAAGTCGGTGATCATTGGCGTCGCGGGCTCAGGCCAGGAGATCGCCACGCGGCCGTTCCAGCTAGTCACCGGACGAAGCTGGATGGGCACGGCGTTCGGCGGTGCCAAGGGCCGCCGCGACGTGCCGAAGATCGTCGACTGGTACATGGACGGCAAGATCGACATCGATTCGCTGATCACCCACACTATGCCGGTCGAGAAGATCAACGATGCCTTCGACCTGATGCACCGCGGCGAGTCGATTCGCAGCGTCGTCACCTTCTAGGAGGAAGCGCCATGACGGTTCGCAAGATCGGTGGCGCCACCGTCGAGAAGGTCGAGGAACTATGCGCCGCAGGCTTCCGGCCCAACCGCATGTTCCCCAAGTTCGACCAGCAGGCCTTCGACGCGCAGAAGGGCTGGATGGTGCCCGATCATGTCGAGGCGGGTTCCGATCGCCTCGTGGGCTCCGTGCACACCTGGGTCGTGAAGACCGGCCGCCACACAATCCTGATCGACACCTGCCTCGGCAACGACAAGCAGCGCCACAACGCAGCCTGGAACAAGCTCGACACGCCGTTCCTCAATCGCCTCCGCGCCTGCGGCTGTCCGCCCGAGTCGGTCGACTTCGTGATGTGCACGCATCTGCATATCGATCACGTGGGCTGGAACACCAAGCTCGAGAATGGCCGCTGGGTGCCGACATTTCCCAATGCGCGCTATCTGTTCGCCAAGCGCGAGTACGCGCACTGGGACAATGAGCGCAAGACCAAGGACGGCGTCAATGACGGGTCGTTCGACGATTCGGTGTTGCCCATCGTCGAGGCCGGCCGCGCCATCATGATCGAGAGCGACCACCAACCCGATCCGATGCTCACCATCAAGGACTATCCCGGCCATACACCGGGATCGATCGCCATCAACCTGAAGGACGCCGGCAAGCAGGCCTGCTTCTCGGGCGACATCATGCATCACCCGATCCAGGTCTATCATCCCGACTGGTCGAGCCAGTTCTGCTGGGACCAGGAAATGTCGGCCAAGAGCCGCCGCCAGCTCCTTGAGGATTGCGTCGAAACCAACTCTCTTCTCTGTCCCGCCCACTTCCCCGGCGCCAATGCAGGCTACATCCAGCCGCAGGGCGACAGCTTCCGCATCGACTGGGATGTCGTGAAGTGAGGAAGAGGCAATGAAACTCGAACCGCTCCTTACCGGTCTCTCCTTCGGCGAGGGGCCGCGCTGGCGGAACGACCGCCTCTACTTCTCCGACTTCTATGTCCACCAGGTTCGGACGGTCGACGAGAGCGGCAAGGCCGAGACAATCGTCGAAGTGCCGGGCCAACCGTCGGGGCTGGGCTGGCGGCCCGACGGAACGATGTTGATCGTGAGCATGACCGACCGTCGCCTGATGCGTTTCTCGGGCGGCAAGCTCTCGGTCGAGGCTGAGTTGGGGTCGCTGGCGACCGGCCACTGCAACGACATGATCGTCGACGCCAAGGGCCGCGCCTACGTCGGAAATTTCGGCTTCGACCGCCATGCCGGCGAGGCAGAGCGCACGACCTGCCTGATCCGCGTCGACACAGATCGCTCGGTGCACAAGGCGGCCGACGATCTCCTGTTTCCCAACGGCACCGTGATCACGCCCGACGGCAAGACCATGATCGTAGGCGAGACCTTCGCCCATCGCCTCACGGCATTCGACGTCGCGGCCGACGGCTCGCTCTCCAATCGCCGCACTTGGGCCACCATCGAAGGCTGCTTCCCCGACGGCATCTGCCTCGACGAGGAGGGCGCGATCTGGGTCAGCGATCCGTTCGGCCGCCGCGTGCTGCGCGTGCTCGAAGGCGGCAAGATCACGCACAGTCTCGATCTCGCACCCCGCGGCGCCTATGCCTGCATGCTGGGTGGCAAGGATCGACGCACCCTGTTCGTCGTCACCAATTCGAAGAGCGGGCCAACCACGGCGAAGACGCTCGAGGGCCGCATCGAGACCATGCGGGTCGACGTGCCCGGCGCCGGATTGCCATGAGGGCGATTGCCCCGAGGAGAATGAGATGAAGGGTCCCGAGGACGACGCCGGCCTGTCCGGCAAGGTTGCGATCATTTCCGGCGGCGGCGCAGTCGGCGACGGTATCGGCAACGGCCGGGCAGCAGCAATTCTGCTGGCGCGCGCCGGCGCCAAGGTGCTGGTGGCCGACCTCGATCTGAAACTCGCCGAACGCACGGCCGAGATGATCAAGGCCGAAGGCGGCACGGCGGCGGCACATGCCGGCGACGTCACCCAGGAAGCCGAATGCAAGCGTTTGGTCGATGCCGCGGTCGACCGCTGGGGCCGGCTCGATTTCCTCGACAACAACGTCGGCATCGGCAGCCGCGGCAGCGTGGTCGACGAGAAGCCCGAGGAATACCGGCGCGTGATGCAAGTGAACGTCGAGACGATGTTCCTGCTCTCCAAGCATGCGATCCCGGCCATGATCAAGACGGCCAAGGGCGGTGCCATCGTCAACATCTCGTCGATCTCGGCGCTGCGGCCACGCGGCCTCACGACCTACACGGTCTCCAAGGCGGCGGTCATCGGACTCACGCAGGCGATGGCGGTCGATCACGGCCGCGACCACGTCCGGGTCAACTGCATCTGCCCCGGCCCGATGTACACGCCGATGGTCAATCGCGGCAACGGCATGAGCGAGGCCAACCGCGCCCAGCGCGCCAAGGCCTCGGTGCTCAAGATCGAGGGCACCGGCTGGGACATCGGCCATGCCGTGCGCTTCCTGCTCAGCAACCACGCCCGCTACATCACCGGCCACGTGCTGGTGGTCGACGGCGGCGTCACGCTGCAGGGCCCGGAACGCGATTCAGCAGCTCAGTGAGGAGACGAACAAGATGGCCCGCCTGCCCTATCTCGATGCCGATCAGCTTCCGCCCGAACACAAGGAGCTGCTCAAGCGGCCGATCAATCTCACGCGGCTGCTCGTCAATTCGCCCGGCATGGCGCGCGCCTTCCATGGCGTCGGCGGCTACATCCGCAACAAGAGCACGCTCAATCCGCGCCTGCGCGAGCTCGCCATCCTCCAGGTCGGCTGGATGGAGAAGTCGGAATACGAGTTCACCCACCACGTGAAGATCGGCAAGGAATTCGGCGTCACCGACGAGGACATCCAGAACCTTTTCCTTGAGACCGAAGGCAAGACTTCCAAACTCGAGCCGCTGGCCCGGGTGATCCTGAAGGGCGCGCGCGAGATGGTGCGCGATCTCGCCATGTCCGACGCCACCTTCGCCGAGATCAAGAAGGACCTCAGCAACGAGCACATGACCGATCTCGTGCTCACCATCGCATTCTACTGCGCGGTCGTGCGCGTGCTCGCCACCATGAAGATGGACAACGAGCCCCACTACAAAGAAGTCCTGAAGCAGTATCCGATTCCGGGAGTGTCCTGACATGCGCCTCAAAGATCGCGTCGCCATCGTCGTCGGCGCCGGCCAGAGCCCCGGCGAAGGCATGGGCAACGGCCGTGCGACGGCCCTCACCTTCGCGCGCGAAGGCGCCAAGGTCCTGTGCGTCGACCACAATCTCAAATCGGCCCAGGAGACGGTCGAGATGATCGGCGCCAACCAGGGCACGGCGATGGCCTTCAAGGCCGACGTCACCAAGGAAGCCGAGATCAAGGCCATGGTGGCCGATGCGCACAGCCGCTGGGGCCGCATCGACATCCTGCACAACAATGTCGGCGTCAGCCTCTCGGGTGGTGACGCCGAGCTGCTCGAGATCACCGAGGAGGCATTCGACCGCTGCGTGGCGATCAATCTCAAGAGCTGCATCCTGGCCGCCAAGCACGTGATCCCGATCATGCGCGCCCAGAAGAGCGGCGCCATCATCAACATCTCCTCGATGGCCGTGATCACCACCTATCCTTATGTCGCCTACAAGGCGACCAAGGCCGCGATGGTGTCCTTCACCGAGCAGCTCGCCTACCAGAACGCCGCCTACGGTATCCGCGCCAACGTCATCCTGCCCGGCCTGATGAACACGCCGATGGCTGTCGACACCCGCGCCCGCACCTTCAAGAAGACGCGCGCCGAGGTCGAGGCCGAGCGCGACGCCAAGGTGCCGCTCGGCAAGAAGATGGGCACCGGCTGGGACGTGGCGAATGCCGCCCTGTTCCTTGCGTCCGACGAGGCGAGCTTCATCACTGGCGTCACCCTGCCGGTGGATGGCGGCGCGAGTGTCCGGCGAGGCTGACGGCGGCAGATGACACGTCTCGCCGGCAAGACCGCCCTCATCACCGGCGCCTCCTCAGGCATCGGCCGCGCCATCGCGACCAGGTTCCTGGCTGAAGGCGCTACACTGCTGCTGATGGACATCACCGAGGCGGTGGTCGAAGGCGGCGAGCCCACGCACAAGATTCTGGACGTACCCTTCTTCCAGGGTGACGTCTCGAACGAGAAGGACGTCGACGAGGCGGTGCGACGCGCTGCCTTGCCGACGGGCCGGCTCGATATCGTGGTGAACGATGCCGTCATCCGCATCGGCAAGAAGTTGACCGACACCAGCCTGGAAGAATGGAACCGCGTGATGGCGGTCAATCTCGCCGGCGTCTTCCTGATGTGCCGCGCCGCCGTGCGCCAGATGCTGACCCAGGAGATCCGCCACGAGGCGCGCGGGCGCATCGTCAACATCTCCTCACAGCACGGCATGATATCCTCGCCCGAGGACGTGTCCTACGGCACCTCGAAGGCGGGCGTGGTCTATCTCACGCGCCAGATCGCGGCGGACTACGGCCGCGACAGCATCATCTGCAACGCCGTAGCGCCGGGCAAGATCCTGACCGGCAAGACCGGGCGCGCCGTCGAGCCGCGCTGGCTCGACTATTCCCATGCCCGCACGCCGCTGCCGCGGCTCGGCCGTTCCGAGGACGTGGCGAACGCGGCGCTCTTCCTGGCGTCGGACGAGGCGACCTTCATCACCGGCGAGAACCTGATGGTCGACGGCGGCTGGATGGCCGGCTGACCGCACCGATCGCGAGCAGGCCGCTCAGCACATCGAGGAAGGCGCGCACCAACCGCGCGTTCTGCCGTTCCTTGAGATAGACGACATGGGCGTAGGTGTAGATCTCCACGTCCGTCACCGGCAGGGCATGAATGCGCGAATCGGGGATGAACTCGGCCTCGGACACGACCCCGAGCCCGATCCCCTTGGCCACTGCCTCGCGGATCGATTCTCGGCTGCCGATCTCCATCACGACCTTGGGCCGTACGTCCTTCTCGCGCATCGCCTGGTCGAAGGCGCGCCGCGTCGTCGAGCCCGCCTCGCGCACGATCAGGCGCTGACCTTCCATGTCGCGGGCACGCAGCGTGCGGCGCTGGGCGAAGGCGTGATCGACGGGACACATGACCACGACCTTGTGCCGCCGATAGGGGATCGCGATCAGCCTTGTGTCGGGATCGACATGCGCCAGCACGGCGACGTCGGTGCGGTAGTCCAGAAGGTCGCGCAACGTGTCGCGTGAATTGCCGACCGTCACCGAGACGTAGATCCCGGGATAGCGTGCATTGAAAGCGGCCAGCATGTCGGTGACATGATAGGGACCCACCGCGCCGACGCGCAGATGGCCCGTCTTCAGCCCCCGCGTCTCGTTGAGGTAGTCCGCCGCCTCTTTTTCGTCCGAGAACAGCCGGCGGGTGATATCGAGCAGGCCGTCGCCGGTCTCGGTGAGCTCGATGCGCCGGCCGCGCCGGACGAACAGCTCGACGCCGAATTCCTCCTCGAGCGACTTCACCTGGGTGGTCATGGTGGGCTGGCTGACGCCGAGCTCGCGCGCCGCGGCGGTGAAACTCATCCGCTGGGCGACGGCATGGAAGGAACGGAGCTGGGTGTACCTCATATTGATTTTCTCAATGTGACTTGAAGAACCTTTGAATTGGATAAATGTGAGACCCGGCCGGAAGATTGTCACCAACAACAAGCAATATCGGGAGAAAGCGCGGATGTGGCGCTACCGTAATCCGGTCGACGTGAAGTTCGGCGCTGGCGTCTTCGAGACGCTGGGCGAGATGCTGGCCGGCCGGGCCTATTGCCTGGTGACCTACGACGATGCCAATGGCGGCGGCGTCTTCGCCGATCTGACGCGCCGCGTGGTGGTGCTGGCCGGCGAGCCGGCGGTCATGGTGCGCAACATCGGCCCCAATCCGGATTTCATTGGCCTCGCCGAGTCCTGCCGGACCTATGCCGCCGCGGCGCGCCCGGTCGAGGCGATCGTGGCGCTGGGTGGTGGTTCGGTGATGGATGCAGCCAAGGTCCTGGCCGCCGCATCGGGCGATTTCGACAAGGTTCGCTATCACCTGCAGACCGGCATCGGGGGGGAAGCGCTTGGCCGTACGCCGATCATCGCCGTGCCGACCACGGCCGGCACCGGCAGTGAGGTCACCTCGTGGGCCACGGTATGGGACACCGGGGCGATGAAGAAATACTCGCTCGCCCGCGACACGCTCTATCCCGAGGCGGCACTGGTCGATCCGCTGCTGACCACGGGCCTGCCGCGCGCGATCACCATCAGCACCGGCCTCGATGCGCTCAGCCACGCGCTGGAGAGCATCTGGAACGTGAACGCCAATCCGGTGTCAGGCTCGCTGGCCGAGGTCGCCGCGCGCGAGGTGCTCGACGCCCTGCCGCTGCTGGCCGACGATCTCAAGAACGAGGCACTGCGCACCCGCCTCGCGCGGGCCAGCCTGTTTGCCGGCCTTGCCTTTTCCAACACGCGCACGGCGCTGGCCCATGCGCTCTCCTACCATCTGACGCTGCATCACGGCGTGCCGCACGGCATCGCCTGTTCCTTTAGCCTGCCCATGGTGATGCGCGCCGTGGCCGGCTGCGATGCCGTCTGCGACGCCGCCTTGCGCCGCATCTTCGGACCCGACCTCGCCGCGGGCGCCGCGCGGCTGGAAGCCTTCCTGCAGAAACTCGGCGTCTCGCCTGACGCCACCCAGCACGGCATCAAGGCGGCCGACTGGTCACGCCTGATCGACGACGCCCTGGCGGGCGATCGCGGAAAGAATTTCATCGGGCGACGCGAAAGTCTCGTCGCCGAACTGGCTGCATAAAAAACAAACGGGAGGAAAACATGATTACACGTCGCACCTTCGGACTCTTCGTCGCCAGCACCGCGCTTACAACACCATCGATCGTCCACGCCCAGCAGGTGCTCAAGGTCGGGCTGATCCCGTCCGAGGACTCGCGGGCCATGCTGGCGCAGAGCAAGGACATCCTCGACGCGGTCGAGAAGAACTCTGGCTACAAGGTCCAGGGCTTCGTCGCCACCGACTACAACGGCGTCATCGAGGCGTTGCGTGCCAAGCACCTCGACATCGCCTACCTCGGGCCGTTCTCCTATGTGCTGGCCACCACCGTGACCCCGGTGGAGGCCTTCGCCATCGCCGAGACCGCCAAGGCCGGCCGCACCTACTATCACAGCAAGATCATCGCGTTGAAGTCGAGCGGCATCAAAACCCTCGACGATCTCAAGGGCAAGAACTTCGCCTTCGTCGATCCCGCCTCGACCTCGGGCTACGCCTTCCCGCTGGCGGGCCTGATCAAGGCCGGCATCGATCCCAAGCGCGACTTCAAGACAGTGCTCTTCACCGGCGCCCATGACGCCAATGCGCTGGCCGTCGCCAACGGCAAGGTCGACGCCGCCACCATCGCCGACCGCATCCTCGATGCCGCCATCGCCAAGGGCCACATCAAGGCCGACCAGATCCAGGTCGTGTGGGAGTCGGCACCCATCCCGGAGTCGCCGATGGTGTGGCGCAAGGACCTTTCGCCCGAGATGAAGGCCAAGGTGAAGGCCGCGTTCCTCGACATCAAGGGCCTCAACTGGTCCGACCAGGGCAAGCTGAACGGCTTCAAGGAAACCAACGACCAGGCCTATGACATCGTCCGCGAGACGGCCAAGCTCGCCAACATCGATCTCAAGAAGCAGAAGTAACGGGCGACAGCCGGGAGGCCGCGCATGATCGAAATAAAGGGCCTCGCCAAATCCTACGGCGAGCACCAGGCGCTCCGCGACGTCAGCCTGTCGATCCGGCCCGGCGAGTTCGTCGTCGTGCTGGGACCGTCGGGTGCCGGCAAGTCGACGCTGCTGCGCTGCATCAACCGGCTGATCGACCCGACGGCCGGCGACATCGTGGTCGACGGCACGTCGCTGTCGTCCAACCGCCGCGACTTGCGCCTGCTCCGGCGCAACGTCGCCATGATCTTCCAGCAGCACAATCTGGTGAAGCGCCTCAGCGTGCTGAAGAACGTACTGGTCGGCCGCATGGCCGATCTCTCCCCCATCCTGAGCAGCCTGCAGCTCTTTCCCGAAGCCGACGTGCGGATCGCGATGCATTGCCTCGAGCAGGTCGCCATGTCCCACAAGGCGAAGAGCCGCGCGGATGCGCTGTCGGGTGGCGAACAGCAGCGCGTCGGCATCGCCCGCGCGCTGGCACAGCAGCCCAAGTTCATGCTGGCCGACGAGCCGGTCGCCAGCCTCGACCCCAAGACCTCGCGCACCGTGCTCACGTACCTGAAGAAGAGCTGCAAGGAATCGAACATCGCCGTGCTCTGCAACCTGCACCAGATCGACTATGCGCTGGAGTTCGCCGAGCGCGTCGTCGGTCTCTCGGCCGGCCAGGTCGTCTATGACGGCCCGCCCTCGGGTGTGAGCGGCGACGTGATCCGCAGCATCTATCCCGGCCTCGACGATCCCAATGTGCTCGACGCCGCCCAGCGCCTGACCGAGCGCCGCCGCATCGCCGCCGAAGCCGTCATCGCCTCCGCCGCCGAAGAAAGGGCCTAGTTCATGTCCCTGCAATTCGTCGTCAACAAACCCCGCGGCCCGCTCGGCTGGTGGATATTGGCCCCCATCCTCGGCGTCTCGCTCGCCGTGCTGGTGTGGTCGGCCGAGGGCACGCATCTCAGCATCACCGGCTTCATCGACGGCCTGCCGTGGATCGCCGACTTCATCGGCCGCATGCTGCCGCCCAACTTCGCCTTCATGCAGAAGCTGGTGAAGCCCGCCGTCGAGACGGTGCAGATCGCACTCTGGGGCACGCTGCTCGGCATCGTGCTGGCGCTGCCGGTCTGCTTCTTCGCCGCGCGTAACCTCTCGCCCTATGCTTGGGTGTTCCACGGCCTGCGCCAGGTGCTGAACGTGATGCGTGGCATCAATGAGATCATCCTGGCGCTGATTTTCGTCGCCGCCGTCGGCCTCGGCCCCTTCGCCGGCGTGCTCGCGATCGCACTCCACGGCGCCGGCATGCTGGGCAAATTCTTCGCCGAAGCCATCGAGGAGATCGACGAAGGCCCGCTCGATGCGCTCCGCGCCGCCGGCGCCGGCACCTTGCAGCGCATCGTGTTCGGCGTGCTGCCGCAGGTCCTGCCGACCTGGATCGGCGTGGTGCTCTACCGCTTCGAGACCAACATCCGCGTCTCCACCGTGCTCGGCATGGTCGGCGCCGGTGGCATCGGCTTCGAGTTGATCAGCTCGATGAAGCTGTTCGCCTACGAGGACACCGCGGCCTGCGTGATCGTGATCCTGGTCCTCGTGCTGGCCACCGACCTGGTGTCGTCCAAGCTCAGGGCCATGATCCGCTAAGCGGAGCACCGCGGCGGAGCCGTCTCGACGGGCCGCGCCGGACCGTTCATCCTCTCTGCAAATCGAAGCAGGGAGGAAAGAAGAATGCGGTTTCCGATGGGAATGTTGTGCGCCATTACGGCCTTGGGCCTCGCGGCAACACCGGCGCTCGCCCAGAAGAGCGGCGGCACGCTCAAAATGTATTTCCAGGACAATCCGCCCAGCGCCTCGATCCACGAGGAGGCGACGACCTCGACCGTCGTGCCCTTCATGGGCCTCTACAACAACCTGGTGCTGTTCGACCAGCAGATCCCGCAGAACAGCCTCTCGACCATCCGGCCCGATCTCGCCGAAAGCTGGGCCTGGAGCGCCGACGGCAAGCAGCTCACCTTCAAGCTCAAGCCCGGCGTGAAATGGCACGATGGCAAGCCGTTCACGGCCAAGGACGTGCAGTGCACCTGGGACATGCTGACCGGCCGTAGCGAGACCCTGAAGCTGCGCAAGAACCCGCGAAAGTCCTGGTATTGGAACCTGGAGAAGGTCACGACCAACGGCGACCTGGAGGCGACCTTCCATCTCGGCCAGCCGCAGCCCTCACTGCTGGTGCTGCTCGCCTCCGGTTATAGCCCGGTCTATCCCTGCCACGTCTCCACCGCCGACATGCGAACCAAGCCGATCGGCACCGGCCCGTTCAAGATCGCCGACTGGAAGCAGAAGGAAATCGTTCGGCTCACGCGCAACCCCGACTACTTCAAGAAGGGCAAGCCCTACCTCGACGGCATCGATTTCTCGATCGTGCCGGCCCGCGCCACCGCGATCCTGGGCTTCGTCACCAACCGCTACGACATGACCGCGCCCTATGCCGTCACCATCCCGCTGCTCAAGGACATGAAGACCCAGTCGCCCAAGGCGATCTGCGAAGTGGCGTCGATGAACAACAACACCAACCTGATCGTCAATCGCGAGGCGCCGCCGTTCGATAATCCCGACGTCCGCCGCGCCATGCTGCTCAGTCTCGACCGCAAGACCTTCATCGACATCATCAACCAGGGCGAGGCCGATATCGGCGGCGTCATGGAGCCGGCGCCCAATGGCGTCTGGGGCCTGCCCAAGGCAATGTACGATACCATCCCGGGCTACGGTCCCGATGTGCAGAAGAACCGCGCCGAGGCGCGCGAGATCATGAAGAAGCTGGGCTACGGGCCCGACAAGAAGCTCAAGCTCAAGGTCGCCACCCGCAACCACCTGCTCTACCGCGATCCGGCGGTGCTGCTGATCGACCAGCTCAAGGAGGTCTACCTCGAGGGCGAACTCGAACTCGTCGACACCTCGCTGTGGTTCGCCAAGGTGGCGCGCAAGGACTATTCGATCGGTCTCAACACCACCGGGGCCGGCGTCGACGATCCCGACCAGATGTACTTCGAGAACTTCGCCTGCAAGTCGGAGCGCAACTACACCGGCTACTGCAACCCCGAGATCGAGAAGCTGTTCCCGGTCCAGTCGCGCGAGACCGACCTCGAGAAGCGCCGCCAGATCGTCCACCAGATCGACCAGAAGCTGCTCGAGGACGGCGCCCGGCCGGTCATCATGTGGAACGCCTCGGGGAGCTGCTGGCACCCTTACGTCAAGGGCTTCCGGCCGATGGTGAACAGCCTCTACAACGGCTCCCGCTTCGAGGACGTCTGGATGGACAAGTAGACCACCTTTCGGGACACGGCCGGCACCCTGTCGTGACAGCTCGTGTCACACCGGCCGTGTCATACCAAGTTGAGACATTTTCTGTGACAGGGACGTGTGACATCGGAACATCGACCTGCAGTCCGAGAGCCGCAGCAGACCGTCTAAGTCCATATTGGGACGCGTTTTCTCGCGTCTTCGGTCCACCCTGCCACTGGACGGTCTCCAGCGAGGGCAGCCATTCGTTGCTACGCACGGCACATGACCGCGGGACGGCCCCTCCTCCTCGATTGGAGCGTAGCCGGCGAATGCGCCGGCCGGGGCATGGTCAAAGGTTCGGGCCAGCACAGACCGGGCCCCGGTAAGCACTGGCTATGGTTCTGGTTGCCAAAAAGGCCGCTCCGGATCGGTGACCCGGGCGGCCCGCACTGTAGATGCATGTCGCGGCGACGATAGCAGAAATATAGCACATATCCTGCTAAACTTGCAATTATTTCAGAATAACGATTTCGTGAGGAGCACCCCCTCCGCCCCTTCGGGGCACCTCCCCCGCTGTACGGACCGGAGACATGGTGAACGTGTGTTCGGGGACATGGTGAACACATTTCAGATTAGCTCAGTTTATTGATGCAGGTCGATTGATCTGACGATTACGTGGCGGAAGACGAGATCGAAGACGCCATCGCGTTCGGTCGGTCGTACGGCGATCTGCTTGCCGATGAGCGCCTTGGAAGCCTTGAAGGATCTGCCCAGGAAGCTGAAGCGTGCGGCGGTATCGACGCGGCGCAGGCTGTCGCCCGGTGGATAATCGAAGGGTTCGACGAGGGGGTTGAAGGATCGTGGGCTCTGCCGGTAGCGGTCGGCAGGTACGGCGAGGGCCAGCGCGTCATGTGGCCGATGGTGATTGTAGCGGTGGCGCCAGACATCGAAGGCCCGTTGGGCCTGGTCGAGATCGTCGAAGGTGCGGCCTGCGAGCAGCTCGGCCTTGAGCGTGCGGTTGAAGCGCTCGTTCTTGCCATGGTTCTGCGGGTGACGCGGCGGACTGTGCCAGGGCGCCACGCCGTGCTCGATCAGCCAGACGCCGAACTTGGTCAGCCTCTGCCCGGCGGTGTCGCCCCACGGGCTGCCGTTGTCGGTCAGGATGACATCGGGCAGGCCGTAGCGTTCGAAGGCCGCCTGCGTGGCGTTCTGAACGATCCGATGGCGCTGGTTGTCGGCAGCCTCAAGCACCACGGTGTAGCGTGAGTGATCATCGACCACAGTCAGCGGGTGCAGCCGTCCATGGCCCAGGGCGACGTCGTTCCACGCCTTCTGACCGGGGGCCGTCATCGGCTCGCCGTTGCGGCGCAGGATCGCCGTCACGGTCGAAGGCGCCGGCGGGGACTGGCCTTGCCGGCGCAGGCTGGCGGCGATCTTGCGGCCGCCCCACACCGGGTTCTCGCGGCGCACGGCAAGCACGGCGGCTTCCACCTCGGCAACCGTCCGTAACGGCGAGCGATGCGGTCGACGCGATCTCTCGGTCAATCCGATCGCCCCGAGCGCCTGGTAGCGATCCAGCCACTTGTACAGAATCCTCGGGCTGATCTTGAAACGCCGGCACAGTTCGCGCCGATTGGCTCCGGCCCTGAGCGCCAACCGGCAGGCCTCCTCACGGCCTTCCGCTTTCCCTTGGAACGGCATCGAAAACCTCATGGTTCCACTCCCTAAGAGTGTTCACCATGTCTCCGAACGGCCGTTACCCTTCTCTCCGGTCCATACACCCGCAGGCGGGGGAGGAGAAAATCTGATTCCTCCCCCCGCTTGCGGGGGAGGTGGCCGAAGGGGCGAAGGGGTCAGCCGACCAGTTCGAACCGGTCGACGTCGACCAGGCCCTTGTCGGTGATGCGGAGGTGCGGGATCACCGGCAGCGGCAGGAAGGCCATCTGCAGGAAGGGCTCGTGCAGCGCCGTGCCGAGGGCGCGTACAGCGTCGCGCAGGCGGCGCAGCCCCTGCTCCACCTCTTCGAACGGCCGGTCGCTCATCAGGCCGGCGATCGGCAGCACCAGCTCGGCCACCACCTTGCCGTCGACCGCGGCCGCGAAGCCACCCTTCAGCTCGATCAGGCGATTGACGGCCGCGGCCATGTCGGCGTCGGTGCAGCCGATGACGCAGACATTGTGGCTGTCATGGCCGATCGACGAGGCGATGGCGCCCTGCGCAAAGCCGAAGCCTTTGACGAACCCGCGGCCGACCCGGCCTTCGGTGTTGTGGCGGCCCAGCACCGCAACCTTCAGCACGTCGCTCGCGACATCGGCCACGAACGCGCCGTCCCTTCGCGCGACAGGAATTTCTAGCCGGTCCGTCAGGATCTGACCCGGCCTCACGCCGATCACCGGCGGCGAGCCACCGGCGCCGGCAGGCACCCGGAACGTCGCGGCGGTGACGGGCCGCAACTTCACCGAATCGAGCCCGACCAGTGGCACATCGGGCCGCGTGGAAAAGCGGTCCGGCGTCACAGGCGCGCCGCGGCAGATCACCTGCTTCACCGCACAGGTTTCCAGATCCTCCAGCAATACGAGGTCGGCGCGCTGGCCCGGCGCCACCAGGCCGCGATCGACCAGGCCGAAATGCCGGGCCGCCGACCAGGTGGCAGCGCGATAGGCGTTGAGCGGCTTCACGCCTTTCTTGATGGCGGCGCGGATCAGGTAATCGACATGGCCCTCCTCGGCGATGTCGAGCGGGTTGCGGTCGTCGGTGCAGAATGCCAGGAACGGCGCGCGCTCGGTGGTGATCAGCTGGGCCAACGCGGCCAGATCCTTGGAGACCGTGCCCTCGCGCACCAGGATTTGCATGCCCTTGCGCAGCTTCTCACGCGCTTCCTCCGCGGACGTCGTCTCGTGGCAGTTGCGCACGCCCGCGGCGATATAGGCGTTAAGGTCGTAGGACGACAGCAGCGGCGAATGGCCGTCGATCTGTACGTCGGAGAAGGCCGCCAGCTTCTTCAGCACCTTGGGATCGCGCGCCAGCACGCCCGGCACGTTCATGAACTCAGCCAGCCCCAGCACCTTGGGATGATGCTTGAACGGCAGCAGGTCCTCGGCCTCCAGCGTGGCGCCCGAAGTCTCGAGATGCGTCGACGGCACGCACGACGAAAGCTGGACGCGCAGGTCCATCACCGTGACCGCCGCGCACTCCAGGAAATATTTCAGTCCGGCGATGCCCAGCACGTTGCTGATCTCGTGCGGATCGCAGATCGCCGTGGTGGTGCCGCGCGGCACGACGCAGCGGTCGAACTCCAGCGGCGTGACCAGGGTGGATTCGCAATGGACGTGGGCGTCGATGAAACCCGGCACGGCGGTGAGTCCGCGGCCGTCGATCTCGGTGGCGCCAGTGTAGCGCTCGTGGGTGCCGACGATGCGGTCGCCGGCGATGGCGACGTCCCCAATGCGAATCTCGCCCGAGGTGAGATCGAGGATACCGACTTCCTTCACGACAAGATCGGCCGGCGACTGGCCGCGCGCTTGCTCGATGATCTCTGACAGTCGGGATTCGGGGAGGAATTCACGCATCCGAATCAGATAGGGTGCACCCCGGACGATGGCAATGGTCATCACAGGGCGCAAGCAACGAACGCAGCAGTGTAATCTACTTTGCAGAATTCCTTGAAATTGACCTCTGATGTACGTACATTAATATACATATACTGAGGCGCAAGTGCGGTTCGATTGGGATCCCGGAAAGGCACGGACGAACCTGGCCAAGCACGGCGTCTCCTTCGAGTTGGCGCGTCGCGTCTAGGATGATCCATTGCACATCATTGTCCCGGACCGCGTGATCGACGGAGAACAGAGGTGGCATGCCATCGGCGTCGTGGGGACAATCACCTTTGTGGTGGTCGTCCACACCTACCCGAGAGGCGAGGAGGAAAATCTTGCGAGGATCATCGGTGCGCGGAAAGCAACTTCACACGAGCGGCGGCGCTACGAAGCGGAAACCCCTTAGCACGGCGGAGCGGCGGCAGCTCGCCGCCCTGGGGGCAAAAGCGGACGAAGCGATCGATACCAAGGACATCCCCGAAGCGCCGGCCGCCAATTGGCGGTTGGCGCAGCGTGGCGACCTCTACCGGCCGGTCAAGCAGCCGATCACGATCCGGCTCGATTCCGACATCGTCACCTGGTTCAAGGCGCGCGGTCGTGGCCGCGGCTACCAGACGGAGATCAATAGCGCGTTGCGGAAGTACGTTGCCGGACGCAATCGTTAGGCAATGCTCGTTCCTGCTCCGAGCACAGATTAACGGTTTGAGTCATCCTCGGGTCTCTGACCCCTCCGTCAGCGTAAGACGCTGACACCTCCCCAGCTGACTGGGGAGGAGGAAATGTCCCGTCGGGGAAACTCATGTTCCGCCTCCCATCGGCGCGCTAGTATGCCGATGTCCAGCGACGAGGCAGCCGATGTCGCCTTTCCCGATTAGAAAACTCCTGATCCCCATCGGCAGCGTGGTCGGAGTGCTGATCGCGGCGTTGCTGGTGCTGCCGTTCCTGATCGACCTGAACAGCTACAAGCCCCAGATCATCGCCGAGGTGAAGCAGGCCACCGGCCGCGACCTCGCGATCGCGGGGTCGATCCGCCTGTCGCTGCTGCCGCTGCCGGTCGTGACGCTGGACGGCGTCAGCTTCGCGAACCCGGTGGGGGCAAAGAGCCCCAACATGGCCGAGGTGAAATCGGTCACCGTGTGGCTTTCGCTGCCAGCCCTGCTCACCGGCGCCATCACGGCGAGCGAGGTCACGCTGGTGGCTGCCCGGGTCAATCTGGAGATCGACGCCACGGGCCAGCCGAATTGGGCCTTCGCGCCTTCGGCCGGCGCGGGCGGGCCGTTGCCGGTGACGAGCTTCCGCGTCGAGGGCGGCACGCTCTCCTTCAGCGATGCTAGGACGGGCCTCTCGGTCTCAGCCGACAGGCTGGACCTCTCCGCCTCGGCGACATCGATGACGGGGCCGGTTGCGCTCGCCGGCAGCGGGTCGGTCGACGACGCGCCCCTGAAGTTCTCGGTCTCGCTCCGGGCCAAGATGGCGGCAGGCCACGATGTCGACCTCACGCTGGACACGGCCGGCGGCAAGCTCGCCTACAAGGGCACGGTGAGCGAGCTCGGCCCCGATGCGCGGCTGTCGGGCACTGTATCGGCGTCGGCGGAAAATATGGTCGTGTTCGTGAGAGCCCTGGCCAGGATCGCAGGACAGCCGCGGCCGCACGTGCCGCCGCTGCTGGCCGGCAAGTTCCGTTTCGAGGGACCGGTCGCGCTCTCGCGGACCGACGTGAGCGCCAGGGATTTCACCCTGATGATGGGCGACGACAAGCTCTCGGGATCGCTGACGGCAAAGGCCGAACCGGTGCTCTCGGTCGATGCTCGCCTGAGCGCCACGCGGGTCGATCTCGACCGCTGGCTAAAAGCGATCGTGCTGCCGGCCGAGGTCAAGGCTGCCGCGAAGGCCGCCGAAGAAGCAGCACCGCCGCCGCCTCTGCCGACTGTAACCTCGACCGCGCCACGCGAGCCGAACTGGCTGGTCGCGCTCAACGCCAAGCTCGCGCTCGACGTCGGCGTGCTGATTTATAATCGCCAATCCGTGCGCAACATCGCGGTCGAGATCGAAGCCCGCAACGGCGCCATCGCGGTGCCGAAATTCACCATCGACCTGCCAGGCGACTTCGTCGTGCGCGCCTCGTCGACCCTGGTGTCGACCCTGGCCGGCACTTCGGCACGGCCGCGCGTGTCGGGCGAGCTCAGCCTGGAGGGGCCGAAGCTGCGCGAGACGCTGGCGTGGCTGCAGGTCGACACCTCGGCGATCCCGGCGGACAAGCTCACGCGCGTCAGCATGCGCGGCAGAATGGGCTCGCGCGACGGCGACGTGCTGGTCGAGGGCACGAGCTTCGAACTCGACACCCTCAAGGGGCGGGCCGGCATCACGGTCGCCTTCACCATCCCGCTATCGGTCGAACTGCGGCTCGAGCTGGTCACCGTCGACCTCGATGCCTTCGTGCCGCCGCCCGGGCAGGCGGCCGCCGCGACGTCGCCCACCAGTGCGGTCGTGCCGATCCTGGCCCTGCTCGGCCCGTCGCTCGGCCTCAAGCTAAAGGTCGCCCGGGTCGACTATCGCGGCGAGGTGGTGTCGGGCATCGATCTCGATGTCGCGCGGCAGGCCGGCACGCTGAAACTGAACGATCTCAAGGTGGCAAGCCTGGCCGGCGCGCGGCTCGACGTGCGCGGCGCGGTGGCCGACTACTGGACGCCGCTGCCGCGCGCCAACGTCGTCTTCACCTTCGAGACGCCCGACATCGACCGCGTGCTGAAGCTGGCCGGCGCGCCGCCGACGGGGTTCGGCAGCGTGTCTGCCGCCGGCGACGTCGCCGGCACCTGGGAGAGCCTCGCCATCCGGCGCGGTTCGGTGAGCGCCATGGGCGCGACCGTGCAGGCGAGCGGCGCGCTGGCCCTGCTCGGCGTCACCGACGGCAAGATCGCGTCGATGTCCTACAAGGGCAGCGTCGTCGCCGACGGCCAGCCGATGACCGTGGCGATCTCCGCCGACCACCTCGCCGGCCGGCCCCACATCACGGCGGACCTGAAGGTGGAGACCTTCGAGTTCGACAAGTTCTTCCGTGGCCGCTCTGCGCCGCGGCCTTACGAGCGCGGCCGGGCCGCTGCGTCGGACGAGATCGACACGGCCTCGTTCCGCAAGTTCGACGGCACGTTCAGGCTGGCGACGGCAGCGCTTGGTGGGGCGCAGGGGCGTCTCGGCAATGCCGATATCGCGGCCGAACTGAAGGATGGCAAGCTCACGCTCACGCATCTCAAGGGCGCCCTCTATGGCGGCGCGCTCAACCTGTCGGGCGTCGTCGATGCGACGCAGCCGGCGCTTTCGTTCCATCTGAAGGGCACCGCCGACGGGCTTCGGATCGGCGAGATGATGCGCGCAAGCTCCGGCACCAACGAAGTCGGTAGCATGATCAAGGTCGCGCTCGACGGCGTGCTGAACGCCAACGACATCATGCTCAGCGGCTCAGGCACCACGGCGGCGGGGCTAAAAGCCTCGCTGGCGGGCGGCGCGCGGCTGGGCGGCCATGTCTATCCCAGCGCCAACCGCTTCCTGCAGATGATCGGTGCGGCGGCGGCAGGCGCCACCGGCGGCGCCATCGACTTCACCCTGGGCAATATCGCCAGCCTGTTCGGCGAGCGCGGCGGCATCGGCGTCGGCAATATCCTGAACGCTGTATCGCTGGTGCTGAACCGCTTCGTGAACCATGACGACCCGATCTCGGGTGGAGTAGAAATCTCCCACAGCATGCTGAGCGACAGGGACCTGCGGCTCCAGGGCAGCGGCGCCACCGCCAGCATCCACACGCGCACCTCGCTCGAGAATGCCACGACGGAGACGACGATCGACTTCTTCCTCGCCGAGGAGCCGTCGCTGCCGTACCTGATCATGTCGGTGCGCGGTCCGCTGGCGGGCCCCTCCTTTTCCGCCACCCGCGGCGGGGCGAAGGATCCGCCCGGCATGACCAGCATCATAAAGGAGGTCGAGAAGGTGCCGTCGATGCTGCCCAGCATTCCAATGCCCTCCTTCCACATCCCCAATCCGTTCGGTCGCTAGGCCCCCGCCAGGAGACCTCTCACCAGGAGACGGTGACTTGCCCCATCCCGACATCGCGCGCGTTCCCAACAAGGCCCGGCCCAGCAAATCTGCACTATCGGTCTACCGCTTCCCGGGCGGCGGCGGGCTGCTCTATGCAGTGGCGACCGCGCGCGACAAATCACTCGACCTGCCCGGCCAGACAGCCGACACGCTGGCCGTGCTCGACGGCCATCTCGCGACCGCCGGCATCGACCGCACGCGCATCCTGCGCGCCGACGTGGTGGTGACCGACCACGACCAGAAGCCGGCCTTCGATCGCGTCTGGGCGTCGTGGATGCCCGACGGCGAAGGGCCGGTGCGCTCGTTCGTGCAATCCGTCATGCCCGAGGGCGACCAGGTCGAAATCCTGATCACGGCGGCATTGCCGGCCTAGACTCTTTCATGTTCCGCTCCCCCGCCAGGGGGAAAGGAGCCTGACATCGCCGCGCCCGCTCAGCCGCGGAAGTTGTCCCAGCCGCCGCGCGAGGGCGTGGCGTAACGGCCGTCCGCACCGGGCACCGACTTGCATCCGCCGAGAAGGAGGAGCGCGGCGGCCAACAGAAGCAGCAATCTCATCGGTTCCTCCGAGCATACCCTGGTGCAGAAGTGGCGGGAGTCTGCCACCAGGACGCGGCGACTCATTGACCCAGCGCAAGCCTCGCCGGATCGCGGAACTGAGGGCCCGCTCCCGCTCATTGCCGAGCGCGTGCTTGCCGCCGTCGTTCGAGGCCCCTTGATCCAGGTCAAGAGGCGAGGGCCACCGCCGTGGTCAGCTTGCGCCATCCGAAGAGACCCGGGAGCACCGACTTCATCACAGGTGGTCGCAATGTTGATCGAAAGCATGACTCGCAAAGCGAGCATCGACCTCCTGAAACGCGCGCGCGTCGCCCGATTGGGCTACATCCAAGACGGCCAGCCTTACATCGTGCCGATGTCTTTCGAGTACGATGTCGACTACCTCTACGGCTTTTCCACCGAAGGCCACAAAACCACGTGGATGCGCGCCAATCCCCGGGTCTGCGTCGAAGTGGACGATCTCGCGACGACGGAAAAATGGGAAACCGTCATCGTTCTCGGGCAATACGAAGAGCTCCCGAATACGGACGAACACGAAGCGTCGCGCACCCACGCCCATGCCCTGATGCAGAAGCGCCCGGCATGGTGGGAGCCCGGCTACGTGAAAGCCATCGTGGACGGCAAGGAGCGCCCGCTGGAGGCGATGTATTTTCGCATCCGCATCGCCCAGATCACCGGCCGCCGGGGGATCCCGTCCTGACGGGGCTTTCCCGTTCCCTGCCCGAGATCTCCGAGCGCCCCGCAGCCCGATCGTCCCGGCACAACCGCTGCCAGTCGAGGCCGATGTCGAGGACCTGGGCGCTGTGCGTCAGCCAGCCGGCCGAGATCAGATCGACGCCGCTCGCGGCGATGGCGCCGGCGGTGGCCGGTATGATGCGGCCTGAGGCCTCGGCGATGGTGCGGCCGTCGATGCGGCGCACCGCCTCGGCCAGCATGTCGGGGCCCATGTTGTCGAGCAGCACGGCATCGACGCGCTCGCCCAGGGCCTCGTCGAGCTGATCGAGGGAATCGACCTCGACCTCGATCTTGACGAGATGGCCGACGCCGGCGCGCGCGGCGCGGATCGCCGGCGCCACGCCACCGGCCGCGGCGACGTGGTTGTCCTTGATCAGCACGGCATCGTCCAAGCCAAAGCGGTGATTGACGCCGCCGCCCGCGCGCACGGCGTATTTCTGAAGGCTGCGCAGTCCGGGCATGGTCTTGCGCGTACAACAGATGCGCGCCTTGTGGCCCTGCACCGCCGCCACCAGTGTGGCTGTTGCCGTGGCGACGCCGCTGAGATGGCCGAGGAAATTGAGCGCCACGCGCTCGGCCGTGAGCATGCCGCGCGCCGGGCCGGCGATGACCGCGATGCGGTCGCCCGGCGCCACGCGTGTGCCGTCGGGCCGTTCGATCGCGATCTCGATGGCGGGTTCGATCAAGTGGAAGGCGAGCGCGGCGGCATCGAGGCCGGCCACGACGCCGGGCTGGCGCGCGACCAGCGCCGTCTCGGCCCACGCATCGGCCGGGACGATGGCGTCGGTGGTGAGATCGCCGGCGCGGCCGAGATCCTCCAGCAGGGCGGCGCGGACCGGCGCCTCGAGCATCAGGTGGGGCAACGGGGCCAAGTTTACGATTGCGGTCATGTTTCTCTCCTCAGCCGACGGCCAGCATGCGTTCGACGGCGCGACGGGCCGGGCCCGCGACAGTGGGATCGATCGTCACCTCGTGGCTCATGGTTTCGAGCGCGCGACGGATTTTGGGCAGGGTGATGCGCTTCATGTGCGGGCAGAGGTTGCACGGCCGCACGAACTCGATCTCGGGGTGCAATGCCGCGATGTTGTCGCTCATGGAACATTCGGTCATCAGCACGACGCGGCCCGGCCGTTCGCGCGCGACATAGTCCGCCATCGCCGCGGTCGAACCCGCAAAGTCGGCCTCGGCCACGACCTCGGGCGGGCATTCGGGGTGAGCCAGCACGACCACGCCGGGATGGCCGGCGCGCACCTGGCGAACATCCGAGGCGGAGAAGCGCTCATGGACCTCGCAGTGGCCGGCCCAGGTGATGACCTCGACATCGGTTTCGCGGGCGATGTTCTGCGCCAGGTATTCGTCGGGCAGCATGATGACCTTAGGTACGCCCAGGCTCTCGACGATTTTCTTCGCATTGCCCGAGGTGCAGCAGATGTCGCTCTCGGCCTTCACCGCCGCCGAGGTGTTGACGTAGGTGACGATCGGCACACCGGGCCAACGCTGGCGCAGCAGGCGCACGTCCTCCTCGGTGATCGATTCGGCCAGCGAGCAGCCCGCCCTGAGGTCGGGAATAAGGACGGTGCGCGAGGGGTTCAGGAGCTTGGCGGTCTCGGCCATGAAATGGACGCCGGCCAGAACGATCACGTCGGCATCGGTCTTCATCGCCTCGCGCGCCAGCGCCAGGCTGTCGCCCACGATGTCGGCCACGCCGTGGAAGATCTCGGGCGTCTGGTAGTTGTGCGCCAGGATGACGGCATTCTTCTCGCGCTTCAGCGCCAGGATGGCGTCGACGTCGGGCGCGAAACAGGACCATTCGGCCGGCAGGATCACCGACTTCACCTTGTCGTAGAGCTGGGCGGATTGCGGGGAGACATTCATGTGGCACCTATTATGCTCACTATGAGCATTTATAGTCTTATGCTATGAACGAGCATAAAGCGCGTCAACCCCCTCCTTTTCCCGGTTTCGACAAGCGGCCGACCCTCGCCTAGAAGGGGCGGCATGCGCAGTGCCCTCCCGATCGTCGCCGGAATTGTTACGGGCCTGGCGATTCTCACCGGCGGAACGGGCGTGTCCCCCCAGACCCCGTCCTTCGCCGATCCACAGGCCTATTGCCGTGCCGTCGGCACAATCGACGGCCCCGACCGGCGGTTCACCGCCAGCGGCGTGCCGGACTGGATCCGGGCCGCCTTCTTCACGCCGGACCAGATCGCCGCCCTCAAGGCCGGCCGGCAGCCCGACTACGGAATCGCGTGGCGCTGCGTCGGTGGCGACGTGCTTGCCTGCCAGAACGCCCAGACCCCTTCCTGCATGAAGCCCGATACCGACCGCACGCCGACGGCGGCCATGCGCGAGTTCTCCCGCCGCGACAGCAGCTCGCCGGTGATCCCGCGGGTCGTCACCGGCACCGAGCGCATGCTGGCCTACGACTGGGTCTGCCGCGGGGCGGAGCCCGCGATCGCCAAGCAAACGCCGCTCGACGCCCAGGGCTTCGTCGCCGCGGACTGGCGGCGCGTCAGCCCCAAATAGCGATCAGCCGACCTCAGACAGTCCGCGACAGCGGCAGCTTGGTGCCGGCGACGGCGCGCTCGAGCAGGATCTCGCGGCGGAAGCGGTAGAGCTTGGCCGGGCGGCCGCCGGTCTCGGCCGATACGGCGCCGGTCTCCTCGACCAGGCCCTGCTGGTCGATGAGGCGGCGGAAGTTCTGCTTGTGCAGCGGCCGGCCGGCCAGCGCTTCGACGGCAAGCTGGAGCTGGCCCAGGGTGAAGCCGGGCGGCATCAGCTCGAACACGACCGGCCGGTACTTGATCTTGGCCCTGAGCCGCGCGATGCCGGTGGCGAGGATGCGGCGATGGTCGTAGTGCATCGGCGCGCCGATGACGCCACCGGGCAGAGGATTGGCGACCGGCCGGCGCCCGCCCGCTTCGGGCACGAGTCCGGCCTCATGGAGCAGCTCGTAGCGCTGCAACACCAGATCCTCGTTCCAGCTCGCCTCGGCGAAGTTGATCTCGACGCGCTGCCGCCTTTGCCGCCGGTCGGCGGTATCGGATGCCGCGTCGATCCAGCGCCTGAGCCGCGGCATTACCTGTCGCGCGAGCGATACCGGCGCCCCGCCGCGCCAGTCCTCCCACGGAAAATAGCGGTACCAACTCTGCCAGCCGGGCTCATGCTCGCCCGCCGCCGCCCCCTCTTTGTCGATGAGCTCGCGTGTCAGCCCGAGATAAGAGATCGAGACGATGCGCCGGCCGGAGGTGGCCGCGGCGCGCGAGCGGTCGGCAAAAGTGTAGAGCTGCTCGACATAGCCCAGCGGATGATGGGTCTGGCGCTCGACCCAGGCGCGCAGCCCGGTCTGCAGCGTCGGGTGATCGCCCTCGAACGGACCGGAGGGCAGCAGCGCGCCGTCCTCGAGGGTCAGCACCTGCGGCTGCTCGTCGATCAACGCGACCAGCACCGCGTTCAGTTCGATGGCTATCGAACTGAACGCGGTGGGACGGGGTCGGTTGGCGGCAGGCGGCATGTCGGAAGCCAGTATGCCCGTTCTTTCGGCTGCGCGCTCGGGGCGGCGCTACTGGCCGCACTACTGGCGGCAGCGCCGCCGGACCACGGCGATTGCCTTGCCGGCGTCGCCAGCCTTGAGGTCGACCGTGGCGGCGCCGTCGTAGTCGCTGCCGCCCACCTTCTCGGTCAGCAGATCGAACCGCAGCATCAGGCGCGCGCCGCGTTCGAAGCGTTCGGCCAGGCCCGGCGACACGGCCGGCAGCATGCCGTCCGCACGGTCGGCGATGGTGGCGAAGTCGCCGGCGAAATAGAGCTGCACCGGGTAGGCGACACCGTCGATCTCGAGCCGCACGTGCGGATCGTCCTTGAGCTGTTCGCGGCGCGCGCCGACCGGCAGCAACGGGCGGTCACCCTCGACATAGAGCTGGAACTGCAGGATGCGCCGTCCCGACACCACCTCGCAGGCTAGCACCAAGGCGCTCACGTTGACCGTGGTCGATGTCGGGCTCGATACGGCATAGAGGGCCTGTTCCTCGCCCTCGCGCAGCGTCCAGCCGGCGTGGGCCGGCGGATCGGCGGCGCCTGCGATCAGCACCGCCCACAGTACGACAGCGTCGGCGGCAACGAACAGCGCGGCCACCACGATCAGCACGAAATGCCAGGGCCGCCACGGCCGCGGCGCAGGCCTCTCCGCCAAATTGGACGGTGTTTCCATGACGCTTCATCGGTCGGCGTCACGCTGGCCGCCATGATCTACGTCAATCCAGGCCGTTGCCGCCGTAGAGCCATTCCAGCGTATCGAGCCACTGGTCCTGGCTCTTGGCGTTCATGAGGACGTTGCGCAGTGCCGCGTGCGGGCCGTCGGGATGGTAGACGTGATCGCCCATGGCGCGTGACATCAGCTGCACACGCGCGGTACGCAGCACGCGTCGGGTCCTGTAGGTGGCAAGGCCCGTTTCGAGCGAGTCGTAGCGCGAGAGCGAGTCGGCCAGGCAGACTGCGTCTTCCATCGCCATGCAGGCGCCCTGCGCCATGTACTGCATCATCGGATGGGCAGCGTCGCCCAGCAGCGCCACGCGGCCATCGATCCACTTGTCGATGGGATCGCGGTCGCACAGCACCCACATGTGCCAGTCCTTGCCATGGCGGATGATGTTCTGCGCCCGCTCGCAGATATGGGTAAAACCCTTGCGGACTTCCTCGACCGGCACCGGCTTGCTGGCGACCGGCTCGGGCGCGTGATTGTGATAGGTGACGACGAGGTTGAAAACCTTCCAGCCCGACAGCGGATAGTGGACGATGTGGCACTTGGGCCCCGCCCACAAAGTGGCCGCGTTCCAACGCAAATCCTCCGGCATCTGCTCCAACGGGATTACCGAGCGATAGGTGGTGTGGCCCGAAACGCGCGGCGCGCCGTCGCCCGCGACCTGGCCCCGAACGTGGGACCACAGGCCGTCGGCGCCGACCAGCGCGCGGCCCTTCACCGTTGTGCCGTCAGCGAGGCGGACCGTGACGCTGCTGCCGTCCTGGTCGTAGCCCACGACCTCGCTGTGAGTGCGGAGATCGATCAGCGGATGGTCGTTGCAGGCCTTCAGCAGCACGCCGTGCAGGTCGCCGCGATGGACCACGGCATAGGGATTGCCGAAGCGGGCACGGAACTTGTCGCCGAGGTCGATATGGGTGATCTCGCCGTCGGCGAGGGCATCCATGAGGCGGAGCGAGTCGATATAGACCGCCATGCCGCGAGCCGCTTCGCCCACGCCGAGGCGATCAAAACAATGAAAGGCGTTGGGGCCGAGCTGAATGCCGGCGCCGATCTCGCCCAGTTTGGAGGCCTTCTCCAAAACCAGCGACGCGATGCCCTTCTGGGCCAGCGCCAGCGCCGCGGCGAGCCCGCCGATGCCGCCGCCGGCGATCAGAATTCTATCTTGGTCCACCCACGACCTTTTCATCATGCAGCCGGGCGATCTCGTGATCCGGCAGGCCGAGGATAGCGGAAAGAATCTCGTCCGTATGCTGGCCCAGGGTGGGCGCAACCCTGGGCGCCTCGCGCGGGACAGCACCGAACTGCAACGGCGAGGCCGCCACCGGGTAGCGGCCGATGCCGGGCTGGTCGAGCACGGTGAACATCGGGTTGTCGCGCACCGCCGCCTTGTCTGATGCCAGCTCGCGGAAGGTCTGGTAAGGCGCCCACAGGGCACCGGCCTTCTTCAGCGCAGCGCCGACGTCGGCCGCCGTATGCGCGGCCACCCAAGGCTCGATCACCGCACACAGCCGGTCACGCGCGATCCAGCGGCCGGCATTGGTCTTGAGATCGACCCCGGCTGCCGTCTCGATTTCCTTGAAGGTCGCGGCAAAGCCGCCCGCCGCCGCCAGCGCATCGACGTGACGGTCGGAGAAGATGCAGATCATGAGGAAGCGGCCGTCGCTGGTCCTGAAATCGCGGCCGAACGTGCCGAAGATCTCGTTGCCGTAGCGCGGCCGGTCGACCTCGTTCACGACCGCTTCGCCGAGGTACCCCAGCGCCGAGGTCGTCGCGAGCGCCATGTCCTGCAGCGGCAGCACGATGCGCTGCCCCTGCCCCGTCATCCGCCGGTGCCGCTCGGCGGCCAGGATCGCCATGGCGCCGGCATAGGCGGTGGCGAGATCCCACGGCGGCGCCACGGCATTGACCGGACCCTCGTGGCCGACTGGGCCAGTGACCATGGGAAAGCCGGTGATGGCATTCACCGTGTAGTCGACATGGGCCGAACCGTCGCGCGCGCCCACGATATTCAGCGCAATCAGGTCGGCACGCTTCTTCGAGAGCTCCTCATAGGCGAGCCAGCCGCGCGCAGGCATGTTGGTGGTGAAGATCCCCGCGCCCTCGCCCGGTGAGGTGATCAGGGCCGTGAGCAGCTCGCGGCCCCTGGGATTGCGCAGGTCGACGGCGATCGAGCGTTTGCCCTTGTTGAGACCGGCCCAGTAGAACGAGCGGCCTTCCTTCGTGATCGGCCAGCGGTCGTTGTCGAGGCCACCCTTGATATCGTCGAAGCGGATCACGTCGGCGCCGAGTTGCGCCAGCGTCATGCCGCCCAGGGGAGCGGCGATGAAAGCCGACCCTTCGACGATGCGAAGGCCAGCGAGAATTCCCGTCATTTCACTTGTCCTGTTGCGGCGCGCTCGACCGGAAGGTTGTTCTTGCGCTTGTCGAGCCACCAGCCGTACTCGGGATTCCACATGCTGAAGTCGGTGTCGCAGCCCATCTCCTGCGCGGCGTGGACCGGCCAGAATGGGTTGTAGAGCGCCTGGCGACCGATCGCGATCAGGTCGGCGTCGCCGTCTTGCAGGATCTTTTCCGCCTGCGGCCCATCGAGGATCAGGCCGACCGCCATGGTGGGAATCTTCGCTCCACGCTTTACCGCCGCCGCGAAGGGCACCTGGAAACCCAGCGCTCGCTTCACCGGTAGCGCCGTCGAAAGCCCGGTGAGACCGCCCGACGAGGTGTCGACCACGTCGATGCCCAGCACCTTCAGCTCCTGCGCATAGGCCACCGTATCGTCAACGTCCCAGCCGCCTCCGCCATCGATCGCCGAGACGCGGATGAACATCGGCTTGTGCTCGGGCCAGTTCTCGCGCACGGCCTTTGCCGCCATGAGCGGGAATTTCATGCGGCCGGCGCGGTCGACGCCATACTGGTCGTTGCGCTTGTTGCTGAGCGGCGAGAGGAACTGGGCCAATAGATAGCCGTGCGCGCCGTGGATCTCGATCACGTCGTAGCCCGCAGCGTCGGCGCGGCGCGCGGCCTCGCCGAATTTCCTCACGATGCTGTCCATCTCCGCGACGTCGAGCGCCACCGGGGACTCGGAGTAGCGCTCGCCGGCGGAGAGCGCCGAGGGTGCCACGACCTGCCAGCGCTCCCAGCCCGCGCCCTTCGGACCGAACTCGTCCGGCTTGTCGAATTGGCGCGGCGACGACGCCTTGCGGCCGGCATGGGTGATCTGCGTAGCGGCGAGTGAGCCCTCCTGCTGGATGAACCGCGTCAGCCGCTTGTGGCCCTCGATCTGGCCATCGTCCCACATGCCGAGATCGCCTTGCGTAACGCGGCCGCGCGGCTCGACTGCACAGTTCTCGGTGAAGATGATGCCGAACTTGCCCAGCGCAAACTTGCCGAGATGAACCAGGTGATAGTCGTTCAACTGCCCGTCGGTGGCGCGGTACTGGACCATCGGCGAGACGACGCAGCGGTTGGGCGCGGTGACGCCGCGCAGCTTGAGGGGCGTGAAGAGAAGCGGTCTTTGCAACGGTCTTACTCCCGGACGGGATGGCTACTGACGGGGCGACCATAGACCGAGCGGGCACCCCGGGCCTATCCTGTCGCCATGTTTGACCTCGTCATCCGAAATGGAACCGTAATCGATGGCTCCGGTGCTCCGCGCCGTGTCGCCGATGTCGCAGTGCAAGATGGAAAGATCGCCGCCGTCGGCCCCAGGCTCGGTGCGGCCAAACGCGAGATCGACGCCGGGGGCCTGATTGTGGCCCCGGGCTTCGTCGACATCCACACCCACTACGACGGCCAGGCGACCTGGGATCCGTTCGTCACGCCCAGTTCGTGGCATGGCGTCACCACGACGATTTTCGGCAATTGCGGCGTGGGCTTCGCACCGGTGCGGCCCGGCCAGTCGGGCTACCTGATCAACCTGATGGAAGGTGTCGAGGACATTCCCGGCACGGTCCTGAGCGAGGGCGTGAAGTTCAACTGGGAGTCCTTCCCCGACTATCTCGATGCACTTCAATCGATGAACCGCGCCGTCGACGTGGCCGCCCAGTTGCCGCACGGCGCGCTGCGCTTCTACGTCATGGGCGATCGCGGTGCCGAACACGACGAGATCCCGACCGAGCGCGAGATCGAGGAGATGGCGCGCCTCACCGAGGAAGCGCTGCGGGCCGGCGCCATGGGCTTCACGACTTCGCGCACCACCAAGCACAAGGCCCGCGATGGTCGTTTCACACCCTCGCTGTCCGCCCGCGAGGCCGAGTTGCTGGGCATCGCGCAGGGCATCAAGCGCGCCGGCCGCGGCGTGATCGAGGTGAATTCCGACTTCGGTCCCGGCGAGTTCGAGGCGCTGGAAGCGGCGGCGACGCTGGCGGGCCGCCCGCTCTCCTGCCTGCTGGTCCAGGTCGATGCCCAGCCCGACCTGTGGCGGGACACGCTGGCCAATATCCATCGAATGCGCGCCAAGGGCCACGAGGCCAATGCGCAGGTCGGCAGCCGGCCGATCGGCGTGATCATGGGGCTCGAAACCACCGTCCATCCGTTTGCAGCCCAACCGGTGTGGCGCGAGCTGCGCGATCTGGCGCCCGATGCGCGCTACCAGCGCCTGACGGCCGATGCCGATTTGCGCCGGCGCCTGCTCGCACCACGCGGCGGCGCGCCGGCGTACATGGGCGAGGCCTTCCACAAGATGTTTCCCATCGCCGACCGGCCGGACTACGAGCCCGATCTCGCCAATTCGGTCGCAGCCATTGCCGAACGCACCGCCCGCACGCCGCAGGAAGTCGCCCTGGAAGTGATCCTCGCACAGGACGGCAAGGGCCTGCTGATGCTGCCATTCGAGAATTATGCCGCCGGCAGCCTCGACGTGGTGCACGAGATGATCGTCGATGAAGCGACCGTGCTGGGCGTGGCCGACGGCGGCGCCCATGTCGGCGTGATCTGCGACGCCTCTTCGCCGACCTCGCTGCTGACGCTGTGGGGCCGCGATCGCACACGGGGACCGAAGCTCGACCTCGAATTCCTGATCGCCAAGCAGACGCGCGGCACGGCCTTGTCCTACGGCCTCGCCGATCGCGGCCTGCTGGCGCCGGGCCACAAGGCCGACATCAACGTGATCGACTTCGATGCGCTGCAGCTCAAGCGGCCCCAAGTGGTCTACGACCTGCCGACGGGCGGCCGGCGTTTGATCCAGCGTGCTTCGGGCTACCGCCACATCTTCGTGGCCGGGGTGGAGACAATGCAGAACGACGAGCTGACGGGCGAGCGGCCGGGCCGCCTCGTGCGCGGGGCTCAGGCCTCCGGCTAGCCTCTTCGGAGCGCGCCACTCAGACCGTCATGTGACGGCGCACGGCGTCCGCGTCGAAGGTCTCGCGGGTGCCGGACATCACGACCTCGCCGCGGTCCATGACCGCGAAATCGTCGGCCAGTTCGTGGGCGAATTCGAGATACTGCTCGACCAAGAGGATCGCCATGTCGCCGCGCTGGCGCAGGAAGGTGATGGCGCGGCCGATGTCCTTGATCACCGACGGCTGGATGCCCTCGGTCGGCTCGTCGAGCACCAGAAGCTTTGGCCGCATGGTCAGCGCACGGCCGATGGCGAGCTGCTGCTGCTGGCCGCCCGAGAGATCTCCGCCGCGGCGCTTCAGCATCGAATCGAGCACCGGGAAGAGTTCGAACACCTCGTCGGGGATCTTGCGCTGATCGCGGCCGACCGGCGCGAAGCCAGTTTCGAGGTTCTCTTTTACTGTCAGCAGCGGGAAGATCTCGCGCCCCTGCGGCACCAGCGCCACGCCACGTCGCGCCCGCTCATAGGGCGGCAGCTTGGAAATCTCGTGATCTTCCAGGGCGATCGAGCCCGAGGCGATCGGCTGCAGGCCGACGATGGCGCGCAGCAGGCTGGTCTTGCCGACGCCGTTGCGGCCCAGCAGGCAGGTCACCCGGCCGATCGTGGCCGACACCGACACCGAGCGCAACGCCTGGGCGGCACCGTAGAAGAGATCGACGTTCCGGACTGCGAGCATTGCTATCGTCCCCTGCTCAACGTCCGAGGTACACTTCGACGACGCGCTGATCGGCGCTCACCTGGTCGAGCGTGCCCTCGGCCAGCATCGAGCCCTCGTGCAGCACCGTCACCTTGACGCCGAGCGCGCGCACGAAGCTCATGTCGTGCTCGACGACGACGACCGAATGCGTCTTGTTGATCTCGCGCAACACCTGCGCCGTGGTCTCGGTCTCGACATCGGTCATGCCGGCCACCGGCTCGTCGACCAGCAGGAGCTTGGGATCCTGGGCCAGCAGCATGCCGATCTCCAGCCACTGCTTCTGGCCGTGGCTGAGGCGCGCGCCCAGCATGTACTGCTGCTCTTCCATGCGGATGACGGAAAGGATCTCGGTCAACCGGTGGTTCTCGTCCTTGGTCGGCTGGGCGAGCAGCAGGCGATGCCATTTGCGCAGGCCCGCCAGCGCCAGCAGCAGGTTGTCGCGCACGGTATGATTCTCGAACACCGTGGGCTTCTGGAATTTCCGTCCGATGCCCAGGGTCGCAATGTTCGCCTCATCGAGCTTGGTGAGGTCGGCGCGGCCGTCGAACACGACTTCACCGGAGTCCGGCCGTGTCTTGCCGGTGACGACGTCCATCATGGTGGTCTTGCCGGCGCCGTTGGGCCCGATGATGGCGCGCATCTCGCCCGGCTCGATCAGCAGCGAGAGGTTGTTCAGCGCCTTGAAGCCGTCGAACGAGACGGTGACACCGCTGAGGTAGAGGAGCGCGGAGGTGCTTCTCATGCCACGTTACTCATGCTGGCGCCCTCGCCTTCTTCGCCTGCGAGCGGGCCTTGATCTGGCCCCACAGGCCGACCACGCCCTTGGGCAGCAGCAGGGTGACGACGATGAACAGCGCGCCCAGCGCGAACAGCCAGAACTCCGGCAGCGCGCCGGTCAGCCAAGTCTTGCCGAAGTTGACGATGAAGGCGCCGATCACCGGCCCGATCAGCGTGCCACGACCACCGACCGCGACCCAGAGCACGGCCTCGATCGAGTTGGCGGGCGAGAATTCGCTGGGATTGATGATGCCGACCTGCGGCACGTAGAGCGCGCCCGCAACGCCGGCCATGGCGGCCGAGAACACGAAGACGAAGAGCTTGTAGCCCTCGACGCGGTAGCCCAGGAAGCGCATGCGGCTTTCGGCATCGCGCACCGCGGTCAGCGCCTTGCCGAAGCGCGAGCCCACGATCGCCGCCGAGACGACGAGGCCCAGCGCCAACGTGAAGGCCGAGGCGAAGCAGAGCACGGCACGGGTGCTGTCGGCCTGTACGGAGAAACCCAGGATCTCCTTGAAATCGGTCATGCCGTTGTTGCCGCCGAGGCCCATGTCGTTGCGGAAAAATGCCAGCATCAGCGCGAAAGTCATCGCCTGGGTGATGATCGAGAGATAGACGCCGGTGACGCGGCTGCGAAAGGCGAACCAGCCCAACGCAAAAGCCAGCAAGCTCGGCACCAGGATGGCCATGAGCATGGCAAAGCCGAAATTGTCGAAGCCGTACCAGAACCAGGGCAGTTCCTTGTAGTTCAGGAACACCATGAAGTCGGGCAGCAGCGGGTTGCCGTAGACGCCGCGGCTGCCGATCTGGCGCATCAGATACATGCCCATGCAGTAGCCGCCGAGCGCAAAGAAGGCACCGTGGCCGAGCGAGAGGATGCCGCAGAAGCCCCACACCAGGTCGACCGCCAACGCCAGCAGGGCGAAGCTGAGATACTTGCCGATCAGCTGCAGCAGCCAGGCGGGCACGTAGAACGGGCTGCTGGGCGGCATGATCTGATTGAGCAGCGGCAGGGCGATGCCGATCGCCAGGACCAGCAACACGAAAAGGCGCAGGTTCCGGTCCATGCCCTGCAACAGGAAGCGCGTGATCATTCGCCCGTACTCATTTGACAGACCGGCTCATTCGACTGACCGGCCCTTCAGCGCGAACAGGCCGCGCGGGCGACGCTGGATGAACAGGATGATAAACACCAGCACTAGGATCTTGCCCAGCACCGCTCCGGCGTAGGGTTCGAGGAATTTGTTGACCACGCCCAGGGTCAGCGCGCCGATCAGCGTGCCGAACAGATTGCCGACGCCGCCGAACACCACGACCATGAACGAGTCGATGATGTAGCCCTGCCCGAGATTGGGACTGACGTTGTCGATTTGGCTGAGCGCCACGCCGGCCAGGCCGGCGATGCCGGAGCCGAGGCCAAAGGTGAGCGCATCGACCCGCGGCGTGCGGATGCCCATGGCCGAGGCCATCGGCCGGTTCTGCGTGACCGCCCGCATATAGAGGCCGAGCGGCGTCTTGCGCAGCACCAGGATCAGGGTCACGAACACGATGAGCGAGAACACCACGATCCAAAGCCGGCCGTAGGTGATGTTGAGCTGGCCGAGCTGGAAGGCGCCCGACATCCACGACGGCGCGCCGACCTCGCGGTTGGACGAGCCGAAGATCGAGCGCACGGCCTGCTGCAGCACCAGCGACAGACCCCAGGTCGCCAGCAGCGTGTCGAGCGGCCGGCCGTAGAGGAAGCGGATGATGCCGCGCTCGATCAGGATGCCGATACCACCCGCCACCACGAAAGCGAGTGGCAGTGCGATCAGCAGCGAGGCATCGAACAGGTGCGGCGCCGAGGTCCGGATGATCTCCTGGACGACGAAGGTCGTATAAGCGCCCAGCATCACCATCTCGCCGTGCGCCATGTTGATCACGCCCATGGTACCGAAGGTGATGGCGAGGCCGATGGCTGCCAGCAGCAGGACCGAGCCGAGCGAGATGCCATACCAGACATTCTGCGCCGCCTCCCAGGCGGCAAGGGTCTGGCGGGTGGCGTTGGCGCCGGCAGCGGCGGCGGCCTTGACTTCGGGATCGGTCGCCGAATTGGCCGTGGCGTCCAGCACGCCCAGCGAATCGCGATCGGCACGCTCGCGCACGAGCGCAATGGCTTCGAGCTTCTGCGCCGTCGGCGCATCGGAGGCGAGAACGCTGGCGGCCCGCGCCTCGCTCATGGCGCGCTTAATGCGCGGGTCTTTCTCCGCGGCCAGCGCCACATCGAGGGCGGCCAGCGAGGCGGCATCGCGGCGCTTGAACAGGGCCTCTGCAGCCCCGCGGCGCACGCGGGCATCGGGACTCATCAGCGTGAGCGAACCGACGGCTGCTTCGATGACGCCGCGCAGGCGATTGTTAACCCGGACGCGGTCGAGCTCGGCTTCGGTGCCGCTGCCCGCGGTCTTGCCGGAGATTGCTTCGGTCAGGGAGAGCTGGTTGCCGTCGGGCTTGCCAATCAGCACCAGATTGTCGGACTTGCGGACATAGAGCTGGCCCGATGCCAGGGCTTCGAGGATCGGCGCGGCCCGCTGCTCGCCCGACGCGGCCAACGCGGTGATCGCGGTTTCGCGTTCACCGAACCCACCCGCGGTCAGGTTGGCGATGAGGCCCGCGAGATCGGCGGCGAGGGCTGCTCCCGCAAGGGCGGCAGACGCCAGCACCGACAACAGGACGGCGAGGATACGCTTGGGGGACATTGTCTTGAGGATTAACCCGGAGACGAGAACGGGGCGACTCGAAAGTCGCCCCGCCCCTGTGAGTTGGTGACGGTCGGGCCTACTTGCCCTTGCCGCCGCACTTGCCGGTGACAACGTTGAAGTTGCCGCAGCTCATCGGCTTGCGCCAATCCGAGATCAGGTCCTTGGAGTCGGGCAGGTAGTCCGACCATTCGTCGCCGAGCACCAGAGCGGTCGACGACACGACGTCGAACTGACCGTTGCCCTGGATTTCGCCGATCAGCACCGGCTTGGTGATGTGATGGTTCGGCATCATGGCCGACAGGCCACCCGTCAGGTTCGGCACGGCAATGCCGATCATGGCGTCGATGACGGCGTCGGCGTCGGTCGTGCCGGCCTTCTTCACCGCCTCGATCCACATGTTGAAGCCGATCACGTGGGCTTCCATCGGATCGTTCGTCACTCGCTTCGGGTTCTTGGTGTAGGTCTGCCAGGTCTTGATGAAGGCCTCGTTGGTCGGGTTCTTTACCGACTGGAAGTAGTTCCAGGCAGCGAGATGGCCGATCAGCGGCTTGGTGTCGATACCGGCGAGTTCTTCTTCGCCGACCGAGAAGGCCACGACCGGGATGTCCTTGGCCTTGATGCCCTGGTTGCCGAGCTCCTTGTAGAACGGAACGTTGGCGTCGCCGTTGATGGTCGACACGACGGCGGTCTTATTGCCGGCCGAGCCGAACTTCTTGATGTCGGCGACGATCGACTGCCAATCGGAATGACCGAACGGCGTGTAGTTGATCAGGATGTCTTCCTGCTTGACGCCCTTCAGCTTGAGGTAGGCCTCGAGGATCTTGTTGGTCGTGCGCGGATAGACGTAGTCAGTGCCGGCCAGGACCCAACGCTGAACCTTCTCGTTGGCCATCAGGTAGTCGACGGCCGGGATCGCCTGCTGGTTCGGAGCGGCGCCGGTATAGAACACATTGCGCGAGCTCTCTTCACCCTCGTACTGGACTGGGTAGAAGAGGATGCCGTTCAGCTCCTCGAACACCGGCAGCACCGACTTGCGGCTGACCGAGGTCCAGCAGCCGAACACTGCGGCGACCTTGTCCTTCTGCAGCAACTCGCGCGCCTTCTCGGCGAACAGCGGCCAATTCGACGCCGGATCGACGACGACAGCCTCGAGCTTGCGACCCAGAACGCCACCCTTCTTGTTCTGCTCCTCGATCAGCATCAGCATGACGTCCTTGAGGGTCGTCTCGCTGATCGCCATCGTGCCAGACAGCGAATGCAGAATACCGACTTTGATCGGTGCCCCCTGCGCGAACGCGCTGCCCGCAGCGCCTGCCAACAGGCCGGCGGCGACCATACCCGTCCGCATCATCGATCCGAATTTCATCCCGCTCTCCTTGTTTTCGCTACGGACTCCCCGTGCAGAAACTTGGATAGCGAATGCCGTGCCAAACTCTCCGCCCGGCCCGGGAAAGCTTTTAGTTGGTGATCAGGACGAGGGCGCCCCCCGCCATGACGACCCCTCCCAAGGCCCGCAATCCCAGGTCGCCGACGGCGCGCCGTGCAACCCAACCGAGTCCCAGCCCGGCTGCTTGCAGGAGGGTGGTCGCGGCCAGGAACCCCAAAATATAGATTCCCGCCCCGTTGGCCGGCGCCTCCAGGGCATGGGCATAACCGTGGAAGAAGGCGAACAGGGCGGCCACCGCCATGGCCGCCGCCGACGGCATACGCACTGCAGCCATGATGAGACCGCCGAAGACGAAAACCGACGTCAGGATTATTGCCTCGACCATAGGCAATTTTATGCCTGCAAACCCGGCAGCTGCACCGACAGCCATCATGGCGACAAAGGCGGCCGGAACCAGGAATGCCGCTGCGGGCTTGCGGACCGCCAGAAAGGCCGCCCACATCCCGACGCCGACCATGGCCAGCAGATGGTCTATTCCGGTGAAAGGATGGAGGAAACCGGAAGCTTCATGGCCGGGATGGGCCGACGCGGGGCCGGCAAGGGCGAGCAACAGGGCCGTCAGGCAGATCGTCCGGATCATCGACTTCTCCTCTTTCTTCCATTCTTCCACATCAGCGCGCGGGAAGGCCACCCTGGCGCACGATGAAGGCGGCCACGTCAGCCACGCCCTTGTTCTCTTTCAGGTTCGAAAAAATGAAGGGCCTGGCGCCGCGCATCTTGCGCGCGTCACGGTCCATCACGTCGAGATTGGCGCCGACGAGGGGCGCCAGGTCGATCTTGTTGATCACCAGCAGATCCGACCGCGTGATGCCCGGCCCGCCCTTGCGCGGGATCTTCTCGCCCGCCGCCACGTCGATCACGTAGATGGTGAGGTCGGCCAATTCGGGCGAGAAGGTCGCCGCGAGATTGTCGCCGCCCGACTCGACGAAGACGATCTCGAGCTTGGGCCACTTGCGCACGATATCGGAAACCGCGGCGAGGTTGATCGAGGCATCCTCGCGGATCGCCGTGTGCGGACAGCCGCCGGTCTCGACGCCGACGATCCGGCCCGGCTCGAGCGCGCCTGCGCGCGTCAGGAACTCGGCATCTTCCTTGGTGTAGATGTCGTTGGTGACGACGGCGATGTCGTAGGAATCGCGCATGCTCTTGCACAGGCGCTCGACCAGGGCCGTCTTGCCCGACCCGACCGGACCACCGACGCCCACTCTCAAGGGACCACGCGCACTCATCGTTCCATTTCTCCGGCCAGCAGCGCGAGATAGCCCACGCCGAGCAACAGGCTGTAGGGCGCATAGTACCGCTTGTCGCGCCTGGCAAACGGCTCGTCGTTGAAATGGCTCCGCCAGCGCGGGCTGTAGCCGGCCCAGCCGCGGGCAACGAAGGTGCCGGCGATGGCAAAGGTGCCGGTCAGCACGACCGGGTCCGATCCGCGCCCGAGTACGTACCAGGGCCACAGCGCCACCAGCGCCAACAGAGCGGCGACGGCAAAGCATTGCCACGGCGGCGGCATGCGCCGCCGGCCATCGCCCACGACGCCGCGCGCCAGCGCCTCCTGGTTGGCCTCGGGCCAGTGACTGCCCAGGCCCCACATGGCGTGGACGACGGCAATGGCGCTGACGGCGACGAACAGCAGGAGGGCCAGCACCGCGTTCATGACCGGAACAGGCGTGTGTACTGCGTTTCATGGCGCAGCGAGCACCAGTCGAGCAGCGGCGTCGCCGTGCCGATCTCATCGAGCGAGGCCGCGGCGAGCGCCGCCTCGACGGTTCGCAGCACCGCCGACTCCAGTGCTGCCAGCGCACGCTGGCCGTCGGTCTGGCCGAGCGGCACGGTCCGCACCGCCGCCGAGATCAGGTTGGCGGTAAAGGCGTGCAGGTAGCCGCCGAGTGCCGGCTCGAGCGCGATGCCGTGGGCGGCGGTCGCCAGCGCGACAGCCACAGGCAGCGCGATCTCGCCGCCGGTTCGCGCGTGAGCCATATCCAGGGCCGGATGCGGCCAGGCTGTCCGGGTGATCGACAGGAACGAGCCGCCCTGCTGGCGCGATTCGAGCGCCATTTCGGCGGTTCCGCGCCACGCCGCCGCGCGTTCGGCGACGGCATCGAACGCCGCCCAATCGGTACCATCGGCGGCACCATCGACAGCGCGCCACGCGACGGCAAACAGCGCGGCGTCGACCAGGCCGGTGCCGCGTTCGAGCACGCTTTCCAGCCAGGCGACCAGCGAGTCGCGATCGGTGACGAAGCCCTCCTCGACCGCCGTCTCGATGCCGTGGCTATAGCTGAAGGCGCCGACCGGATAGGCCGGCGACAGCCAGGCGAGCAGCCGGTAGAGCGGATCGCTCGTCATCGTGAAATAGATTGTGAACTAGCCATGGCGCTCGGAATGCAGTTCGCCGTGACGATGGCCGGTATCGTGATTGTGCTGGCCGTAGGCGCCGCCCTCGGGATCGAACGGCACGCGCACCTTGCGGACCTGGGCGCCCAACCCCTTCAGCATGTCGACGATGACATGGTCGTCGCGGATCAGGATCCGGTCGCTGTCGATCTGCGTCGGCAGGTGGCGGTTGCCGAGATGCCACGCCAGTCGTGCGAACGAGGCTGGGTCGTGGCCACGCACCTCGACGAGATCCTCGTCGGCGGCCTTCACTTCGACGAAGCCGCCCTCTTCCAGCCGGAGCCCATCGCCGGAATGCAGCACCACCGGCTCGACCAGATCGAGCAGGAAATCGAGGCCGCCATCGCCCAGCATGCGCAGCCGGCGGCGGTAGCGGTCGTCGAACAGCAGGGTGACGGTGTCGGTGCGGTCCTGCGTCGGCCAATGGCCGGCACGGACAACTTCAAGCGCGCGCTTCATGGTCAGAACAGGAAATAGCGTTGCGCCATCGGGAGAACGGTCGCGGGCTCGCAGGTCAGCAGCTCGCCGTTGGCCCGCACCTCATAGGTCTCGGGATCGACCTCGATCTTGGGACAGAGCGAATTGTGCACCATGTCCTTCTTGCCGATCTTGCGCGTGCCCTTGACCGCCAGCAGCGGACGCGAGAGGCCCCACTTCTTGCTCACGCCCTTGGCGATGGCAGCCTGCGACACGAACAGCGCCGGGCTCATCACCAGGCTGCGGCCAAAGGCTGCGAACATCGGCCGGTAGTGAACCGGCTGCGGCGTCGGGATCGAGGCGTTGGGATCGCCCATGGGTGCCGCGATGATCGAGCCGCCGATCAGCACCATGTCGGGCTTGGCGCCGAAGAAGGCGGGCGCCCACATCACGAGATCGGCGCGCTTGCCGACTTCGACCGAGCCCACATGTTTGGCGATGCCGTGGGTGATGGCAGGATTGATGGTGTATTTGGCGACGTAGCGCTTCACGCGGACGTTGTCGTTGTCGCCGGTCTCCTCCTTCAGGCGACCACGCTGCTTCTTCATTTTGTCAGCGGTCTGCCAGGTGCGGATCACGACTTCGCCGACCCGGCCCATGGCCTGGCTGTCGGACGACATCATCGAGAAGGCACCGAGATCGTGCAGGATGTCCTCCGCGGCGATGGTCTCGCGGCGGATGCGGCTTTCGGCGAAAGCGACGTCCTCCGGGATGCGCGCGTCGAGGTGATGGCAGACCATCAGCATGTCGAGATGCTCGTCCACGGTATTCACCGTGTAGGGCATGGTGGGATTGGTCGAGCTCGGCAGCACGTTCTTCTCGCCACACAGGCGAATGATGTCGGGCGCATGGCCGCCGCCCGCGCCCTCGGTGTGGAAGGTGGCGATGGCGCGGCCCTTGAAGGCCGCCCGCGTGGTCTCGACGAAGCCCGACTCGTTCAGCGTGTCGGTGTGGATCGCCACCTGCACGTCGAAGCGGTCGGCCACGGTGAGGCAATTGTCGATCGCCGCCGGCGTCGTGCCCCAGTCCTCGTGCAGCTTGAGCCCGCAGGCACCACCCTCGATCTGCTCTTTCAGGCCGGCCGGCTTGCTGGTGTTGCCCTTGCCGAAGAAGCCGAGGTTCATCGGCAGGCCCTCGGCCGCCTGCAGCATGCGGCCCATGTGCCACGGGCCGGGCGTCACTGTGGTGGCGAGCGTTCCATGGGCGGGGCCGGTGCCACCACCCATCATGGTGGTGACGCCGCTGTAGAGCGCATCGTCGATCTGCTGCGGCGCGATGAAGTGGATATGGCAGTCGATGCCGCCCGCGGTGATGATCTTGCCCTCGCCCGCGATCGCCTCGGTGCCGGGACCGATGATGATGTCGACGCCGGGTTGGACATCGGGATTGCCGGCCTTGCCGATGCCGACGATCAGCCCGCCCTTGAGGCCGATGTCGGCCTTCACGATGCCCCAGTGATCGACGATCAGCGCATTGGTGATCACGGTGTCGACCGCGCCCTGGGCCCTCGTGCGCTGGCTCTGGCCCATGCCATCGCGGATCACCTTGCCGCCGCCGAACTTCACTTCCTCGCCGTAGGTCGTGTGGTCCTTCTCGACCTCGACGAAGAGGTCGGTGTCGGCCAGCCGCACCCGATCACCCGTGGTCGGACCGAACATGCCGGCATAGGCCGAGCGCGAAATGCGCGTGGCGCCCTCGTTGGACGGGCCGACCTTGGCGATCGGGCCGAGCTTGCCCGACACCCTGGCCTGGAAGCCATGGCTCTCGCGCCCGCCCATGTAGGGCGTGAGCCGCACCGTGCGCGACTGGCCGGGCTCGAAGCGCACGGCGGTGCCGGCGGCGATGTCGAGCCGCATGCCCTTGGCGCGCTTGCGGTCGAACTTCAGCGCGTCGTTGGTCTCGAAGAAATGATAATGGCTGCCGACCTGGATCGGACGATCGCCCGTGTTGGCGACCTCGACGGTGATCGGATTGCGGCCCTTGTTCAGCTCCAGCTCGCCCGGAGCGGTGACGATCTCACCCGGCTTCATGGCCTCTGCTCCTCAGCGGATCGGATCGTGGACGGTGACGAGCTTGGTGCCGTCGGGAAAGGTCGCCTCGACCTGGATGTCGTGGATCATGTCGGCGACACCCTCCATCACCTGCTCGCGCCGGATCACGTTCGCGCCCTCGTGCATCAGGTCGGCGACCGAGCGGCCGTCGCGCGCGCCCTCGACGACGAAGTCGCTGATCAGGGCCACGGCTTCGGGATGGTTGAGCTTCACGCCGCGCTCGAGACGCTGGCGAGCCACGAGGGCAGCCATGGCGACCAGAAGCTTGTCCTTCTCACGCGGCGTCAGATTCATCGACCATTTCCCCCTGTCGGATCGGGTCCGACTATAGCCCGGCCGCAGACGCATCAAACATGCCAAACGCGGGGAAGCCGCTGGCCCCGGAACGTCGTGAGGAAGGCGATGGCCGCGGCGCGTACCGCCGTGGCCTCACCCAGCAGCCGCGCCACCAGGACGCCGTTCACCAGCGTGACGCCGGCGCGAACGTCGCGGCGGGCTTCTCCGGCATCATCGAGCAGCGCGCGCGCCCTCTCGAAATACGGCTCGGGAGCGTCCCACACGCCAATCACGGTGGCGAGCGCATTGGCCGAGCCGAAGCCTGCGCCGCCCGGGGCCTCGCCCTCGACGCGCAGCGTGTCGGTCCAGGCAAGCCGGCCGGCGCGCCTGACCGACCAGGAGTCGAGCAACAGCCCCGAGGCGAAGCGCTCGCCCGAGGCGCCGCGGCCCAGGACCACCATCTCGCAGCCCAGCAGCGACGCGCCCGGCGCCACTTCAGCCACGGTGCGCCGCGTCAGACGCGCGCCCTGAAAGACGATGGTTTCCTGCGGCAGCCAGTCGAGGATGGCGCCCGTCTCCACGGCGATCGCCACGTCGATCCGGCAGGGCTCGCTGCCGGGCGCGGCGCGATAGATCTTTTCCGCCGCCTGCGTCGAGACGATCGCATGGGCGCCCGGCCCGGCGGCCACTTCCATGCGCAGCCGATCGCCGCCCGCCACGCCGCCCGAGGTCGTCACCAACACCGCCTGCGGCGGCTCGCCGGGCTCGGGATCGGGAAAAAGGACCCGGCAGGGATCGCGCTGATAAAGGTCGGCCAGCCGTGTCTTGCCCTCACGCACGGCAAAAGCGACGCGGCTTTCGCCGGAAGCACGTTGGAGACGGGGCGGGCTGGTTGTCATCGACCCCTGCTTGATAGATTAAGGGTCGAAATGAGCAAGGCCTTCACCAAGGAAAGCGACGGCGACGACGAGGACGACCTGCCTGAAGACATGGGTGGGTTGCCGACGACCGCCAAGAACTACATGACGCCCGAAGGCTTCGAGCGCCTGCGCGACGAGCTGAACCAGCTCATGCGCAAGGAGCGGCCCGAAGTGGTGAAGGTGGTGACGTGGGCGGCCGGCAACGGCGATCGCTCGGAGAATGGTGATTATATCTACGGCAAGAAGCGCCTGCGCGAGATCGACCGGCGCGTCCGCTACCTCAGCAAGCGTCTGGCCAATGCCGAGGTGGTCGACCCGGCCAAGCGCGCCCAAAGTGGAGCTGCGACCGACCAGGTGTTCTTCGGCGCCACCGTGACCACGGCCAATGCCGACGACAAGCAACGTACGGTCAAGATCGTGGGAGTCGACGAGGTCGACCTGGCCAAGGGCCACGTGAGCTGGATCTCCCCGATCGCCCGGGCGCTCCTGCGCGCGCAGGAAGGCGATGTCGTGCGGCTGCGAACGCCGACCGGCGAGGAAGAGCTCGAGATCGTCAAGGTGAGCTATATTTAGGGCATCCAGAAGTGCGCCCACGGGCATTGTCGTCGCCCGGGCGCCGGACCTAGCCTCTGCTCTGTAGCGTCGCGTTGTTCCGACTACCCAAAAACAAAATCCCTGGAGGAACACCCATGACTCAACAGCCATGCGGCCGTGACCTGTCACGCCGCGGCCTGATCGCGGCCGCCGGCATCGGCGCCATCGCCCTCGCTCCAAGCCTTGCACAGGCCCAGGCGCCGGCAACACCAGCGGCAACGCCAGCCCCCGCGGCTCCGGCCACCACGATCACCAATCCGCCGCGGGATTTCGGGCCGAACGGCGCGCCAACGACCTACTTCCGCGATCCCGACATGATTACCGTCGATCCGGCGTTCAACGGCATCACCCAACCCAACGCCGCCATCACGCGGCTTTGGACCGGCGCGCTGTGGTCGGAGGGGCCGGCGTGGAATTCGGTCGGTCGCTACCTGGTATGGAGCGACATTCCCAACAACCGCCAACTGCGTTGGCTGGAGGACGACGGCCGCGTGAGCGTGTTCCGCCTGCCGTCGAACAACAGCAACGGCAACAGCTTCGACTTCCAGGGCCGGCAACTGTCCTGCGAGCATCTGACGAGACGCGTGGTGCGCTACGAACTCGACGGCTCGGTGAGCGTGCTGGCCGACAACTTTCAGGGCAAGAAACTGAACTCGCCCAACGACGTCGTGGCCCATCCCGACGGCAGCTACTGGTTCACCGATCCGCCCTACGGCGGCCAGCTCTACGAGGGCACGCCCGACATGGCGGGCGGCCCGAGCAATGCCGGCGGCCGACTGAAGCCGACGCTCGGCCAGCCGCCCGGCATGGGCGCCTACAAGCGCGAGTTGCCGACCAACTGCTATCGCATCGATCCCAGCGGCCGCGTCGATCTCGTGGTGACCGAAGATCAGGTGCCCGATCCCAACGGCCTCTGCTTCTCGCCCGACTACAAGAAGCTCTATGTCGCCAGCACCGGCAAGGGACCGGGCGACACCGGGCCGGGCGGCAAGGGCGAGGTCTACTCATTCGACGTCGGTACCGACAACAAGACCTCCAATCGCAAGCTGTTCTCGGACTTCATGGTCGACGGCATCAAATGCGGGCCCGACGGGCTGCGCGCCGACGTCGATGGCAACATCTGGGTATCGAGCAACGCTGGTCGCAACCTCGGCTACAGCGGCGTCACGGTATGGAACCCGGAGGGCAAGTTGCTCGGCCGCATCCGCCTGCCCGAAGTCTGCGGCAACGTCTGTTTTGGTGGTCCCAAGCGCAACCGGCTGTTCATGGCAGCCAGCCAGTCGCTTTACGCCGTCTACGTCGGCACCCAGGGTGCGGGGCCGAGTTAGGGATCAGCTCTCGAAAAAGACCGTCTCCTGCGCGCCGCCGAGATGGATCGGCAGGCGCCAGACACCCTTGGCGTCGCACTTGGCCAGCAGCGTGCCGCGCCGCGCCGGCTCGACCAGCTTCAGGACCGGATCCTCGGCCAGCGCCGGGTCGCCGTCGAAATAGAGCCGGGTCGCGAGGCGGTTCAGCACCCCGCGCGCGAAGACGGAGATGTTGATGTGCGGCGCCTGCAAGCCGCCGCCCTGCCCTCCATCATGTGGCCACGGCACGCGGCCGGGCTTCACCGTGCCGAAATGCGCAGAGCCGTCGCCATCGGTCGAGGCGCGGCCGAAGCCCTCGAAGCCTGCGTCGAGCGGCAGATTGCGGCGATCCTCGGGATGGTTGTAGCGGCCGTGACTGTTGGCCTGCCAGAGTTCGAGCAGCCCGTCGGTGACCACCTTGCCGTCGACGTCGTGCAAGGTTAGCACGATCTCGATACGCTCGCCGGCCACGCCGCGCGGCGCCAGCTCGGCGCGACAGGTGCTGACCACGGTGCCCCAATAGAACGGCCCGATCGTCTGCGAGGGCGTCAGGCCATGAGGCATGCTTGGCATCCAGCTTCAGGATTCAAGGGGTGTAGCGTTGCGGCCGCGCAGCACGATGTCGAACTTGTAGGCCAGCGCCCATTCCGGCTGCGTGCCCTCCATGTCGAAGGCCGCCTGCAGGCGATGGCGCGCACCCTCGGGCACGGCGTTGTAGATCGGGTCGTAGGCCAGCACCGGATCGTTGGGGAAATACATCTGCGTGATCAGGCGCGTGGCGAAGGCGGGCCCAAACAGCGAGAAATGGATATGCGCCGGCCGCCAGGCATTCTTGTGGTTGCCCCACGGATAGGCGCCGGGCTTCACCGTGATGAATTTGTAGTGGCCGTCGGTATCGGCGCGCGCCCGTCCGCCGCCGTAGAAATTGGGATCGAGCGGCGCATCGTGCTGGTCGTCCGGATGATGATATCGGCCGGCAGCGTTGCATTGCCAGATCTCGACCAGGGCGTTGGGCACGGCCTTGCCGTCCTCGTCGAGCACGCGGCCGTGCACGATGATACGCTCGCCGAGCGGCGGCCCCATGCGCTGGCGCGTGAGATCGTTCTCCAGCGCGCCGAGCCGTTCCTCGACCAACAAGGGCCCGGTGATTTCCGACAAGGTCTGGGGCAGCACGATCGCGGGCTTGGCCGGCGAGCGCCCGGTCGTCGATTTGTAACCTTCGGACCGGTTGGGCGGATGCTGGCCCGGAGCCGGCCGGCGGTAGGTTTCCTCTTTCATGACTCGAGTTTAGCCCGCCAAAGGCAGGCTACTCCAGTAGCCCGTCTTCATGATTCAGGTCGCAGTCAGCAGGCAATTGCATATGCCGAAGTCGTGAACTGCCGAATCCGGAACAGGAAGAGGCGGCGGGTCGTAGTCTCGATGACGACATGGCGTTCTCCCGCGGGTTCGACCCCCGACGAAGTGTCGTTCCTCGAAGAGAGCCTAGGCTTTGGCGAAACGGATGCAGTGCATCCAAATCGCGGTTTGGCGGGTAGTGAATCCAAAGGAGCTGGATTGATGGTCGAAATCCTCAGTCTTGGCAGGGGCATGACCCGGCTGCGCGGCGCGGCCTCGCTTACCAATCCGCACACACCGTCCCCGAGCGGTTCGTTCGACGCGCTTGCCCTCCTGCTGGCCGAGACCGCCGCCGGCCGCGAATCCGCCTTCGCGCGACTCTACGAGCTGACCGCGGGGCGGCTGTTGGCGATCGCGCGGAGCATTGTCGGCGGACGCAGCGACGTCGCCGAGGACGTACTGCAGGACTCGTTCGTACGCATCTGGCGGTGGGCGCATCGATACGATCCCGACAAGGGCACGGCCTATGGCTGGCTGGTACGGATCGTGCGCAACCGCGCGCTGACGGCGCGCGAAGCACTTCATCGGCGCGAGGACGGTCACGACGAAATCAAAGGTGACATGTTCGCATCGGCGGATCTTGATCCCGCCGACCAGGCAATACGGAGCGACGACGCCCGGCGGGTCAATGCCTGTCTCGCCAATCTGCCGGCCAACCATCGCCGCGCCTTGACGCTGGCGTACTTCGAGGGCCTGACGCACAGCGAGTTGGCCAAGCGCCTCGACGTCCAACTTGGTACCGCCAAGAGCTGGGTCCGTCGCGGCCTGGCGCAGATGAACCGCTGTCTCACCGGCGGCTCGGACGCCGGCTGGCGCGAGCTGGTCGCCGCTGAATACGCCGTCGGCGGCCTGCACGGCGCGGTGCGGCGCGGCTTCGAGAGACGCCGCGAGCGCGACGCGCGCTATTGCCGGGCCGTCGACCAGTGGGAGGATCGCTTCGCGCTGCTGACCGAAACGCTGGCCCCGGCGCTGCCGCGACCGCAGGTCTGGAAAAACATCGAACTGCGAATTGTACCCGAGCGCGTGGCGTTCGCGCGGCCACGGCTCTGGCGGACGGCCAGCGGCGTGCTCGCCGTGACGGTTGTCCTGCTGGCGATCGCCCTGCTGCGCTGAGACGTGCGCATCGAGCGGCAGGCGGAGTTTGGCGTACCCCCATCACCAAGGAGATGACCATGACAAGGGCTGTTTCGACCCCGATGACGAGACGAAGCGCGGCCGCCGGGCTGACGCTGACCGCCGCCGCGGTGGCTGTATTGGCGGGGGTAGATGGCGCGTACGCACAGGCCCAGCAAACCATGCCTGAGAAAACACTGTACGAGCGGCTGGGTGGCGTCTTCGCCATCGCGGCGGTGGTGGATCACTTCAGCGACGCCGTCGTGAAGAATCCCATCGTCGGCCAGAACTCCCAAAACCCGCAGCTGCGGGAATGGCACACCAAGAACCTGGGAAGGTTGCCCGGCCTCAAGTTCATGCGGACGCTGTGGGTCTGCAACGTTTCCGGTGGGCCTTTCCAGTTCACGCCCACCAAGCCCGGCAAGACGCCGCTCGGCCTTGAGGAGGCCCACCGAACTCTCCGGATTTCCCCCGCAGAATTCGACGAGGTCGCCGCGGAACTCGGACGGACCTTGGACCTCGTCAAGGTCCCGCAGCGCGAAAAGGCCGAAGTCCTGGCGGCCTTCGCCGCCCACAAGGACGAAGTCACGGCCGGCTACCGCGCTCGCTAACCGCGGTTGAGGCATCTGCTCTAGACGACCCCGCCCCACCACGCTGGGCGGGGATTGTTGGTTGTGCGCCGGCGAGGTTCTCGAATAGACCTTAGCTGGCTGCTGCGCCGCATAGTCCGGCGTGCCTTCAATGCCATGGCGCCTCTACGCTGCCCGGACTTCAAGGCCATTCGGGGTCGCGCGATAACCGGTGAGGGTGCGCTCGGCAAAGCCCAGCCGCCAGGTCAGCATCTTGGCGGCATACTCGCCCATGCGCGCGGCATAGGCGGGATCGGTGGCACGGTTCACGAACTGGCCCGGGTCCTTCTCGAGGTCGAAGAAGAGCGGCGGCAGGGCGGCGAAATGCACGTACTTGAAGGCTTCGTCCTGCACCACTGCCAGCCCGCACTTGTCCATCGGAATGCCCAGCGACGATTCGGGCTTGCTGTAGTAGAGGTCGCGGAAGTCGAACTCGTAGTGCACCTCGGTGCGCCAGTCGGCCGGCGGCTCGCCCTCGCAGAACGGCAGCAGCGAGCGGCCGTCGCACTGGCGAGGGACCGGCAGGCCGAGCCATTCGAGGATGGTCGGCATGGTGTCGATCGTCTCGGTGAAGCGCGGCTCGACCGTGCCGCGCGTGCCATTCGCCTCCTGGCGCGGATCGCGCACGATCATGGGGATGCGATAGGACTCGTCGAAATAGCCGATCTTGCCCAGCAGATGATGGTCGCCGAGCTGCTCGCCATGATCGCAGGTGAAGACGATCAGCGTATCTTCCCACTGGTTGGTCTGCTTCAGATAGTCGAACACGCGGCCGAGCTGCTCGTCGATCTCGCTCATCAGACCGCAATAGGTGGCGCGCACCTGCGCGACTTCCTGCTCGCTCATTTCCGAGCCCAGCTTCTTGCCGTCTTGGAAGAAGCTCGACTGCGAAATGTGGTTCACATAGTAGCCGAGCAACGCATTCTGCCTCGCCTCCTCGGCGGCCGAGCCGGCACGCACGGCCTTGGGCATGTCCTCCGGCCGGTACATCGCGTGATACTGGGCTGAGGCGATGAAGGGCGGATGCGGCCGGTAATAGCCCAGATGCAGGAACCACGGGCGTCCCTCGCGACCGCGCAGATAGGCAAGGCCGCGTTCGGTGAACCAGGCGGTGTCGGACAATTCTCTCGGGATCACCGCCGGCCGCGACGTCGCACCGGCACCGCCGCCGCCTTGCGGCAGCCAGATATCCTCTCGGGTGGAGGGTAACTCGAATCCCTGGCCCGCCACCCAGCCGAAATAAGCGTCACGGTTCTCGAACGCCCCTACGGCATGGAAGCCCTCCATGATATCGCCCAGCACGAAAAAACGCGGATCGTTGGGCGCGGTCTTGCGCGGATCGGGCGTCGTGGTGGTGTAGCCGACCAGCGCCGGGTCATAGCCGCCACGGCGCAGCTCGTGCGCCAGGTTGGTGAAGCGGTCGGCCAGCGGAACGGTGTTTTGAACGGCCCGGTGGTTCATCATGTAGAGGCCGGTCAGCAGGCTGGCCCGCGCTGGCCCGCAGGGTACAGCCTGGGTGAAATGGTTGCGGAAAGTCACGCCCTCCGCGCACAGACGGTCGATGTTCGGCAGCTTCAGGTAATCCGCGCCGAGCTTGGGCAGCATCAGGCCACGCCACTGGTCGACGACGATCAAAAGGACGTTCTTGATTGCAGACATGCCGTTTCACCGTGGTTGGAGAGGCGCCGATTTGCGCTAGAGTGCGCTCAAATCAGCGGAGGAGACAACACGTGGCACGTTTCAAGATCGTGACAACCGCCGGCCCGGGCACAGGCGTGCCGGGCGCGGACCATTCCCTGGAGATGGAGGCATTGGCCGCCATCGGCGCCGAGATCGTCGAGGTGAAGGGCGGCGAGGATGAACTTGCCGCTGCTGCCATCGATGCCGACGCGATCTACGCCAAGGGCCGGCCACGCATCACGGCGAAGGTAATCAACTCGGCCAAGAAATTGAAGGTCGTGTCGCTGGCCAGCGTCGGCGTCGATTCGGTCGACGTGGAGGCCGCGACCGCGCTCGGCATTCCCGTCACCAACTGCCCCGACACTTTCATCGAGGAAGTGGCCGACCACGCCATGACCCTGATCCTGTCGAGCTGGCGGCGCCTGGTGGTGCAGGACCAGATGGTCCGCAAGGGCGACTGGGGCAAGGCGCGGCCGATGCTCTACCAGTTCCCGCGCCTGATGGGCATGACGCTGGGCTTCATCTCGTTCGGTCACGTCGCGCGTGCTGTCGCCAAGCGTGCCGCGCCGTTCGGCTTCCAGATGCTGGCCTACGATCCCTACATCGAGGAACTGGTGATGTCCGACCATGGCGTGCAGCCGGTCGGCTTCGACGAGCTGCTGCAGCGCTCCGACATCATCTCGATGCACGCGCCCGGCACCAAGGATGCGCATCACCTGATGAAGGAAACGCACTTCAAGAAGATGAAGAAGACGGCGTTGTTCGTGAACACCGGCCGCGGCTCAACGGTCGACGAAGCCGCGATGATCAAGGCGCTGCAGGAAGGCTGGATCGCCGGCGCCGGCCTCGATGTGCTGGAGACCGAACCGGTCGGGCACAACAATCCGCTGCTCGGCATGGACAACGTCATCCTGACGGCGCACGTCGCCTCGGCCTCGAACCGCTTCGACGTCGCGCGCAAGCGGCGCGTCGGCGCGGAGATGGCGCTGGTGCTGGGCGGCAAGTGGCCGCGTGCCTGCGTCAATCCGACGGTGCTGGAAAAATCCAAGCTCGATCGCTGGCAGCCCTACTCGATGGAGCGCGGCCCGGGGAACTAGGCTCAATCTCCCGGCGTCAATCTCCGATCGTCGGCAGCAGGCGTTCGCGTATGGCGCGATCGCACTGGGCCAGGCTGTCGAACGGGCCGAGGATGTTGTCGCCGCCGTCGTCGAGCGCGTACCAACCAGTCTGGGTGACGCTATAGTCGCCCAAATCCTCGGTAGGGACGTGAACGGCAATCAGATCCTTGGGTACGCATTGGGGGGATTACGCATGGGGCCGCCTCCGGTGCCAAGAGGGCTCCCCAAGACGCAAGGCGACGCCGCCGCATTTCAACCGTGCCAGCCGCGTTCAGGTAATGTGGGCCCGTGAAATGGGCGAGATCTGGGGAGCCATGAGGCTGTTCCGGTCGCCGATCGCCTGGTCGCATTCATCGAGGCTCTCGAACGGCCCGATGACCGCCTTGTCCTCGTCATCGACGGCGTACCAGCCGCTTTCGGTCACGTTGTAAAGATCGACCTCGTCGTCGGGGACGCGAACGGCGGTCAGATCGGAAAGATTATCCATTGTTCGCCTCCTTTCAGCAGGACTGAAAGACCAACGTACGCCCTGCCGGAAGGTTTCAGGCGACCAGTGGATTAGGGCCGTCGCGTCCACCGATTGAGGTTGGCGGCACCCGGCGGAACCTCGCCTTTCACCAGCACCTCGACCTGGCGCACAGTATCCATCGCTTGACTTTCGCTGGCGGGCGGGGTCAGGCCGCCGACATGTGGCGTGGCGATCACGTTGGGCAGGCGCGCCAGCTCGGGCGATGGCATCTGATCCGGCGCGCGGCCAACGTCCATGGCCGCTCCAGCGATGCGATTTTCGGCCAACACCTTCGTCAACGCTGCCTCGTCGACAAGGTTGCCGCGCGACATGTTGATGAAAAAGGCGTCCGATTTCATGCGGGCGAAGGCCGCCGCATCGAGCAGGTTCTCGGTGTCCTCGTTGGCGATGGCGAGGCAGATCACATAGTCGGCACGCGCCAGCAGATCGTCCATCGGCAGCTTGATGAAGCGCTGGTCATCGACCTGGGCGTAGGGATCGGACACCAGCACCGTCATACCCATGGCGGCGAGCAGCGGTGCGAGATCGCAGGAAATGCGGCCGTAGCCGATGATGCCGACCGTGCTGCCGGCGAGTTGCCGGCCGACGCGGATCTCGGGCTTTCGGCCCTCATGGTAGTCGGTTGCCGCGCGCGTTACTCCTCGCGACAGATCGACGAGGAAGCCCAGAGTCAGCTCGACGACCGACTTCACGAAGCCGGGCTCGGCATGGGTGACCAGCACGCCGGCGGCCGAGGCCGCCGCCACGTCGATGTTGCGGATATCGACCGCGCTCCGCATCACGACCTTGAGATTGGGCAGGCCGGCGAAGATCTCCCCGGGCACGGGAGTGGAACGGTCGGCGATGATGAAATCGACGTCGCGTGCCGCCGCGATCACGCCGGCAGGATCGAGCGGCGCATCGCCCTCGTGCAGCGTCACCTCGACCAGCTCCTGCAGCCGCGCGAGCGCCCGCGTACCGTAGTATGTCCGCCTGGCCAGCGGCAGATGAGTCAGCAGAAGTTTCAATTCGTCCCTTAGGCTTTCATGGGCGTCACCTCGCCAAGCAGCGAGACGTGCGCGGCCACGATACGCCAACCCTCAGGAGTGCGCATCCAGGTATGGCTCTGCCGACCGGTCTTGGTGGCGCCGTGGCGACGGAACTCGCAGTTCGCCGTACCGAAGTCGCGGCCGTAGGTGACGATCCAGAGCTTCAGCAGGTCGCGATTGAGCACGAAGCCGGGATCGCGTCCGGCGCGGAAGGCCGCGATCTGGTCGTGGCCGTAGAGCTGCTCGCCGATACCGTAGCGTAGCGTGTGCGGGCTCTTCCAGAAGAGCGAGTCGAGCGTCACCACGTCGTTGGTGTTGAGCGCCATCTCGTAGCGATTGAAGGCCGCAGTCACCTCGCCCACGACCTCGGGGATATTGATTTCCATTTTTATCTCCTCAGGCCGGCGGCGCGCTGGCGACGCCCTGCTTCTCCAGGAAGGCGGCGACGCGAAGGGCTGCCTGTTCGTTAAAAGGCTTGGCGATGATCTGTACGCCGATCGGCAGGCCGCCCGGCCGCTGCAGCGGCGCCACCACCACGGGCAGGCCAATGAACGAGATCGGCTGGGTGAAGACTCCGAGATTGGCGCGCACCGGCAGATCGACGCCACCCAGTTTCATCATGACCTGGCCGAGCTTGGGCGCCGTGCAGGGCGTGGCCGGCGCGAGGACGATGTCGGCCTGGTCGAAGATTTTCAGAACGTTTGCGCGATAGCGGCGGCGGAAGCGCTGGGCCTTCACGTACCAGGAGCCCGGCAGCAGGGCGCCGGCCATGAAGCGTTCGCGCGTGTCGGGGTCGAAATCCTGCGGGCGGCTTCTCAGCCGCGGCAGATGAAGCTGCCCGCCCTCGACGGCGGTGATGACATAGGCCGCCGCCCGCGCCGCCGCCGCCTCCGGCAGCACGACCGTCTTCGTTGCACCCAGCGCCTTCGCCACCGTTGCCACGGCCTCGAACATCTCGGGCTCGCCACCCTTGGCAAAATAATCGCCGGCGATTGCAATGCGCAGCCCGTCGATGCCCTCGATCAGCCGCTGCAGGGTCGGATCGGCAGGACGATCGGTGCAGACCGGGTCGTCGGGATCCCAGCCCTGCATCGCGTCGAACGACAACGCCAGATCCTCGGCCGAGCGCGCGATCGGCCCCAAATGATCGAAAGCGTCGACGAACGGGAACGAACCTGCGCGGCTCAGACGGCCATAGGTCGGTTTTAGGCCGAACAGGCCACAGAGCGAGGACGGCACGCGGATCGAGCCGTTGGTGTCGGAGCCCAGCGCCAGCGGCACCTCGCCCGCCGCCACCGCGGCACCCGAACCGCCCGACGAGCCACCGGACATGCGCGTCGTGTCGCGCGGATTGCGCGACGGGCCGTAGTGCACGTTCTCGCCAGTGAAATCGTAGGCGTATTCTCCCATGTTGAGGCCGCCGACCAGGATCGCGCCCGCGGCCTCGAGCTTGCGCACCAGCGCGCCGTCGCGTGCCGCCTTCGGCCCATCGACGTTGATCTTGGAGCCGGCCCGCGTCGGCAGGCCTTCGATATCGAACAGATTCTTGACCGCGAACGGCACGCCTATCAAGGGCCCGCGGTGATTGCCGGCATCGATCTCGGCCGCGCGTTTGCGCGCCCGCTCGGCCACCACGTCGGTGAAGGCGTTGATCGTGGGCTCCGACTTCTCGATGCGCTTCAGCGTGGCCTCGATCACGGCAGTGGCCTTGGCCTTGCCGCTCCTCACCGCAGCCGCGATTTCGGTCGCGGTCGCCGCCTTCGAGAGAGGATCGCTCATGGCCGGAACACCGGACCGGGCGTCAGCTCGTCGTCGAGTTCGACCTCGAGCAGCGGCCGCGCGATCGTCAGCGATCGCTCGTAGTTCAGGATCACGTTGGCGCGGGACTCGGCCGCGATCGGCAGGCCGATGGCCTTCGCCGTCTCGTCGACCAGGCGCGCCACGTCTAGCTTCTCCGCAGGCTTCTCGTCGGCCACGTCTTTCCTCCCTCAAGCGAAGTGACAGGCAACCTGCCGCGCCAGACCAGCCGGACGCAAGAGCGGCATATCCTCGGCGCAGCGCGGCGTGCCCTTGGGGCAGCGGCCATAGAAGCGGCAGACCCGCGGATCGGGATCGATCGGGCTGCGCGGCTCGCCGCCCAGGCGCAGGCGGCCGACCCGCTGCTCGGGCTCGGCCTGCGGGATCGCCGAGATCAGCGCCTTGGTATAGGGGTGCTTCGGATCGGCGAAGACTTCGGCGGCCGGCCCCTGCTCCACGACCTTGCCGAGATACATCACCAGCACCCGGTCGCAGAGCAGCCGCACGACGTTGAGATCGTGACTCACGAACAGATAGCTCATGCCGAGTTCGCGCTTGAGCTGCTGCAGAAGCTGCAGGATCACGACCTGCACCGAGACGTCGAGCGCGGCCGTCGGCTCGTCGAGGATCAGCAGTTCGGGCTCGACGGCAATCGCGCGTGCGATGCCGACGCGCGCCTTCTGGCCGCCCGAAAGCTGGTGCGGGAAGCGCGACAGAAGCTCGCGCGGCAGGCCGGTCATGTCGGCGAGCTTCTCAACCCTTGCCGCAAGATCGGGCCCCGACATTTTCTTCAGCCGCCGGATCGGATCGGCGATGGCGTCGGCCGCCGTGTAGCGCGGATTGAGCGAGTCGCTGGCGTCCTGGAACACCATCTGGATGCGGGCGCGATGGGGATTGGCGGCAAAGTTCCGCGCCTTGAAGTCGGCCAGTTCTGCACCCCCCAGACGGATGCTTCCCGAAGTCGGATCGAGCAGGCGGTTGATCAGACGCACCAGGGTGGACTTGCCGCAACCCGACTCGCCCACCAGCCCGACCGTCTCGCCACGGCCGATGGTGAAGCTCACCTCGTCGACCGCATAAAGCTGCGGTAGCGGCGCCACCGGTTTGCGAAACGACGTGGCCCGCGCCAGCAGGCTCTGCTTGCTGCCGACGGTGAATCGCTTGGCCAGCTCGGCGATATCGAGCAACGGCCCGGGGGCTACCGCCTCTGTCATAGCGGATTCCAGCAGGCAATGACGTGGCGCTCACCCACGGTTCTCTGCGGCAGAGGTTGGGCGCATTGGTCGAGGCGACGCTCGCAGCGGCCGCTATAGCGGCAGGCCGGCAGGTCGGCGCGGCGCAGGTCCGGCAGGCCGCCGGGGATCGAGGCCATCTGCTCGAGCGAGACCGTCTCACCCGGCGTCGCGGCCAACAGCTTGGCCGAATAGGGATGGCGCGCATAGGCGAACAGGTCGCGGCCCGGGGCGGCCTCGACGATGTGGCCGGCATGCATGACCACGATGCGGTCGCAGTATTCGGCGGCCAGCGCCAGGTCGTGGGTGATGAAGATCGTGGCCATGCCCGCCTCGCCCGCCAGCTCACCGATCAGGTCCATGATCACGGCCTGGGTGGTGACGTCGAGGCCGGTGGTCGGCTCGTCGGCGATCAGCAGCGCCGGCCGGCAGGCGAGTGCGATGGCGATCATGATACGCTGGCACATGCCGCCCGACAGCTCGAAGGGATAGGCCTCGGCGCGGCGCTCGGGATCGGGAATGCGGACCTTCTTCAGCATCTCGATCGCGGCCCGCGGGGCATCGTTGCGGGTGGCGCCGCCGTGGCGCACCAGCACGTCGGCGATCTGGCGTCCCACGCGACGGATCGGATTGAGCGCCGTGCGCGGATTCTGGAAGATCATCGAGAGTTCGCGGCCGCGCTGCTCGGCAAGATCGTGCTCGCTCAACGCCAGCAGGTCGGCGCCACCGAACATCGCCCGCCCCGACGTCACCTTGCCGGCGGCATCGAGGATGCCCATGACGGCGAAGGCCGTGACCGACTTGCCCGATCCGCTCTCGCCCACCAGCGCCACGGTCTCGCCCTTGTCGACGCTGAAGCACACATGCTCCAGCACCTTGACGACGCCGGAGCGCGTGCGGAACTCGACCGACAGGTCCTCGACCGAGAGGGCGGGCACCGAAAGAGCGGGCACCGCAGTCATGTGCGCATCCTTGGATCGATGATGTCGCGCAGCCCGTCGCCCAGGAGATTGAAGCAGAAGACTGCCAGCATCAGCGTGGCGCCGGGAAAGAGCGCGATCCACCATTCGCCCGACTGGATGAAGTTGGCGCCCTCGGCGACCATGATGCCCCACTCGGCGGCGGGTGGGCGGACACCGAGCCCGATAAACGACAGGCCGGCGGCGTTCAGGATGGCGTAGCCCATGGTGAGCGACATCTGCACCATCATGATGGGCATGATGTTGGGCAGCACATGGCCCAGCAGTACGCGCGTCTCGCCATTGCCCGAGAGTCGCGCCGCCTCGACGAAGCCTGCGTCGCGTCGCACGTTGGCCTCGGCGCGCGCTACGCGGGCGTAGAGCGGGAAATTGATGATGGCGGTGGCGATCACGATGTTGATCACCTCGTTGCCGAGCGCCGCCACGATGCCCATGGCCAGCACGAACAGCGGAAAGGCCATGATCGTGTCGGCCAGGCGCCCGACGATGCGATCGGTCCAGCCGCCGAAATAACCCGCCGCGACACCCGATAGCGCACCGAGGAAGAAGGCCAGGATGACCGAGGCGAAGGCGATGGTGAGGTCGAGGCGTGTGGCCACCAGCACTCGACTGAAGATGTCGCGACCGAGCTGGTCGGTGCCGAACCAGTGTGCGACCGACGGCGGCTTCAGCGCCATGGCGGCGTTGCTCTGCATCGGATTGTAGGGCGCCAGCACAGGGCCCAGGATTGCGGCGAACAGAAACAGTGCGAACAGGCCGAAAGCGATCCCGGTGACCGGGTTCTCCGACAGGACGTAGCGGGCGTGGCGGAGCAGCGGCAGCATGCTCAGGAGTCCAGCCGCACGCGCGGATCGACCAGGCCGTAGAGGAAGTCGATGGTGAGGTTGAGCACCACGTAGAGCACCGCCATGGTGAGCACGAAGCCCTGCACCGGCGCATAATCAGAGGTGATGAGAGCGTTCACCGCATAAAGGCCGATGCCCGGCCAGGCGAACACCGTCTCGATCAGCACGTTCGCGCCCAGCAGGAAGGAGAACACCATGCCGAGCGTCGTGATGACCGGCAGCACGGCGTTGCGGAAGGCATAGGTGAAGACGACCGTGCGCGGGCTGAGGCCGCTCGCCCGCGCGGTGCGGATGAAGTCGCTGCCCAGCACCGCCAGCATCGAGCCGCGTGTCATGCGGGCGAGCGGGGCCAGGGAAAAGATCGCCATCGAGATCGCCGGGAGCGCGAGCTGACTTAGAGCTCCCCAGAACGCCTCGAGATTGCCGGTGAGCGCCGAATCGATCAGGTAGAAGCCCGTGATGTGGGTCGGGGCTGAGAGAAAGACGTCGAGCCGCCCGGTCGGCGCCGGCGCCCACTGCAGCAGATAATAGAAGACGTAGGCGAACAGCAGGCCGGTGAAGAACACCGGCAACGACACCCCCGCCGTCGTGACGATGCGGCAGGTGTGATCGATCCAGGTGCCCTGCTTCACCGCGGCCAGCACGCCGAGCGGAATGGCGATCGCCACCGCCAGGATCAGGGCAAACAGTGTGAGCTCGGCCGAGGCCGGCAGGCGCGTGGCGATTTCCGTCACCACCGGCTGGCCGGTACTGAGCGAATTGCCGAGGTTGCCGTGCAGCAGATCGCCGATATAGGCGACGAACTGCTCGGGCAGCGGCTTGTCGAGGCCGAGCTTGGTCCTGATCTCCGCGATCGCCTGCGGGCTCGCGGCCAGCCCGGCGAAATAGGCTGCGGGGTCACCCGGCAGCATGCGGGTCAGAATGAAGGTGACGATGACGACCCCGACGATGCTGGGGATCGCCGTCGCCAGCCGCGACAGCAGCAGGTTCAGCATCGCCGCCTCCGGCGCCCGCGCCTAGCTCTTCACGAGCTGGCGATAGTCGAGCTGGCGGTGGAACCAGTAGCGGTAGCCGGTGACGTTCTTCTGCATCGCCACGTTCAGCAGCGGCTGGAAGATCGGCACCCGCGGCACCTCCTCGAAGGCGATGTCGATGAAACCCTTGACCGCCGCCTCATACTCCGGACCCGTGGTGAACCGCGCCTTGTCGATCAGCGCGTCTATCGTCGGGTTCTTGTAGCCCATCGTGTTGAAGACGGCGTTCTGGCCGTGATAGCACCAGAAGAAGAAATACTCCGGATAGTTCAGCCAGCCGCCGAAGGCGTTGGTGATCATCGGCATGTTCTTCTTGAGCAGTTCGCCACGCCAGTTGGCGCCCGGGATCTTGTTGATCGTGGACTTGATGCCGATCTGCGCCAGGCTCTCCTGGACCAGGATCGTGAGCGGCTCGTTGGTGCTGGCGAGGCCGAGGTCAAACGACAGGGTCGTCTCGAAGCCGTTGGGATAGCCCGCCTCCGCCATCAGCGCCTTGGCCTTGGCGATGTCGGTCTTATAACCATCCTTCTGCGGCCAGTAGACGCCCTTGAACTTGTTGTCGGCACCGCCGAATAGCGGGATCGCCTGGCCGAACATCACCGAGTCCATGATCTGCTGGTAGGGCACGGCCCAGGCCACAGCCTGGCGCACCTTGACGTTATCGAACGGCTTCTGGTTCACGTTCATGCCGAGATACATCATCGCATTCTCGATCGGCGTGCCGATCACGGTGAGCTTGGGCGATGTCTTGAGTTCGGCGAAATCCTTGGACGGCAGGTCGAACGAGATGTCGGCATCGCCGCGTTCGAGCAGCGCGCGGCGGTTGCCAGCCGACGGGATGATGCGCTGGATGACGCGCCGGACCTTGGGCATCGGCCCGTTCTTCCAATCGTCATTGCGCGCGAAGACCACTTCCTGGCCGGGCTGCCAGCGTTCGATCTTGTAGGCGCCGCCGGCGGCCAGATTGTTCTTCAACCACTCCATGGCCCACGGATCGGTGGCGGTTGCGTTCTTCTTGCAGAGCTCGGAATTCATGATCACCGGCACCGGCACGCCGATGTCGGGCATGGTGAGCTTGTCGGCGCGCAGAAAGTCGACGCGGAAAGTGTTGTCGTCGACGACGACGAACTGCTCCTTCTTCTCCAGCGAGCCCGCCGCCATCTGGAAGGTCGGGAAGCCGCCGACCGAGACGGCGCGGTCGAACGACCATTTCACGTCCTTGGCAGTGATCGGCGTGCCGTCGTGGAACTTGGCGTCCTTGCGCAACTTGAAGGTGGCCGAGGTGGGCGTGACGTTCCAGTCGGTGGCGAGCTCGGGCTCGAGCTTGGTGTAATCGTAATGATCGTTGCCGTTGGCATCCTTCTTGGCGCCGTAGGTAATCAAGCGATCGTAGGTGTTCCACGAAACTTCGTAGGCCGGCCGGTTGGTGCCGACGCCCTGGATGTCCATCGAATTGGGCGGGCTTTCGGTCACCAGCAGAAGCGTCTCGTTGCGGGCCTGCGCCTTGGCCTCGGACCAGATGGCCGGCGCGGCGGTGACGGCGGCGCTGGCGGCAGCCGTCGTCCTGATGAATGAGCGACGCTTCATTGTAAGCCCCATTTGTTCCCTGTTATCCCCGCACCCAACAGGCAAGGACCGTGCCAATCCCCGCGCGAAACTGTCGGCTGCATTCACATCCGGCGTTGTCTACAAGCGAGGCATGACAGCCCTCCTCGACCTTGGTGTTCATGCGCTGCTGAGCGCCTACCGTGCCGGTTCGCTCGACGTCCGGCAGACGATCGGGGAGGTGTTGAAGCGCATCAAAGAGGCGGGCGACGACAAGGTGTGGATCTCGCGCGCCTCGGACGCCGAGCTGCTCGCACAGGCCGCCGCACTCGACGCACGGCGTGGCGACATCGATCGCCTGCCGCTTTACGGCATTCCCTTCGCGGTTAAGGACAACATCGACGTCGCGGGCCTCGCGACCACGGCCGCCTGCCCCGGTTTTGCCTATGACGCAAAGGAGTCGGCCGACGTCGTGAAGCGTCTCGTCGCGGCGGGCGCCATCGCCATCGGCAAGACCAATCTCGACCAATTCGCGACCGGCCTCGTCGGCGTACGCTCACCCTATGGCGTGCCGCGCAATCCTTTCGATGCCGACTACGTGCCCGGCGGCTCGAGCTCGGGCTCGGCGGTCGCTGTGTCGTCCGGCCTCGTGAGCTTTTCCCTCGGCACCGACACGGCGGGTTCCGGTCGCGTGCCGGCTGCCTTCAACAACATCGTCGGCCTGAAGCCCACGCCGGGCCTGTTCAGTAACGAGGGCGTCGTGCCGGCCTGCCGCTCGCTCGACTGCGTATCGGTGTTTGCCCTGAGCTGCGCCGATGCCGATGTCGTGCTGGACGTGGCGTGCGTTCCTCGCGCGACACCGGCCATCGGCAAGGCGTTCCGCTTCGGCGTACCGAAGCCGCTCGAATTCTTCGGCGACGATGCTTACGCGACGCTCTATGCACAGGCCATCGAGAAACTGAAGGCTCTTGGCGGGACGCCGGTCGAGTTCGACTACGCGCCCTTTCGCGACGCCGCCCAGCTTCTCTACAGCGGTCCTTGGGTGGCGGAGCGCACGGTGGCGGTCGGCGCCGTCATCGAGGGCGCCGACGACAAAGCCCGCGGGTGGCCGACGACGCGGCCGATCGTGCTGGGCGGGCGCAACTACAGCG